>JAVRKU010000026.1:0-18425 GCA_031962125.1 Mesoaciditogaceae bacterium | reverse complement strand
CACTTTCTACTCTTACAGGATGGGATATAGATGGGAAGGAACTCTTGAAAATAGGAGAGAGAATCTACAATCTTCAACGCATGTTTGATATAAGAGAGGGCATCTCAAGGAAAGACGATGATATTCCACAACGTGTGAAAAAAATTCCAGATTTTGGGAAATATGCATCAACTCCCGAAAGTGCCATTCAAAATTACGAGGCAATGTTGGAAGAATATTACAACGCAAGAGGTTGGGATTTAAATGGTGTTCCAAAACGAGAAAAATTGAAAGAGTTAGGGTTAAACTGGACACTGAAATAGTCACAAAGGGAGAGATTTAATTTGACAAAAGTATTATCTCACATCCGTGCTATTTTTATTTTTGCAGCAGTCTTTTTTGTAAGTGGCATTTCAATGGCATCTCAAACACTTGTAATCATGCATGCTGGCAGCCTCGCAAAGCCTTTTAGGGAAATAGAAGCAGCTTTTAACAAAGTTTACCACACCGATGTTTATTTTCAGGATGAATCCTTTGGTAGCGTCAAAATAATAAGATTGATCACTGGTTTGAACCAGATACCTGATGTGGTCGTTTTGGCAGATTACTCATTATTTCCGGAATATCTGATGCCAAAATACACAAAATGGTACATCCAATTTTCAACGAATCAAGAGGTTCTTGCGTATACGGTATCAAGTAAGTATGCGAATGAAATAAACGGCAATAGCTGGTACGAGATACTTCAAAAAAGTGGCGTCGAATGGGGATATGGTGATCCAAACATGGATCCGGGCGGATATACAGCCGTCATGCTTATGGAGCTTGCCGGATCGTATTATCATGTACCGAATTTAGGAGAAAAACTTGTCTCCATAGTGAACAAAAACAACGTCAGACCCAAGGCCGAAGATTTAATTGCATATTTGAAATCCGGTGAGATCGATTACGCTTTTGAATATCTCTCGATTGCGAAACAGTATGGCCTTAAATATTTGCAATTTCCTGATGAGATAAATTTTGGTAACCCCAAAGATGCAAATTTTTACGATAAAGCATCTTTCAAACTCGCATCAGGTCAGGTTATAACCGGTGCTCCTATCATATATGGAATATCAATTCCACAAGAAGCGGCACACAAAACGTTAGCCCAGAAATTTTTAGAGTTCATACTGTCAAAAGCTGGGCAGGAAATTTTAAAGGCAAACGGACAGCCCCCGATAGTACCGGCAATAGCCTTTGGCGATATTACAAGCATACCAGATCAAATTCAACCATTTTTAACCAGTGGTAAATGAGTGATAAGGTGCTTTACATCGTATTTCTAACAATGACCGTGTTGATCATGGCTTTTGTCATTGTACCGCTTGTAAGACTTGTCCTTTTCATAAATCCACAGACAGCTTCCGTTATCATGGAAAGATCTGTCCTTATGTCGATATGGAACAGCATTTCTCTTTCATTTTTAACGGCTATCGTGGCTTTCATTTTCGGAATTCCTGTGGCTTTTCTGTTCGCAAAGAAAACGTTTGGTAAACTTGAAACCTTTGTTGAAACGATCGTCGATCTTCCACTTTCTATTCCACACACCGTCGTCGGTATTGCACTTCTTTTTGTCGTCGGACGGAAAGAAATCATAGGTGCGTTCTTTTACAACACATTTGGCTTTCAGATAGCCGGTACGCGGGTTGCAATAGTCATTGCAATGCTCTTTGTTTCATTACCATACACAATAGATTCGGCAAAAGAAGGGTTCAAGAGGGTCGATCCATCTCTTGAAAAGGTGGCGATGACCCTCGGAGCTCCGCTAAGCTCGATATTCCGAACTATTTACCTGCCATTATCTAAAAGCTCGATCTTATCAGGTTTCTTGCTCACGTGGGCGAGATCTATATCGGAGTTTGGGGCTGTTATAATGCTTGCATACTATCCAATGACTGCGCCGGTTAAGATATATCAGGCGTTCAATCAATCCGATCTCTCGACTTCTGGTGCGATAGCGGCATATCTTCTTGTAATAAGTCTGAGTATATTTTTGACCTTCAGATTTGTCGCGGTTGATCGTAAATGGAAACACTAACTCTCAAGAATGTCAGTGCAAAAATTGGCAGTTTTAGAATCGAAAATGTTTCCTTCTCCGTTGAAGAAGGTGAGATTCTTGTCATACTTGGAGAGAATGGAGCGGGTAAGACAAAGCTTCTTGAGACGATCGCAGGATTTAACGCTATCGATTCTGGCGAGATAACGCTTTATGGAACTGAAATTACATCCTTTCCTCCGGCAAAGCGTGAGATTGGTTTTATCTCCGAAACACTTGCACTCTTTCCACACATGAGCGTGAGAAAAAACATACTTTACGGAACAAAGTACAGAAATATAAAAGATGGGTCTGAAAGATTTTCAAATCTCGTTAAGACATTTGACCTTGAAAACCTCCTTGATCGTTTTCCGGATACGCTCAGCACCGGTGAAAAGCAAAAAGTCACACTTGCGCGTACCCTGATCGTTGATCCAAAGATCGTGCTTCTTGATGAACCAACATCGGCCATATCCATACGAGAAAGGGAAAGGATAGATAGCGAAATCAGGGCAACATTGAAAAGATTTCATAAATCCTCGATCTTCGTTACTCATGATGAAAATGAAGCTTTCACGATAGGTGACAGAATGGCAATTATGGATAATGGAAGAATACTTCAAACTGGAAAGGCGGAGGAAATTTTTTACCATCCATCTTCTGAAAAGATAGCCACCTTTCTCGGAGAAACGAATATTTTCACCGGAAATGTCACAGGAAAAGGGGACGGAACTATTATCGTTGGTATGTATGGTTTTAAAATAATTGCCGTTGGAAATTTTGAAGTAGGAAGCATTGTTAAAATTTTCATACGTCCGGAAGATGTCCTGTTGATGAACAGTCCGTACGAAACAAGTGCAAGAAATATACTTCACGGCAGGGTGATAAAAGTTACTCCGAGAGGTCTTTTGATGAAGGTAATCTTAGATGTTGGTGTGATGATCATGGCTTTCGTTACAAGATCTTCAGCCGACGAAATGAATTTAAAAGTCGGAACCGATCTTTACGTGGAGATTAAAGCCACATCCATACATATTGTAGAGGAAGGATGAACAACATATTGCTTGATACTTTTGGAAGGAATCTTTATTACCTGAGACTTTCTATAACGGACAGATGCCAGCTCTCATGCTCGTACTGCAAAAAAAGGATGATTCCATTTTGCCACCGGAATTCCTTTTGACTTTTGACGAGATCATGAGATTTGGAAAGCTTTTCAAAGTACTCGGCACAAAAAAGATACGCGTAACAGGAGGTGAACCTGGTATATTGCTGAAGATCAATACCGTCATCGTAAATTTTGATCAGGTGATAAGGTGAAGCTGAATAGATACTTTCATTTCTACCATCTACTTTCAAACAATTTTTCTATACTGCTGTATCTTCTTGTATTTGGGATCAACTCAATTGCGGCAAGGTGGAATTTATCTTTTTCCACGATAGGTCTGATAAATTTCGTCGGAGGTCTTTCCTATGTGAGCGGCAGCCTCTTCTTTGGAAGAATCGGAGATAAGCTCGGGCAAAAAAAGATTTTAATAATCTCAACACTGATTTTTGGATTTTTCAACATATTGGGATTTTTTCTATCAAATGTGATCGAACTTTTCGCCTTCGCAGCCGGTTTTAATTTCTTTTTCGGGGTATTCTTTCCCCAAATAGAAGGGTTATTATCCAAGCGGGAAAAGAAACTTGGAATAGATCCGGCAAATACGATAAGCAGATTCACAATCTCATGGAGCACAGGCAACATAATAGGTATAGCCCTCGGTCCTTTTTTGATAATAAAATTTCCGTACATCACATTCGGTTTCGGTATTGCTTTAAGCTTCATATCCTTTTTTGCGTTGAGAAGAGATCTGCTAAGGCACGGAGAAATGATACATTTTAATCCAGCGCCGGAATTAAAAAAACAATCTAAAGAGGTTAACTTCCCCAAAATAGGTCTTTACAGGAAGGTGTATAGAACAACGCTTTTTCTTTTAGGACTTGTCTACTCGGCAATACTTCCACTCTTTCCAAAGTTGATTAGCATGAGCGGTCTGCCAATAGGAATTACGGGCTTTCTTATCACCGGCGCAAGCATCGGGGTAATTCTCACATTTTTGGTCCTTGGAAGATTCAAAATATGGGTTGCCGATCCAAAGATATCAGCGCTCTTCCTTGGAGTTTTCCCCGTTATGATCTTTTTCATCTTCATGCCGGCCTCTCCGGTGATCTTCTTCATGATATCTTTGTTCGCAGGCATGAGCTATGCTGTTCCGTACACCTACGCCATATTTTATGGTCTAAATTCCCAGGATGAAGACGAAGGAAAACAGGGCGGATTTCACGAAACTATAATGGGTATGATGTCGGCTATTGGTCCTCTTCTTGGCGGCTTTGCAATTGAGTTTTGGGGGCTAATAGGCCTTGGGGCGATGTCAATTTTAATTTTAATAACCATCGTTATCATACAGATATGGTTTGTAAAGCAGCAAATTATCTAAAATTTGCTCTTTTCAGGAAGAATTCAGATTTTGCTTATTTTGTGGAAAAATCTTGGTACATCTTGCTACGATTACAGATGGAGATATTTTAAGGTACACACAGGGAGTGATTCACGTTAAAAAACATGCTATAATCGTTAAAACGAATGTTGTGAGGTTGAAGATGAGCACTTTTGTTGCAATTTTAGGTGGAAGCGGTGCCGGGAAAACGACAGTTGCTAACAGAATAATCGAAAAGTTTTCCCATAGAGCAATTTGCCTTAATATGGACAGCTATTACAAAGATCTCGAATTAGGTATCGATCCAAGAAATGTCAATTTTGATTCACCCA
Source organism: Mesoaciditogaceae bacterium (assembly GCA_031962125.1). Taxonomy (GTDB): domain Bacteria; phylum Thermotogota; class Thermotogae; order Mesoaciditogales; family Mesoaciditogaceae; genus JAVRKU01. The sequence goes on along the minus strand of JAVRKU010000026.1, from coordinate 13,551 downwards.
CGGCTTTTGACTTCGATTTATTTTTCTCTCATTTAGCATCTTTGAGAGATGGAAAGTCTATTGAAGTACCTTCTTACAGTTTTGTCACTTACAGAAGGGATACTTCAAAAACTACTCACATCGAGCCAAGAGATCTTGTTATCGTTGAAGGTATTCTTGTGATATACGATCAAGAAATAAAAAAGCTCTTCGATCTTACTATTTATGTGGATGAAGACGCGGATGAAAGATTGATTAGACGCATTGAGCGCGATACTAAAGAACGGGGACGATCTATTGAATCGATAATCTCTCAGTACAGAAAATTTGTTGCACCTGCATTCAGGGCTTTTATAGAGCCTCAAAAGTACAGTTGTGATATCATTCTTCCAAGAGGTGGAGAAAATCATACAGGCTTATCAATAATAATGGAAGCCCTTGAGAGAATGTTGCAAAACAAACAAAATGAACGATAAGGATTTGAAAATCGTCTCCCATCAAATAAGAAGAAAGCCTAAAAATGCAATTGAAGTTGCAAATTACTGTTCTTATGGATTTCCTGTTGTTATAAAGGCTTTCCCGGTTCTCGATGATAAGCCTTTTCCTACTCTTTACTGGCTCACGTGCCCGTTTTTAATTCGAAAAATATCTTCTATAGAATCAAACGGTGGTATTTTGAGATATGAAGAGATTTTGAGGAGTGATTTTGAACTTTATAGTGAGCATGTTGAATCAAATATAAAGGCAAGAGAGATGATAAGAAAGTTGGTTGGTGATAGAGCGGAGATCATGAGAAGATTTGAGGGAATTTGGATTGGCGGTATAAAAGATATCAGATATCTCAAATGTCTTCATCTTCATGTTGCCTATCATCTCGGTGGCATAGAAAATCCGGTAGGACGTCTCATTATTTCAGATATCGGTAAAATAGAATGCGCTGATGGAGTGTGTAAAAAATGGAATATACGCTAATACTTGATGAAGGAACAACAAGCACAAGAGCTATCATTTTCGATGAGAATGGCAACGTTATCTCAACTTCAAGCAGACAGTTGAAAACAATTTACCCATCAGCAGATTTTGTAGAACAATCTGCTGATGAGATTTTTGCGAAAAGCGTTGAGGCTATGGATGATGTGATAGAACAGTGCGGTTGCACTCCTAAGACCCTTGGAATAACGAATCAGCGTGAAACGATAGTGGCATGGGATATTGAAAATGATAAAACACTTTTCAATGCGATCGTCTGGAGAGATAAAAGAGGTCAGAGGCTCTGCGAGAAATTCAAAGATTTTGGGTATGAGTCAATTATCAGATCGAAAACCGGTCTGCTATTAGATCCTTATTTTTCTGCATCCAAGATCTCGTGGATGATTGAAAACGTGCCGGAGATTTCAAAACGGTTAAGATCTGGAAAGATTAAATTTGGAACGATCGATTCATATATCGTATGGAAATTGACAAAAAACCATTCTACCGAACCGTCAAATGCATCGAGAACTTTACTCTTCAATATAAATGAAATGAAATGGGATGAAGATCTTATGGATCTTTTCAACATTCCAGCGGAAACTTTACCTGAAGTAAGGAACTCTAATTCAGACTTCGGGCAATCTAAGTATGGTGATATTCTATCAATACTCGGTGATCAGCAATCATCACTTTTTGGCAATCTCTGTGCCGAAGAGGGACAGGTTAAATGTACTTACGGTACCGGTGCTTTTGTCCTTGCAAATGCTGGAAAAATGAAAGCACCTCCTGCTGATGGCCTTTTGAAAACGATCGCATGGTCTGTGAGTGGAAATGTAAGTTATGCACTCGAAGGATCTGTACTTGCGAGTGGTGAAACGATGAACTGGCTCAAAAGGCTTTCAATTATAAAGAACGATGCTGAAATAGAAGAACTTGCAAGATCTGTTGATGGAACTGAAGGAGCATACTTTGTACCGGCGCTTGACGGACTAGGATCTCCAATATGGAATCCATATGCAAGGGCATTGTTTATAGGTTTAAATTCATCTCATACACGCGCACATATAGTAAGGGCCGTACTTGATGCAATGGCTTTTTCCGTTGCCGAAGTTGTTGATACTTTTATAAAAAGTGGGCTGAAGATCTCAAAGATGAGCGTCGATGGCGGTGGAGCGAAAAACACTTTGCTCTTGGAGGTGCTCTCTGATGTTTTGAAAATGAAAATAGAAAGGCCAAAGTTTTATGAAATGACAGCTTACGGAGCTTTTTTGATGACAAAGATGAACGGAGAAGACAAAATGAACGGGATCATGAAATTCAAAAGAGAGTTCGATCTTTTTGAACCGAAAAAAAATCTGGATGATCTTTACAACCGCTGGAAGATGGCAGAAGAGGTATCGATCAATTGGTCCAGAAAAAGGAGATGATTTTGTGAAACTATACATCGATTCGGCTAAGATCGATGAAATCAAAAAAGCACTTTCCTTGGGTTATGTGCAGGGAATAACCACAAACCCAACTCTCCTGAAAAATGCAGAAATATGGAAGGAGAACAAGAATCTAAAATCTTTTTATTCGAAATTGCTCGATCTCTGTGATGGTGAAGTTTTTGCACAGGTATCAACGGACAACAACAAAGTGGTAGATGAACTGGAAAATCTTGATCACTCGCGGCTTGTGATCAAGATTCCATCCGTGCCAGATGGTGTCCAGATCGCTAAAGATCTCATAGATCGCGGATATTACGTGTGTACGACGGCTGTTTACACGCCAATGCAGGCCATTGCATGGTCTTCCATGGAAGTTGATTACATAGCGGTATATTTCAACAGAATGGAAGCTGCAGGTATAAATGCTATAGAGAATATTAAAAACATGTTGAATCTGCTTTCTAAAACAAGGACAAAAATACTAGTATCAAGCATAAAAAATTTGGATCAGTTAGATGCCCTTGCCGGTGCGGGTGTTGAATACGCAACTATCAGTTACGATCTGATAGAACGTATCATGGATTCAGATTATAGTCTGAAAGATACGAAAAAATTCAACGACGATATGCAGGAAGTTCTAAAGTCTTTTTCAAAATAATGTAGAGGGTGATCTAATTGCCAGATGAGAAAATTGATTATCAGAAGCAGAGTATTGATCAGGTTATAAGCGATCTGAAGGCAGACGTTCAAAAAGGTTTAACAGCGTCTGAAGCAGCACAGCGTCAAAAAACTTACGGATACAACGAAGTCCCGGATAAAAAGCAGAATCCTTACTTAGGTTTTGCGAAAAAGTTCTGGGGACTAACTGCATGGATGCTTGAAGCCGTTGTAGTACTTTCTTTAATTCTCGGTAAAATGCTCGATATGTATGTGATAGTTGCTCTCTTACTCTTGAATGCCGTCCTCGGTTTTTTTCAGGAGCAAAGGGCTTCGAAGGCCGTTGATACTCTCAAACAAAAATTGAGAGTAAATGCAAGAACTTTAAGGGACACCAAATGGCAAATTCTGCCGGCAAGAGAACTTGTTCCCGGAGATATTGTAAGAATAAGAGCAGGTGATTTTGTCCCGGCAGATCTTAAACTTTTAGACGGTCAGCTTGATGTAGATCAATCGGCATTAACCGGTGAATCACTAAGCGTGTCCAAAGAAAAGTCCGATATGCTTTTTTCGGGCTCGATAATAAAATCCGGTGAATCAACGGCCGTCGTTGTTTTGACAGGGAATAAAACGTATTTTGGAAAAACTACGGAACTCGTTCAGGTTGCAAGGCCGAGACTTCACACTGAAAATGTGATCTCCCAGGTCATTAAATGGTTGCTCATCATAGTCGGAGTTTCTTTAGCCATTGCATTCACTGTTTCGATCTTCATAGGAATAAATCTCTTCGATGTAGTTCCTCTTGCCCTTGTACTTTTAGCATCTTCGATACCCGTTGCTCTTCCCGCCATGTTCACCATAAGCATGGCCGTAGGATCGATGGAACTTGTCAAGCGAGGTGTACTTGTTACAAGATTGAGTGCTTCAGAAGATGCAGCTACGATGGACACTCTGTGTTCTGATAAAACTGGAACGATAACGATGAACAAGTTATCCGTTGCAGGTGTGATACCGATGAACGATTTTAATGAAAATGATGCGATTATTTACGGTGCTTTAGCCTCTCAAGAGGCAAATCATGATCCTATAGATCTCGCTTTCATAGGTGCAGCTTCAGATCGTAAAATTTCGATGAATGGTTTTACGCAAAAATCATTCACACCATTTGATCCGAAAACACGCAGGACGGAAGCTTTGATCGAAAATAACGGAAAAACCATCAAAGTTGTCAAGGGAGCTGTCAATATAATAGCAGATCTTGTAAAAGCGGATGTGAATGCGCTGAACCAGAAAACCAACGAGTATGCATCTAAAGGATACAGAACTCTTGCCGTAGCTGTTGGCGAAAGTGATGATCTCAAAATAGCGGGTCTTGTGGCACTCTACGATATGCCACGCCCAGATGCAAAAAAATTGATAGGAGAATTGAAAGATCTTGGAATATCCGTGAAGATGTTAACAGGTGATGCCCTGCCGATAGCGCAGGAAACTGCAAGACAGGTTGGGCTTAAAGATTCTATAACATCTTCTAAAGAGTTTGAAAAAGAATTTGAAGTGAACCCTGATAAAGCTTCTGAGATCGCTGAAAAAAGTGAGGGTTTTGCAGAGATATATCCTGAGGACAAATATTCAATAGTCAAAAGTCTTCAAAAGAAAGGGCACATAATCGGAATGACAGGGGATGGTGTAAATGATGCACCGTCGCTCAAACAGGCCGAAGTTGGAATAGCTGTAAGCAATGCAACAGATGTTGCTAAAGGGGCTGCAAGTGTCGTTTTGACAGGTGAAGGGCTTTCAAATATAGTCGATCTTGTCAAGGTTGGCAGGATGATATATCAAAGAATTCTTACATGGATTTTCAACAAAGTTGTTAAAACCTTCCAAATTGTTGTCTTCGTGGTGGCAGCTTTTCTTTTAACAGGACATTTTATAGTTTCTGCATTTGATGTCGTGCTTTTGCTTTTTGTGATAGATTTTGTAACTTTATCTATATCAACGGACAACGCACGGTGGTCGAAAAAGCCTGATACATGGGACGTGTCTGGACTTGTTAAAGCTTCTACGATAATCGGTATACTCGTCGTTTTAGAATCGCTTGCCATTCTTTATATAGGATTAGGCCTCCTCGGACTTGCAAAGGATTATGAATCTATCAAGACTTTCTCTTTCTCAATACTTTTTTACTTTGGAATGCTTACAGTTTTTGTCGTGAGAGAAAGAGGTCACTTCTGGAATTCTTTCCCAAGCAAATCTCTTTTCTGGATTACCATTGTAGATATGATAGCCGTCGCTTTACTCGTTACATTCGGCATACCCGGACTCAAAGCTATCCCCATTTTAGATACTTTAATTGTGATCGGAATGTCAACCTTCTTCTCCTTTGTAGTTAACGATTTCGTGAAGTATTTCATGTTGAGGCCTAAAAAATCATGAAGAAGCCTTATATACTTTTAGATGCTGGTGGCACTTTAGTCTTCCCGGATGTGAAATGGCTTTCAAATCTGATGGGTGAATACGGTCTGAAAGTCTCCGAAGAGCAAATACTGAAAAGAGTGTATGAAATAGATTATCTGATAGACAAAAGTATGAAAGAAAGAATAACATTCTTAGAGGACGGGAATCTTTTGAAAGCTCTTTTCAGAGCTTTTACGGATTCTGAAAAGAAGATCGAAGAATTAAAAACCAAGACAGATGAAAGAGATAGAATAAAAAATTTATGGGCTTACACCTTTCCGTGGGTTAAAGAAACGCTTGAAAAATTGAAAGATAATGGCTATTCGATTTCGATCGTCTCAAATTCAGACGGACGTGCGGCTAAGGTTATAGAAGAGGTTGGCCTTTCGCAATTTATCGACAGAATATATGATTCTCAGATCGTAGGATTTGAAAAACCTGATCCTGAGATATTCAAAAAAGCCCTCATCGAATTAAATTTATCGCCCGATGAGGCGATCTTTTTTGGTGATATGTTTTACACAGATGTACTCGGTGCAAATCGTGTAAAGATGGGAGCCGTGCATCTCGATCCATTTAACTTTTACAAAGGATGGCCGGGTAAGCGAATCGCAAATGTAAAAGATATACCAGAACTTTTATCTGAAATTGATCTAAGTGCAAAGTCGTTTTTCCCTTTCCTTTTTGATTTGAAGGAGAATTGAGATATAATCAAGGCAAAAGCATTTGAGAGGCAGGTTGATAATTAAGATGGGAGTTTTAACAAAGACAAAACAGGTATCTTCAATTTCAAAATTCGAAGAATATCTTTTGTACTTTATCACTCTTTTCATACCGATTGTTACAATCGGCCCGATCACTTACGAATACAGTACGCAAAAATTTGCATTTTTCACGATCTTAGTTTTCATACTATTTTTCGCCGTGGTGATGGAGTTCAGAAGGCAGAAAAAGATCAACATCAATCTTCCTATGCCTGCAATAGGATGGGGACTTTTCTCGATAGCCGCTCTTCTTTCTTTGATAAGCGTTGCAACTGAGAATGCATCTTATCTGAGATTTTCAGGTATGTGGGCTCTGTACTTCGTGATGACCTTGCTTTTTGTCATTTACCTTTCAAACAGGGTAAAGGACAAAAGGATAATGATAAATATATTAGGTATGCTTTTGATAAGCGCTGGATTCATAGTTCTTGATTCTTTTCTCAATTTTTACGCAGGATGGGATATCTGGCTCGGTCATATAGGGGCTCCTTATTCAAGGGATAATGTACGTGCAACGATAGGAAATCCGGACTTTGTACCAGATTATCTAGGTGTTTTGCTTTTCGTTGCCCTTTATTTTATCACTTCAAAGACCTTAGCTTTCGATACGACAAAGGATAAAGATAAAGTTTACAGAAAGATATCTATCATAAAGATACTTGCGACGATCGAAGCGATAGCGATGGTTGCAGTTATAATCTTCTCTCAAACACGTGGAGTTTACATAGCACTGCCTGTGGCCTTCGTTTTCTTCGCGTTAATTTATACCTATTATAATAATTTTAGGATCAAAAAAGAGGAAAAAAAGGTTGATGATGTTGCGAAGAGATCGCAAAGGTTATCCATGATTTTGCTTGTGATCTTTATAGTCTCGGCAATTTTTGAGATGTTCGTTTATTCAATACCGGGACCTTTCACAGGCAAATCATTCAGCCTTGTTGGAAGAGTCCAATCTTCCACAGCAGCTGTGGCAAATGCAGGTACCGCCCAGCAGAGATATCTCGCGTGGTGGGCTTCGGTTTATCAATGGAAAGATCATCCTATAATAGGCCAGGGACTTGGCACTTACAGAATTGATTTCCTCCCTTATTTGGGAACCAGTATCGAGCATCACCCCGATCTTGTAGTAGCATGGAACAACTTCATGAAAGCCCATAACGATTATGTTCAATTGCTTGGTGAAACAGGCATCCTTGGAATATTAGCACTTGCCTTCACGATAGGATCGTTACTCTGGTTCGGATTGAGAGTTATCAAAAAGCAGAATTCAGATGATGCTCTTTTGATGATTATGTTAGCTTCAGGATCCGCTGTAACGATGATGACAGAATTCATTTCGTTTTCGGAGCATTTGATGCCCGATTCGATGACGTTAACTATCCTGCTTGCATTTTTAATATCCGATCATTTCAACAAAGATGGCGATCTAACATGGAAGCTTGTGCTGGATAAAGGGAAATTTGTTGCTGCGGCTGTAACTTCCTTAATTATTACCGGTGCCGTTACAATTTTGATGTTCATGTATTTCGTCAGTGAGGTATATTTTCTCTACGGCAACACGAGTTATCAATATATAAGTGCTTACCAGAATGCCGATTCACAAGCTTCCAATCAGCTCTCATCAATCAATAAAGAGATAAGCGATCTGAAATCTTATACGGGGAATTACGCTTACCTTGAGCCAAAAACTTATATACAATCAAAACTCCAGCAACTTTTGGCTGAAAATCCTAATTTAAATCAGACCCAGGCTTCAATCCAGCTTGAATCTCAAAGAGAGCAGGAGTACAACAGCATAATGAGCCAGCTTAACAGTAATTTGCAAAATATTCAAACGGCGATCAATCAATTCAAAACTTATGAAACATCATCGTACGATACATCAAAATATGATTTTCTCCATTCTGTTGAATGGGATAACACTTATGGCACTTCTGAGTTTTACCTTGGATTGCTTGCAACATTCCCCCAGAGAGATCAGGAAATCGTAAATGAATTGAACAAAGCTTTATCTTCGGGATCCACCCAAACACAGCTTGAGGTCTTGCACAATCTTTTCTATGGTCGTAATGATATAACAGTTTTCATACATCCTGCTTTCAAACACTTAAACTATGAAAAAGATTATGATTTGATAGCTCAGATGGTAAATTCCGGCATACCGCTCGTACAGTTATGGAACACTTTGAACGTCAATCAACTCGTTGAGATGCAGATGTATCAAGATGGAATAGATTACCTTAAGACATCTCTGAGATCTTTCGCTGAAAAAAATTCTTACAGACTTATAGGGCAGTTCTCCGCTATGTTATCGAGCATGAACAGATCGCAGGCAGCAATTTACGAAAAAGCCATTTCACAGTATCCAAAATTCAAACCACAATTCGAGGTGCTCATCACAGATCATCAGCAACTTTCACAACAGGCTTTCAACGAGATGGAAAAGTATTACGATGAGCTGATCTTCATAATACCTGGAGGATGGAACAGATATTCCGGATGGAATCAGATATATTCGGAGTACATAAACAATATTCTGAGCAACTCAACTCTTGATGCAACAAATTATGCTAAGATAAAAAAGATAGCACAGGAGTATGTTCACATCGGACATTACATGCAAGAGACCTTCTGGGCGATTCCGCTTAACACGATGCAGATCTTCACATCAATAGCTCAGGATTTGATAAATAAACACATGTATGCTGAAGCTTTAACCGTCGTTGATGATACACTTTCAATCTTCAAACCTGCTTATGAATGGAATGTTAAAGATCTTGACAGATACAAGGGAAATTCTCAGCTTTATCCGGAAGCGCAGAATTTTATCTCACAATATCAGGATCTTCAAACGCAGCGCACGGAATTTTTGAAACAAATTGAAGCTCTGTACATATACACGTTCACAACACCTTCTCAAAAATCGATTGCAAGCGATTATCTTAATGATTGGAATCACAACCTTCTCACAGGTGTTACAACAAGCATGTCGACATCTGATATAATATCGGCAGTGAGGAGTATGATGGCAACGGGTACCATTAAATGAATGCTCGATCGTGATGTATCAACAAGGATACTTTTGTATATAATAGGAAAGTATCCAAGAAAAAATGAGTTAACAGATCCTTTTCAGGTTTTGATAAGCACAATTTTGAGTCAAAGAACTCGTGATGCAAACACAGCGGAAGCATCGCGGGCTCTTTTTGCAGAATTCCCAACAGTTTATGAACTTTCTCAAGCGAAGATTGAAGAAGTTGAAAGTCTCATAAAACCTGCGGGAATGTACAGACAAAAAGCGGAGCGAATAGTTCAGATTGCTCGCGAGATCGTTCAGCACTTAAATGGTAATGTGCCGGGATCTTTCGATGATCTCGTAAAGCTCAAAGGTGTAGGTAGGAAAACGGCTAATATCGTCTTGGCTGTTTCTTACAACGTACCCGCCATAGCGGTGGATGTTCATGTTCATAGAATTTCCAACAGGCTGGGCGTTGCTAAGAGCAAAAGTCCTTATGAAACAGAAATGGCCTTGATGAATATCCTGCCGAAGTCCTATTGGGTGCGTTTGAACGGAGCGATGGTGAACTTCGGCCAAATTGTTTGTTTGCCGAGAAATCCAAAATGTTCTATTTGCACCTTTAGGGAGGTGTGTGAGTACGGCCGAAGTAATAAGAGCGGTAGCGGAGGTAAAGAAAGTGGAAGAAGAAATTGATCTCTCGCAACTTACAACTTTCAAGATGTTCGGAAAAGCAAAGATAATAAGGCCATCGGATCTTGGGCATTTTACCGATCTGATCCAGTGTTTTCTCGAAAGTGGCAAAGGTTTCAAAGTTCTTGGTGGAGGATCAAACACCATAATTCGTGATAACTGCGACATTCCCATCGTACTAACATCGGGTCTCAATCATTTCAAAATCGAAGGAAATTCGATCATAGCTGAAAGTGGCGTAAAACTCTCTACCTTAGCTTCTAAAGCGGCAGAGCTCGGGTTATCAGGTCTTGAATTTTCTAAGGGAATTCCTGGAACCGTTGGCGGGGCTACTTACATGAACACGGGAGCTTTTGACGGTGAAATGTCTGAATGCATCGAATGCGTTGAGGCCATCGATGAAAACGGCAAATTCATAGAACTTCACCACGATGAGTTAAAATTTTCTTACAGACATTCTGTCTTCCACGAAAAAAATTTCTTGATCAGAAGATGCGTTTTGAATTTCAACAGCTCAACACCAGAAAAAGTCAATCAGAAGATGTATGAAAATTACGAAAGGAAGAGAAAAACACAGCCATTATCTTTCCCAAGCGTTGGATGTGTTTTCGAAAATCCAAAGGGAGATTATGCGGCCAGGCTCATCGATGAAGCCGGACTTAAAGGATTTAAAGTCGGTGGGGTTGAAGTCTCTAGAATTCACGCAGGTTTTTTCGTCAACGTGGGTGGAGCGACTTTTGAGGATTTCAGATCGGTTTATGAACGGGTTGTTGGAGAGGTCAAAAATAAGTTTGGAGTAGAATTAAAACCGGAAATAACGATCCTGTGAATTTTGAAATACGGATCTTATATTGAACACGAGGTGGCAAAATTGAGAATTTTGTACGGTTTGTGCACATGGGGTCTGGGGCACATGACCAGGAGTTTGCCCATAATGAGGAAACTCGTAGAAGAAGGTCATGAGCTCGTAATATATACCTCTGACAGGCCTCTTTTGGCTTTAAAAGAAGAATTTGGTGATAGATGCAAGTACATAGAGAGTGTTGAATATCCCAATCCTTACACAAAGAACGGCACCTTCGCTTTAAGATTATCTTTGATGATGCCTGCAATAATAAATGCGATAAACAAAGAACATAAAGAGGTTTTACACATATCAAAAGACATGGACATAGATTTCATGATATCAGATTCTGAATATGGCGTTTTCGATAAAGAGAAACCATCCTTCTTTCTCTTTCACCAGCTCAGGTACGTTCCACCTGATTTACTGAAAATATTGAAAAATCAGACAGAAAAATTCAATTATTTCTTCAGAAAATATTTTACGAATTTTATCGTTCCCGATTTTCCAAACGATGGTGGACTTACTGGAAATCTCTCGCATAATCTTTCCTACATATCACCGGAAAAAATAAAATACATAGGCATACTCTCAGATTATGAAAAAATGGATCTTGATGAAGATATAGATTATCTTATCTCCATGTCCGGCAGAGAGCCAAACAGGACCATTCTTGAAAAGAAGATCATCGAACAAATTCATGATCTCAACGGTACAGTTGTACTCGTAAGGGGGATGCCCGAAGGAGCTAAAAAGTTGACAATTCCAGGTGTTGAGGTTATAAATTACGCTGGAAAAGGGCTCAGAGATGAGCTGATGAACCGTGCTAAATTTGTAATAGCCAGATCTGGATATTCAACTATAATGGATATGGTTGAGCTTAATAAAAAGGGATTGCTTATACCAACTCCAGGACAGACGGAACAGGAGTACATCGCAGAATTTTTGATGGAGAAGGGATATTTTTACTCCGTTGTGGAGGATGACCTGTTGCTCAAAAAAGATATTCCAATGGCAATGACTTACAAAGGTTATAAGCCTCCGTGGACAACCGGACAGAGTGTTGAGAAATTTATGGATCTTTTAAAAGTAAATGTTGGAGGCGTCTCTTGAAGATCATATCACTTATAGGTGCAAGGCCGCAATTCATAAAAGAGGCTTTAATAGGAAAAAAATTTGAAGAGTTAAAAATAAATGAAATCGTGGTTCATTCCGGACAACATTATGACTTCAACATGTCAGATATTTTTTTCAAAGTGCTTGAAATGAAGGCTCCAAAGTACAATCTTGAAGTGGGGTCAGGTACACATGCACAGCAAACCGGCAATGTCATGATAGAATTCGAAAAGGTTCTGATCGATGAAAAACCTGATCTTGTAATTGTATATGGTGACACCAATACAACCTTAGCAGGAGCTCTGGCCGCAATAAAATTAAAAATACCGGTGGCACATGTTGAGGCCGGCTTAAGGCAGGAGCCAAAGGATATGCCTGAAGAAATAAATAGAGTACTGACAGATAGGATATCGAAGCTTAAATTCTGCCCTTCAAAAAAGGCAGTAGAAAATCTTAAAAATGAGGGCATGACAGATGGGGTTTATTTCACTGGTGATGTCATGTATGACGTGTTTCTCGAATTCAAAAAGCGGGTTAACTCTGAGATCATATTAAAAAAGTACGGTGTCATCCCAAAACATTATGTCCTTTCGACATTACACAGAGATTTTAACACGGATATAAAAGACAGGCTTGAATCTATATTAAAAGCTCTCTCCAAGATTGCCGTACGGATGCCTGTTATACTTCCGATCCATCCAAGGACTAGAAAAAAAATTTCTGAATTTCATTTCGAAAACCTTGTAAACGGGATAAAAATCATCGATCCGGTAGGATACGATGAGAGCATAGCATTGACACTTAATGCATTTTCAATCGTCACGGACAGCGGGGGATTGCAAAAAGAAGCGTACTTTGCAAAAATACCGGCTGTTGTTATGATGAGAGATACAGGATGGATAGAGCTTGTTGAATCGAAATGGAATGTTCTTGCCGATGCGGATGAGAGCAAAATCATCGAAGGAGTTTTCAACCATCCTGAACCGGTGGATAATCTGGATGAGATTTATGGAAATGGTAATGCCACCGAGAAGATAACTAAAACAATAATTGAGGGAAATTTAGATGAGAATAAATCCTGATGTTCAGATGGGCAGAAATGTCTTCGTAGGTGAAGATGTTGAGATAGCATCCAGTGTGAAGATCGGTCATAACGTTGTCATCTATGATCATGTAAAAATAGGTAAAGGGAGTATCATAGGGGATAACACAGTTTTAGGTAAAATACCATTTAAAGCCTCTGCGAGCAAGACAACAGATATTCATGATCTACCGATACTCATCATAGGCGAATATGTGACGATCGGTGCAAACTGCATAATTTACAGAGGAGCGATGCTGTCAAAATATACTTTCATAGGAGATCTTGCATCCGTGAGAGAAGATGTTGAGATCGGAGAATACACTATAATAGGCCGTGGAGTTGCGGTTGAAAACAAAACAAAAATAGGCAAATACGTTAAAATTGAAACAAACGCTTACATAACTGCCATTTCTATAATAGAAGATTATTGTTTCATAGCCCCTGAAGTTTCATTCTCAAATGATAATTATCTTGGCCGCACGGAAGAAAGATTGAAACACTTCAAAGGTCCGACTTTGAGAAAAGGTGCACGAATAGGTGTA
>JAVRKU010000025.1:0-18807 GCA_031962125.1 Mesoaciditogaceae bacterium | reverse complement strand
TTCAACGCGCAATACGGTAATTACATATCAAATCTAAAAGATAGAAGCAATGCTTACGTAGACATAAACTTGCTTGGATTTCCATTCAGCGTTAACGAGATAAATGCGATGAACAACCTTTATCAAAGCCAGTATGTGTCAGTCATAGCACCAGCGCTTGGAATAATTTCAAGGAGAACAAATGAACTCGCGGCGTTGTCTTATTTTAAAGACATAAGTGGCAGATTGAATTCCATAAACAACACGTCTTATTACTTAACTCAAGACTGGCAGGTGAAATATTTACCACCTTTCCTTTTGTGGTTGTTGAACAGCATAATTGTTGCCGGTAGCGCAGCCATAATAACCGTTTTACTTTCTGCTTTGATGGCATATCCATTCTCGCGTCTTAGATTTCCCGGTAGAAAATACGGGTTGATAAGCATATTGCTCATACAGATGTTTCCAACCATGATGGCCATGGTGGCTTTGTACCTTCTTCTCAATTACATAGGCCAATTTTTACCATTCTTCGGTCTTAACTCCCTTGGAGGCCTTGCATTTCTTTACATAGGCGGAGGAATTGCCTTCAATTCATGGCTTATAAAGGGATTTTTCGACACAATCCCGCTTGAACTTGAGGAAGCGGCGATGGTTGATGGTGCAACAAGGTTTCAAACTTTCTGGAGGATAGTATTGCCACTTTCTGCTCCCGTGCTTGCGGTCACGGTTATATTAAGTTTCATAGGAAATTACGGAGATTACATACTCGCCTCCATAGTCATGTCTGGCATAAATCATTACACTTTTGCTGTTGGCCTTCAATCTTTTGCAACGAGTCAGTATTCGACAAACTGGGGTCTTATGACGACGGCAGCGTTGATCGGAATGATTCCCATATTGGCACTCTTCCTTAGTTTACAGAGATTTATAGTTGGTGGCCTAACGCAAGGGTCGGTGAAGGGATGAAAAATATCAATTACAATGTATCCTTAGTCGGTCTTGCAAATGCAATTACGGCAAAATTTGGACTTGTGCCAAGACATAAGCCGTTGCCTCCGGATTTTCTAGATCCTAAATTCAAAGATGCCAAACGGATCATTTTGATCGTTATAGATGCAATGGGTTATGATGTTGCTACGAAACTTTACGAAAATGAGCATTTCAAATACTTTAAGAAACCGGAGAGGATTTCATCTGTCTTTCCATCTACAACTGTCAATGCTCTTACAACGCTGGCAACGGGAGCTACTCCGATAGAACACGGAATGTTAGGTTACATACTTTATCTGAAAGAATTCGGTGTCCTTGCCAATATGATAGAATTCACCCCGGTTGGGATGCAGCGGGATGCTTTAATATCGCGCGGTGCCGATCCATCTAACTTCGCCGGTATCCCTACGATTTACGAATCTCTTAGAAATTATGGTGTAAATCCTCTCGTCATGATCCCAGGCTCTTTCAAAGAAGGAGGGCTTTCAAAGATTCACAGTCATGGTTCTGCCACTCAAGGATATATGGATCTTGTCGATATGATGATAAAACTTCGAAAAAATATAGAAAAAAAAGAGTTTTCATACATCTATGCTTACTGGCCAATGGTCGATGGGATGGGACATACTTACGGACCTGATTCCGAAGAATATTATGAGGAATCAAAGATAGTTATGAAACTTTTTGAGGATCTCGTGTACGAAAAATTACCACCGGCTCTTGTAGACGAAACAGCCTTTATTGTCACGGCAGATCACGGCCAGATTCGCACTTCATGGCAGCATGAATATCGCATAACGGCAGAGGATGATTTTACGTCGACACTGGAGATTATGCCATGCGGTGAACCGCGGGCACTTTATTTGTATACAAAGGACAGAGAAAGAACAATAGAAGAAGGAATTAAAACTTTCGGTCAAAATGTTGATTTTTACAATTCACTCGATCTTGTCGATCTCGGACTCTTCGGACCCGGCAAACCAAATCCTAAATCTTTGCAGAGAATAGGAGATCTCATTGTGATACCAAAAAGTGATTATTCTTTCGCCGTCAAATACACTGGAGCGGAGCACAGGATGAAGGGAAAGCATGGTGGCATATCTGAAGAGGAAATGAATGTCCCGCTTTTCGTGATCTGATGAATTATATAGAAGATTACTACGAGAGAGATTTAAATAACGCTAACAGTTATGTATGGATAATACTGTCATTGTTTGTACCGTTTGTTCTCTACTATGTGATGTATAAAATAGCTAAATCTGTTGATGATCACGTCAGACATAAGAAGGCAATATATTTCACTGCTAGTAGAGAAGAAATACCATCGGATCTGAGAAAGGCGCTCGATAATTTTCCAGCGGATACGATGATGTATTACTGGTTTTTTCTATTTTCAGGGTTATTTGAGTTTGCAATGGGCATTATTTTTCCAATCGATCTGAAAACATTTTACGTACCAATGCCGCTTATCTTTGCTTTTCTCGTCAATTTCTTTTTTCTCGTCATCTTAGTTGATGCGATATCAAAAAGATTTTATGTTCATCAGATGCTTGAAGATGATGTGAATATAAATTTGATAAATGATCCTGTGAGTGTAAAGACTTTTAAAAAAAGAAGTGGTCTTACATTTTTGCTTCTTTCCATTGTCACGATCGAAATATATGTTTACGTCTATATTTTCCTTATAACGAAAGAATACACCAATCATGTCATGAAAGATTATGAAAACATGAGGCGAATTCAGCCATGATAATGGGTATCGGAATTGACATCCTTGAAATATCAAGAGTTGAAGAAAAATTGGCTAATAGGATCCTTTCTAAGGAAGAATTTGAGATCTGGGACAATCGAAGGGATATCAATTTTCTTGCTGGGAGATTTGCACTCAAAGAAGCTTTTCTAAAGGCCATTGGAATTGGAATAAGAGTTGATCTCAGGGAGCTGTCTTTCGTACCCGACGATCTTGGTGCCATCCATCTTTTAGAAAATGAGAGAGTTAAAATATTAGAAGATGAATACGGATTCAACCGTTCGTATCTTTCCATTTCCCATGATGCCGAGCTGGTCGTTGCAGTGGCGATCATCGAAAAGGTATGAATTGTGGTAAAATTTATAATATACTTGTCAAACTTTAAAAGTCAAATGTCATATAGCAAATGGCAAATAGCATATAGCGGCACAGAGACTAAAGAGTAAAAATTTAGACATTAAAGTAAGGAGACTGCGTGTAGCAGGCTACAAGTCGCATGCTGAATAAGGTGGCTGCCGGAGCTTGAATGAGTATATATATAGAGTTAACGGTGAGAGGAGGAAGCGAAGCATAAAAGATTGTGCTTCGTGAATTTATGAGCGAAAATTTTGTAGTTATGCAGGGAGATGAAGCCTGTGCGCTTGGGGCCATTCTTGGAGGATGCAGGTTTTTTGCAGGATATCCAATTACACCAGCAAGTGATATAGCCGAGATAATGGCTGCAAAGCTTCCAAGAATTGGTGGTACATTCATACAGATGGAAGATGAAATATCGAGTGCTACGGCTATAATAGGAGCGTCGCTTGCTGGAGTGAAATCCATGACAGCAACAAGTGGTCCCGGATTCAGCCTTATGCAGGAAGCAATAGGATATGCCTCTATGACAGAAACTCCAACGGTCTTTGTTGATGTTCAAAGGACAGGACCTAGTACCGGTTTTCCGACTAAAACAGCGCAGGGAGATATAATGCAGGCAAGATGGGGTACGCACGGGGATCATGCGATAATAGTTTTGTATCCATCCACTGTCGAAGAAATTTACAGATACATAGTTACCGCTTTTAATTTTTCTGAAATTTATAGAACTCCGGTTATATTTTTGATGGATGAAACGATAGGTCATCTCAGAGAGAGCTTTTATTTACCATCTCCGGAAGAATTCACGGTTGTTGATAGAATAATGACCAAAGACGTCAACAAAGATACAATTTATCAGCCGTTTCTAGAAAATTCAGAGTTGAACGATGAGACGCAACCACTTGTTTCTATGGGGAGTACGAGATTTCATGTATCCGGTTTGTTTCATGACGAAAGCGGTTTTCCGACCGGTACTGCAGATTCAGCTTCAAAGTTGATGAAACACTTCGTCAACAAGATAAATCTCCATTTAGACGAGATATCGATCTACGATACTTATATGGTTGAAGATGCAGAGTATCTCGTAGTTGCTTACGGAGCAACGGCAAGAAGTGCTTACCGGGCGCTTAAACTTGCAAGGGCTAACGGTGTAAAGGTCGGGATGTTTAAGCCCATAACCATATGGCCCTTTCCGGCAAATCCTTTGAAGAAACTTATTTCTCGAATGTCAGGAATAATAGTTGCGGAGATGAACATGGGGCAATTTGCTCACGAAGTTAGCAGGATAAATAAAAAAACAATACCTCTGGAAACTGTATTAAGAGAAGATGGAGAGCTGATTCAGCCTGCTGATATAGTCGAGGCTCTCACAAAATTGACAACAGAACGTGAAGAATAAGATCGGCATTTTTCTTGCTCTTTTTGTTGTCTTTTTTTGGGGAATCTCATTCGTTGGAATTAAGATAGTTGTTGCGGTCATTCCGCCGGTTACAATGGCGACTTTGAGATTTGCCATTTCGTTGTTTATATTATGGATTTTTGCCAAAGTAACAGCCGGTAATCATAAAATTCCATCTAAGGCCAGAAAAAATTCTATACTGGCTGGATTTTGGGGTATTACCATGTATTTCATCTTCGAAAATTTTGGAGTCAATTTCACGACTCCATCTCAGGCATCTTTACTTATATCGACAGTTCCTATCTTCACGATCATAATAATTGACATAGTCAGTAGAAAAAGAAGTTCAATGAAACTTTACGCTATGTCCGTTCTTTCTTTGATAGGTGTATCTATAATAATACTTTCAAATGGACTTGATTTTGGAGGAAATGCTTTCGGAGATATTTTAATACTTGGAGCGGCAATTTCGTGGGGCATGTATACGTTTTATGTAGAAAAGCTCTCGGAGTATGATAATCTTTTAACAACACTTGAAATAACAAAATGGGGATTGATCTTTCTCATTCCATTTTCAGTGATCGAGATGATCATCGAAAGACCAAACCCTCTGACCTTCATAAAACCCGATGTGATACTGTGGCTTCTTTTTTTAGCAGCTCTTTGTTCTGGATTTGGATATGTAATATGGAATTATGTGATAAGGGCACTGGGCTCCAGGACATCAAGCAACTTCATATATCTTATTCCTGTCGTTTCGATCATAGCCGATTCTCTTATACTTAAAAATATACCATCTATCTGGATCTATATTGGAGGAATCGTGACAACTATAGGTGTCATATTCGGGGAAAGAATCGGGAGAAAAGAAGATATCAAAGCACCTGTGTGATCATATTTTTGGAATCCACAAGTACAACTTTTGGTGATCGCTTTTCATTCATATCAAAGATGGCATATGACATGATAATCACTTTATCGCCTACTTCTCCAAGGCGTGCCGCCGCTCCATTGAGGGATATAACTCCAGAGCTTTCTTCTCCGCTTATAACATAAGTTTCGAAACGTGCCCCGTTGTTGACATTAACAACCTGAACGAGTTCGCCTTCTTCTATCCCAGAAGCTCTCATTAAAGCGGGATCAATCGTTATAGAACCCTCATATTCAACATTTTTAGATGTAATTGTTGCTCTATGAATCTTTCCATTAAGAAATATTTTCTGCATAATCTTTTACCTCCAGAGATATTTTAACACTTCTATTGAACAGATGATATGTGGGTTAATAGTTGTTATTAATGGGCACGTGCAACGCACCATGAGCTTTATGTTATCATAGATATGGAGATGATTTAATGGGTAAAAAAGTTAAAATTGGGGATGTTACTATTGGGAATGGGAATCGGATAGCGATTCAATCAATGACAAACACAGATACGAAAAATGTGACGTTGACCGTTGAACAGATAAAAAAACTTGAATCAGCTGGTTGTGATATAGTAAGGTTAAGTGTTTACGATGAAGCATGCGTTGATGCTCTTTCAAAGATAAAATCAAAGATCAAAATGCCGATAGTGGCTGATATACATTTCGATTATAAAATAGCAATCGCTTCAATACTCGCCGGCGTTGATAAGATCAGAATAAATCCTGGAAATATAGGTGCTAAATGGAAGGTAGAAGAAGTTGCAAATGTCGCAAAGGATCATGGCATTCCTATAAGAGTTGGAGCAAACATGGGATCGATCGATGAAAAATATCTGAAAAAATTTTCAGATCGTACTGATGCCTTAGTCTCAAGTGCAATGGATGAAGTTAACATTCTTGAATCAGTTGGCTTTGATGATATAGTTGTGGCCGTAAAATCCTCAGATGCAGTTGAGACGATCGTGGCAAATGAAAAATTATCGAAGCTAACAGATCATCCCATCCATATTGGTGTAACGGAAGCCGGTGTTTATGAAGATGCAATAGTTAAATCGGCATTTGCGCTTGGTTATTTGATATATAAAGGCATAGGTGATACGATACGGGTCTCAATAGCCGGTGATCCTGTTAAGGAGATCGGTGCGGCATACTCAATCCTTCAGAGCGTTAATGCAATAGATGGCCCTGAAATAATAGCATGTCCAACATGTGCGAGGACAGAGATAGATGTTGAGATCCTTGCAAATGAGATAAAGAATTCCGTTCGTGATATAAAAGAGCATATAAAAATAGCAGTAATGGGATGCGTTGTTAATGGTCTTGGTGAAGCAAAAGATGCTGATGTTGCGGTTTTTGGAACTAAGAGTGGCGGTATTATATATGCCAGTGGTCGAATGATTGCAAATGTTAAAAGAGAAGAAATATCTTCTAAACTCAGAAGGCTTATCGATGAACGATTGAAAGGGGATAAGTGATTTGAAAATTATAAAAAATATTGAAGAGATGAAAAAAGTAGCTAAAGCTTACCATGGGAAGAATGTTGGTTTCGTGCCGACGATGGGTGCACTTCATGAAGGCCATCTTTCCCTTGTGAGAGAAGCACGAAAAGGCAATGAAATCGTCGTTGTGAGCATCTTCGTTAATCCGATTCAATTCGGTCCCCATGAAGATTTCGAAGCATATCCCAGAGTACTTGAAAAAGATTCGACTTTGCTCGAGAAAGAAAGTGTTGATTATCTCTTTGCACCTGCACCTGAAGATATGTATCCGGATGGTTTTTCAACTTCAATTCATATTGTAAACATTACGGATAATCTCTGCGGTTATTACCGGCCAGGCCATTTCGATGGTGTTGCCATCGTCGTTAATAAACTTTTCAACATTGTTGAACCTACGCGCGCATACTTTGGCCAGAAGGATGCTCAGCAATTCAGAGTTTTGAAGAGAATGGTTGAAGATATGAACATGAGCGTTGAAATGATCGAAAATCCAATAGTCCGGGAAAGGGATGGTCTTGCGATGAGTTCAAGGAATCTCTATCTTTCAGCTGAAGAAAGAATTCAGGCACCTGTCCTCCACAAAGCGTTACTTTATGCTGTTGATCAGATAAAATCAGGAAGAAGAGATGCTTACAAAATAAAACTTGAAACGATCGAGAGATTGAGAGTTTTTTCAGATATAAAGGTTCAGTACCTCGAAATTGTTGACGAAAAGACACTTAAACCCGTTATCAACATATCTTCTAAGGTCATAGTGGCAGCTGCAATTTTTCTGGGAAAAACAAGATTGATCGATAACGAGATAGTGAATGTTTGAATTTTTAAAATGCCGGAGGATAATTCGATGAGAAAGATAAAAATTATCACTGATAGCAGTTGTGATCTTCCAAAAAGTTGGTTCAAAGAGCATGATGTTGAAGTAGTTCCGATAAAGATTCTGATCGATGGCAAGAACACCGATGTGAGTGTAGATGAAGTGCTTGCGGCGATCAAAAAGGGAAAACAAGTCACAACATCCCAGATAATGCCGGACGAATTTGAAAAAATTTATACAGAGCTTTTGAAAAATTACGATGGGGTCCTGTCCGTCCATCTTTCTTCCAAGCTAAGTGGAACTTACAACAGCGCTGCACTGGTATCAAGAAAATTTGAGGGACGGGTTGAGGTCATAGATTCTCTTACAACAACATCCGCACTCGGTGCCATGGTTGCAAAAGCGGTTGAACTCTGTCAAAGTGGAGATCTGGCGGGAAGCGCTGAAAAAATGAGAAATTTTTCTAAACGTGTCAGAACGATCTTTGGGATTCAAACTGCTGATAATCTCATTAAAGGGGGGAGGGCCCATCTTATTGCGGGGAAATTAGTAACGCTTTTTAATGTCAAACCGATTCTGAAAGGTGAAGATGGAGAGATGAAGTTTTACAAGATCGTCCTTGGCTTTCCGAGAGTTTTGAGAGGGATAGTCGATTATGTGGAATCTCAAGATATTGTGGACAATAAAATATATATAGCCCACGTTCACGCAGAAGAAGCCGTTGAATACATAAGATCAAAATTGAAAATAGACTCGATCGTTTGTCCGGCAGGTCCTGTTGTAAGTATGAATGCCGGTGAGGGTTTTGTAGTTGTAGGATTCCTTACATAGAAGAGTTTTATGGTATAATTTCATCGTGAAAAAAGAAGAATATGTTTATACTGACCTTTTTGATCTGATCGAAGTTTTAATTGTTATCTTTCCAATTTTTCTGATCCTGTCAATTTTAAAGCATTTAGATCTTATCTCAGACGGAGTTTCAGCTTCTTTTCTTATTTTATTAACTGTCCTCATGATATGGGCTTTTCATTTGATTTTAAGATCAAAAGGGAAAGGGCTGGGTTTATGGTTCAAAATGGCAACTTTTGGTCCTGATCTTATCTGGAGTGTGATTGTTTTTCCGGCCATTTTTGGTATCTACGTGTTGATGAGTCTTTTGACTTCTTACATCTGGATTGAAACACCTGCCTTCTCGCAAATGCTTTTGAACCCGCATCCATTGATTGCAGTCATATCCTTAGGTTTATTTTTTCCGGTGGCTGAAGAGGTACTTTTCAGGGGAGCAATTTTTAGTTATATAGAAAAATTTTTTTCTTCTGAATTTGCAATAGTCCTGACTTCAGTGGCTTTTGCGGTAGCACATCCTTTCCAGGACTGGATGAAGATGTTTGTTTTTGGAATACTTTTAAATCTGCTATACTATAAGAGAAGGACCCTGACGGTACCTGCAACGATACATGTGATGGTGAATCTGCTTTACCTTTCCATAGCGTACCTGTTAAGGGTTTGAAAGAGGGTGATTTTATATGTTTAACAAATTTTCGAAACGTGCTGCTCAAGTTTTTGTCGCTGCTCAGGACGAAGCAAGGGCTTTAGGTCATTCTTATGTGGGAACGGAACATTTACTTTTAGGTGTTATGAAGACGGCAAATGGAGAGGCCTATAATGTGTTGAGAGAACACGGGCTTGATTATTCATCTCTCAAGCAGGAAGTGATAGCCGTAGTTGGAGCAGGAATTCCGAGAGAAAATGCATCTTCTCCACAGATGACTCCAAGGGCAAGAAAAATAATAGAACTTGCTTACGAAGAAGCCCAGCTTCTTGGCCAAAATTACATATCAACCGAGCATATCCTTTTGGCGATACTGCGTGAAGGAGAGGGCGTTGCTGCTCATATTTTAAGAAAGTTTGGAATAGATTTAGTCGATCTGCGACGGGAGCTTATAGATGAAATGGGAGGAGCCTCTCAAAATGAAGATGCTGATGATGATGACTTCACCCATCCCACATCTCCTCAGGAGACTATCAGATCTGTTAAAAACCTTGAGGGGCTTGGCGTTGATCTAACAGAGGAAGCCAAAAACGGAAAACTTGATCCTGTGATAGGGAGAGAACGTGAAATAGAAAGAATAATGCAAATTCTTACGAGAAGAAAGAAAAATAATCCTGTTCTCATAGGAGATCCAGGTGTTGGAAAAACGGCCATCATTGAAGGACTTGCTCAGAAAATATCTTCAGGAGATGTTCCTGAGCTTTTAAGGGGAAAGATCATATTTTCGCTTGATATAGCTGCACTCATTGCCGGTACAAAATATCGTGGAGAATTTGAAAAAAGGTTGAAAAAAGTCATAAGCACGGTCAAAGATGACAGATCTATAATCCTATTCGTGGATGAAGTTCACACGATAGTTGGAGCCGGCGCTGCCGAAGGAGCTGTTGATGCTGCGAATATACTAAAACCAGCCCTTTCGAGAGGAGAAATACAGATGGTAGGATCGACAACTCCTGATGAGTACAGACAATTCATAGAGAAGGATGCAGCGCTCGAAAGAAGGTTTCAGAAAATTTACATTGGAGAACCAACATCAGAGCAAACACTTGAGATTCTCAAAGGATTGAAATCAAAATACGAGATCCATCATAAAGTTCGCTATACAAATGATGCTCTCGATCTGGCCGTTAAACTTTCTCAGAGATACATAACAGATCATTACCTTCCAGATAAAGCCATAGATGTTATAGATGAGGCTGGAGCGAGCGCAAGGCTTGGAAATATGACAGTTCCGGATGAGATAAAAGAAATAGAAAAGAAGGTAAAAAATATTCAAGAAGAAAAAGAGCTGTCCATAGCCCAGCAAAATTATGATCGGGCTGCCGAGATCAGATTCAAAGAAAGAGATCTTCAGCAACTTTTGAATGATAAGTACAATGAATGGAAAAAGCGCCGTGAGACAGAAATAATACTTGTTGATTCAGAAAATATAGCTAAAACTATATCGATATGGACTGGTATACCACTCACAAAGCTCGAAAAGAGTGAAAGCATTAAACTTCTAAAGTTAGAAGAAGAACTTCACAAACGTGTAGTTGCCCAGGAAGAAGCCATAAAAGCTGTCTCAAAGGCAATAAGACGTACAAGGGCGGGTCTCAAAGATCCGAGAAGGCCGATGGGGTCATTCATGTTCCTTGGCCCAACTGGTGTTGGGAAGACCGAACTTGCCAAAGCACTTGCTGAATATCTTTTCGAAGATGAGAATGCCCTCGTTAGAATAGACATGTCTGAATATATGGAGAGGTTCTCAGTATCGAGACTTGTAGGAGCACCTCCTGGTTATGTCGGGTATGAAGAAGGTGGAACTCTTACCGAAAAGATAAGAAGAAGACCTTTCTCAGTTGTTCTACTGGATGAAATTGAAAAGGCCCATCCGGATGTTTTCAACATTCTTCTTCAAATACTCGACGATGGAAGGCTTACAGACTCTCAGGGTCATATAGTTGACTTCAAGAACACAATCCTTATAATGACATCAAATCTTGGAGGAGAGCTCATAAATAAGACAAAAAGAGGAGTTGGATTTTTTGAAGAAAGTGTTGAGAGCAATTACGATTCGATGAAATCCATTGTCATGGACGAGGTCAAGAAAACTTTCAGACCTGAATTTTTAAACAGGCTTGATGAGACCATTGTCTTCCATCCTCTCAACAAATTTCACATCGAGAAGATAATAGACATACTGCTTGAAGACGTGAGAAAAAGACTTGTGGAGCATAACATAAAGCTTCTCGTGAGCGATCAGGCAAAAGAATTGATAATTTCAAAGGGATTTGATCCAGTGTATGGTGCAAGACCTCTGAGAAGAGAGATACAGAAAGCAATAGAAGATCCACTTTCAGAAGAATTGCTTGCTAGCAGATTCGAGGATGGAGATACTATAATAATCGGTGCAAGCAACAGCAAAATAGTCTTCAGGAGGAAGAAAGAAAGAAAGGCAGCTTTAAGTGAATCAGGCCAAAAATGAAAAGGCGATGTACGTTTGCTCTGAGTGCGGTTACAAATCTACGAAGTGGTTTGGCAGATGTCCTAAGTGTGGTGGATGGGATACCGCTGTTGAAATAGCAGAAGGGGTGCTAAATGGTGCCCCTTCTGTGATAGACTTTGAACCCTCGACTGCGACCATATCCTCTCCCGAGAGGATTGAAACATCCATGAAGGAGATGGATAGGGTACTGGGGGGAGGTCTTATCCCTGGGAGCGCTGTGCTTCTTGCGGGTGGCCCGGGTATAGGTAAATCGACATTGCTTCTTGAATACGCAAGTGTCCTTGCCGATTCTGGGGATGTTTATTACGTAAGTGGTGAAGAATCCGTGCCACAAATGCTGTCAAGGGTAAGAAGGCTTGGAGCTGCTAAAGATCATCTCTTTCTTTCATCATCTGTAAATGTGGATGAAATTCTTTCGTCTGTTAAGAAGCGACCGATAGCGATGATATTCGACTCTATTCAGACACTTCACACGTCTGGAATGAGTGCACTTGCTGGAAGTGTTCCCCAGATGCGTGAGTGTGCGATGAAATTGATAGATTATTCTAAATCCTCAAATGTTTCAATTTTTATAATCGGCCATATCACCAAAGAGGGTAATATTGCCGGTCCGATGGTGCTCGAACATATGGTAGATACGGTGCTTTATCTGGAAGGAGAACCAAGATCTGGAAGAAGGATCTTGAGATCAATGAAAAACAGGTTTGGCCCGACTGAAGAAATAGCTGTTTACGATATGGAAAGCCATGGCATGGTTGAAATATCAGATCCTTCCAGGATTTTTTCTGATGTTGATTCAGAGGATCCTGGAAATGCGCTCTCAGTTATAATAGAAGGTTCAAGACCTTTTTTGGTGAACGTTCAGGCTCTTGTGACACCGAGCTATAGAGCCGGGTCTGTTAGAATATCCAGGGGTTTCGAAAACAGCAAACTTCTTGTTTTAACGGCCATAGTATCAAGTCATCTCGGCCTTTCACTTGATAGCAAAGACGTTTATTTGAGTATACTTGGTGGATTGAGAACAAATGATCCCGGTATCGATCTTGCCGTTGCTGTTGCGATCTTTTCTGCTGTGAAAAAAACACGTTTTTCATCTAAAATTGCCTTCATAGGAGAAGTGGGACTCGACGGAAAGATACGAGGAATCCCACAGATTCAGATGAGGGTATCTGAAGCCAGACGCATGGGTATAGATCGAATCATCTCTTCAAAGAGTTCTGTCAAAGAAATCGAAGGCGTTAAGACTTTGAAAGAAGCCATATTGAATGCATTCGGAGGAAATAATGAAGATCGACGATGATTGGAATACAGAAGAAATTTTGAAGTTTATAGCACCGGGAACTTCAATGAGAGACGCTATTGATAATATAATGAAAGCTGATAAGGGAGCTTTGCTATTTTTTGTGCAGGATCCTCAAAGTTATGTGGAAGAAGGCATCATACAGGGCGGGTTTGAGCTGAACTGTTTGTTCAATTCTAATAAGCTTTACGAACTGGCCAAGATGGATGGGGCGATAATCATTTCAGAGGATTTGAAAACGATATGGTACGCAAATGTTCAGCTAGCTGTTGATAATTCAATACCTACTAATGAAACCGGTACGCGTCATAGAACGGCAGAAAGGATCGCCATGCAAACTGGCAAGTTAGTCGTAGCTGTTTCTCAAAGAAGAAAGGTTATAACGCTGTACCGTGGAAATTGGAAGTACATGATCAACGACGTTTCTCTCGTTGTACTCCAGATCAATCAAAGTTTGAGGCTTATGGAAAGGTATCGTATGAATTTCGATAACGCACTTTCTGCTATAGATCTAAAAGAAATGGAAATGCGGGTCACACTTTTTGATGTTTTTGAGATAGTTGACAGAGCTATAAAAATGATATTGCTTTCTCAAGAATTGTCTTTTTACATCGCGGAGCTTGGAAATATGGGGACGTTCATAAAAATGCATTTCGATGAATTACTCAATGGTGTTGAGGACAATCTTAAACTTTTGATAATGGATTATGCCAATGAGGAAACCATAGGTGAGGATCACGATCCTTCGTCTATCGTTAAATCGCTTTTATTTGGTAAAATGGAAGAAAATAATCTTGATCCGATATCTTTCGCTGGTGAAATAGGTTATGATATAGAGGAATATCAAATATTTGAAATGACTCTTAAACCGCGCGGTTATAGAGTACTTAGAAGTATTCCTCGAATTCCCATTACCATCGCACACGATGTTATCAGAAGATTTGGAAATTTATACAGCCTTCTCAACGCCTCTTTCGAAGATCTTATGAGCGTTGACGGTGTGGCTGAAAAACGTGCCACTATCATAATGAGTGGTATATCTTCTTTGAAAAACAGGGCAAATTATAAAAGCTGATCAAAATTCATATTTTTTATAAGGGGGAATAAAATCATGATCGAATGGTTGTTGCTCTTGCTTCCATTATTTTTAGGACTTTATTTCGGTTATTCGTGGTACCCGAATTACGCTTTATTCGATACAAGATGGTGGTACCCATATTTTTCAGTACTCATAGGTGGAGTAGCGGGCCTTCTTGTTGGAATTGCGCTTTATTTTCTCGCAAAAAAACTGAAAGACAGCAAGGTGAACGCCGTTAATTTTCTTATCGGTCTTGCATCCTTTGTAACTTTCACGCTCATAGGAAATTATCTTGTCGTGGACTTTGTGAGTCCTAATTTTTTATCTACTTCAATAGGAAAGTCAATCATAGTGCTCCTGTCTTTTCTCGGCGCATGGCTCATATCCCAGAGATCTGTGCTCTCATATTTTAAGGTTGGAGAAATTTCTGGCAATTATGGTAGTTTTATCTTTGATACATCCGTGCTTTTAGATGATAAAGTGCTTGATCTTTTTGATGTGGGCATTTTCAACGGAAAGATAATAATCCCCCAGTTCGTGCTCATTGAAATGCAGAAGCTCGCCGACAGTACCGATGATGAGAAAAAAGAAAAAGGTAGAAAGGGCTTTGAAATAATCGAGAAGATACAGAAATTAGAAGATCTCAAGATAACAATAGATGATACGATAGCTTACAGGAGCGGAAAGGTTGATGAAGACCTTGTGAATCTTGCAAGGAAGTACAACGGTAGACTTGTAACGCTTGATTACAATCTGACGAGAGTAGCTCAATTGCAGGGTGTTCAGGTCCTGAATTTAAATCATTTAGCCGAGATACTTAAACCCACGCTTTTACCGGGTCAAAAGATAAAATTACAGATAATAAGACATGGGAAAAACAAGGAACAGGGAATAGGATTCACCGAGGATGGTACGATGATCGTTATTGAAGATGGTGGCAAAAATGTCGGAGAACAGCAGGAAGTTGTTATAACGAATATATTGAGAACAAACGCCGGAAAACTTCTCTTTGCGAGAATAAATACGAAGTCGTGAGATCTGCAATTGTGCTCTGTGCCGGGAGATCTCAAAGATTTTCAGGCGGTCAGAAAAATAAAACACTTTACAGGTTAAATGGAAAACCGCTCTTTCTTTATTCGATCGAAGCATTAAAAGCATTGGATTTGATCGTCATGGTCATCAGAGGTTCGGAAAGGACAAGATTCGAAGAATATCTTGATGGATACGATATCGTTTTCGTTGAAGGTGGAGAAAGGCGGCAGGATTCCGTTGTAAATGCGCTTAGGGTAATTCCACAGTCGAGTAAGGTGCTTATTCACGACGGGGCAAGGCCTTTTCTCACATCTGATCTGGTTCAAAGGGTAGAAAATAAGATAAGAAGTGGCAGGTGTGTTGTTCCGGCAATTTTGAGTGATGATACTTTGAGAATCGAACAGAACGGAAAATATACATTTATCGACAGAAATAAAGTTTTCAGGATGCAAACGCCACAGGGATGTATTGCCGGCGAAGCGTTAGAGCTTTACGAAAGATTTTCAAAAATTGATTTACCGGACGACGCCATGGCTTTCGAGATGGCCGGTCTTGATGTGAAAATTGTTGAAGGCGATAAGAGAAATTTGAAAATCACAACGAAAGAAGATATTCCGATCCTTGAACATTACATGACAGTTGACAAATCATTTTGAACTGGTGTATGATATCAACAAGGTGAACAGAATGGTTAATATATCATTTAATTTAAAAAACAACAATTGGTGGTGGTACTTCGCCCCGAGAGTGAGGGTGTAAGTACTCTTTTGCCATAAAGTGTACTCACAATATCGGGGATCTTTAAAAAAGATCCCCGATTTTTATTTTTAAAGGAGGTGGTTTGTATGGAAAGGTTTATAAATCTTAGAGGAGGGGATATCCCGAAGTACTGGTATAACGTAAAGGCAGATCTGCCATTCGAGCTTGATCCCCCTCTGGATCCCCAAACGATGAAACCTATAGATCCGGCAAAACTCGAGGTGATCTTCCCAAAAACACTCGTGATGCAGGAAGCAACAAAAGAAAGAGAAATTGAAATTCCTCAAAAAGTCAGGGCGGCTTACGCACTTTACAGACCAACACCGCTTGTAAGAGCCTTTGGATTTGAAAAAGCTCTGAAAACACCAGCGCATATCTACTACAAAAATGAGAGTGTAAGCCCTACTGGTAGTCACAAACTTAACACGGCTCTTGCACAGGCTTACTACAATCTCGTTGAAGGAACGGCGAAAATTTCAACAGAGACAGGAGCAGGCCAGTGGGGCAGTGCATTAGCCTTCGCTGGAGCGTACTTTGGCCTTGATGTCAATGTTTTCATGGTGAAAATAAGTTTCGAACAAAAACCTGCAAGGAAACATATGGTTAACTTCTTTGGCGCTAAGATTCATCCAAGTCCGAGCGATGTTACAAATTACGGGAAAAAAGCACTCGAATCGAAACCTGACTCAACAGGATCACTTGGCATGGCGATAAGTGAGGCAATTGAGTATGCACTTTCGAAAGAAAAAACACATTACTCTCTTGGAAGTGTGCTTGATCATGTTCTGCTTCATCAAACGGTGATAGGTCAGGAAACAAAAAAGCAGATGGAAATAGCGGGAGAGGAGCCAGACGTCCTGATAGGATGTTTCGGTGGAGGATCGAATTTCGGAGGATTTACATTACCCTTTATTCCACTGAAGCTGAATAAGAAATCACTCGAGATCGTTGCATGCGAACCAACAGAGTGTCCGTCGATTACCGAAGGTGAGTACAGATACGATTATGGCGATACTGCACATCTTACGCCTATGATGAAGATGTACACGCTTGGATCCGAGTTCATTCCGCCACCAATATATGCGGGAGGTTTGAGATATCATGGGGCATCTCCTTTGATAAGTCGCCTCGTCAAAGAGAACTATATGAAAGCCATAGCGATATCCCAGGATGAAGCCTTTAATTCCGCACGCCTTTTTGCCATAAGCGAAGGAATCATTCCGGCACCGGAAACAAGTCATGCGATAGCCGGCGTGATAAGATATGCAAAGGAATGCGTAAAAACTGGAGAAGAAAAGGTGATCGTCTTTAATTTCAGCGGTCATGGCCTTCTTGATCTTAACTCCTATTCAAAGTGAAAGGTCCCGCTAGGGCCTTTTTTCCCTGTGGCCGCTTAAATGGCCACTTTTTTATGGTAAAATATTCAAAAAGGGGGTCATCGTCATAAAAGATAAAGAACGGTTTTTACCGATACTGTTTCTTTCTATACTTGTCGTCATATGGGGAACAACTTTTCCCATAGAAAAGATTGTGCTTGGTACTATTTCTCCCTTTACGCTTAATCTTACAAGATTTTTGATCGCCGATCTCATAATGCTTGCGATCTTTTTTCCAACGATAAAGAGGGATTTCATCGTTACATGGAAAGCTGGCACCCTTCTTGGCATTTCGATGACGCTTGGATATATCTTCCAGACATGGGGGCTTGTATATACAACACCGGCAAAAAGTGGTTTCATCACCTCTATGTATGTTATAATCGCTCCAATTCTTTCTTTTATCATAGAAAAAACAAAAGTAAGCTTCAATACGGTTTTTGCGATCCTGATAGCGTCTGCAGGTATATACATGACAGAACTTTCGGGGAAGATCGTCTCTGTCAATTTTGGCGATTTTCTCACATTTCTTTGTGCGTTTTCCTTCGGCTTTCAGGTCTTACTTATGACTATACTTACAAAAAAGCATGAAGGTAAGGAGATCACCCTTACCTTTTACCAGCTTTTGATCGTGACAATCGCCAACATTCCTCTTTATTTCTTCACAGCACATGATGATCGATGGAGCGCGCCTGATTTCTTTATGGTACTTTATATAGCGATCTTTGCAAGTGTACTTGGTGTCATCATTCAGACAAAGTATCAAAAAAAGATAGGAACGATTCCATCCTCTTTCATCTATGCTGGAGAGCCTGTCATGGCGGCAATTTTTTCAGTTTTGATACTTAACGAACATTTTTCAAAAACAGAGTTAATAGGTTTTACCCTCATTACATTTGCAGCGATATGGGCCCAGATATTTCATCTGTCTTCGTCCTCATCCTCCCCATCATCATGATCCTCTTCTTCGTCCTCATCCTCTTCTTCATCGTAATAATCATCATCAACATCTTCGTCGATATAATCCCATATCTCGTCTTCAGAGGATATAGCACCGTCATCGATGAGCTCTTTTACTACCTTTGAAGCTTTCTGAAGGTGCTCTTTGTATTCCTTGAGTATGTTCTTTGCTTCTGATTCGGTCAAACCGCCCCACACGAGATCCTCGAGAGTTGTATTTTCTTCCTCAATAGTATAGCCACTTTCTTCATCCCATGTGATCTCCGGAGCTGAATAGTCATAAATTTCGCTGTCATTGATCAATGAAGATATTTCGTCGATTTTTTCTTTTAATTCTTTATCCAACATGATTACCTCCAAACTTGAATTGTCGAAGATGGATTATACACCAAAATTGTATACAATTCAATCCCCCGAATCTGAAACTGTCTCATTTTAACATTTGAATGTTAATTGACTCTTTTTCTTGACAATTTTTTCAGTTCAATCAATTCGGAAAGAAATACGGTTTGTATTATCTTATCTTTCATCATCACTCTAAAATG
>JAVRKU010000024.1:0-21221 GCA_031962125.1 Mesoaciditogaceae bacterium | reverse complement strand
TTCCAAAATCGTGGGGAGGATTTTACACGATTCCCAATCCTTTGGAGGCTACAAAGTACAAGGATAAGATATGGGCAGAGGCTGCAAAACACAAGGACTGGATATGCGATGAAAAAAAGATGAGCCTTACCAACAAGCATTCAGTTTACATGCACGCACTTCCCGCAGATCGTGGCAAGGAAGTTGTTGATTCCGTAATAGATGGATCGCATTCAATCGTTTGGGATGAGGCTGAAAACAGACTTCATACCGCAAAGGCGGTCATGGCACTGACTATGGGAGGAAGACCTTGAACGATCTTGGTATCGTCGGTGGAGAAATTTTTGATGGTTTCAGATCTTACAAAGCAAATTTATATATCAAAGGTGGTCGTATATCTGCGATCACCTCTGATGATCTTGAAACCAAAGAGTGGTACAACGCTAACGGCATGTATGTTTTACCGGGGCTGATAGATCCACATGTGCATTTTGCGCTTTCTCTTGGGCAATACAGATCTGCCGACGATTTTGAATCAGGCTCCATCGGTGCCGCTTTCGGTGGAATAACGACGTACATAGACTTTCTGGATCCCGTTACACATGAAAAAGAAATTGATGATAATTTTGCGAAAAGGATGGGAGAGGCTAAAGGATCGCACGTTGATTTCTCATTTCACATGACGATCGCCCATCCAGATTTTACGGCAGATAAACTTGAGGAAAAAACTTTAAAACTTGGTATGAACAGCATAAAAGTCTTTACAACTTACAGTTCTTCAAACAGAATGACGGATGATGGTTATATTCTTGATCTTTTAAGCTTTTCGAAAAAGCGTGGTGTTGCTATCGATTTTCATGCTGAAAATGATCCAATCATAGTTCACAGATCGAATATAAAGAAAAAACATCTTCCGGATGACCTTCCATTTCTTCATCCTTACGAATCTGAAATTGAGGCCGTATCACGTATATCTACCTTTGCAAAGATAACAGGAGGACAGGCTTATATCGTTCATAATTCGAGTGGAAGATCCGTTGAACTTTTAAAGAGATCCGGAATACCCAAAAATTTGAAGCTTGAAACATGTCCCCAGTATCTTACACTGGATGAATCATTTTATGATGGTGAACTTGCGCCACTTTACACTCTGGTTCCTCCATTGAGATCGAAAGTCGATCTTGAAATGATGAGGGCTCTATTTGTTAGTGGGGCTTTTTCAACGGTGGGTACCGATCATTGTCCTTTCAAGAAGAATGAAAAGCTTGAAAATGAGAATGATTACGATCGAATGCCAAATGGGATAGGCGGTGTTGAAACATCTTTCGCCATCCTTTACACTAATTTTGTTGAGAAAAGTTTGATCGATCTGAACGACCTCGTAAAAGTGCAGAGTGTGAATGTTGCAGAGATCTTCGGATTGAAGAACAAAGGAAAAATAGAAGTCGGAGCGGATGGCGATATTGCAATTTTTGATCCCAATTTCGAGTGGACTGTAAATTCTCATGACCTTCATACGAAGACAGATTATACACCATACGAGGGAATGAAGCTCAAAGGAAAGTTCGCATCAACTATCGTGAGAGGGGAATTTGTCGTTAAGGATGGAGAATTTATCGGAGGGGAAGGGAAATTTATCAAGAGGGGGCGGATCTTTTGGCGTACACGATAGGCAATGCGATGATATACACAGGAGAGGATTTGATCGAAAATGGGTACGTAACATTCGATAAAAAGATCCTTTCTTTGGGTAGGATGGAAAATTTTTCGGGCAGAGTGGATAGAGATATAAAAGGAAAGCTCATCATACCTGCTTTTGTTAATGCCCATACCCATATCTACTCAGCGCTTGCCAGAGGTATGACCATCGAATTTCATCCGCTGTCTTTCATGCAAATACTCGAGCAGCTGTGGTGGAGGCTCGACAGAAAACTTGGTCCTCAAGAAATTGAAGCAAGTGCATACATAGCTGCGGCAGATTTCATACATGCGGGTGTCGGTACGATCTTCGATCACCACTCGAGCCAGAATTTCGTTAAAGGCTCTCTTTCAATTCTTAAAAGTGTTATCGTTGATAGGTCACACATGCGTGGCATTTTTTGCCATGAGACGAGCGACCGGGATGGAACACAGTTAGAATCAGTAGAGGAAAATGCCAATTTCTATGAGAAAAATGCAGATTCAAAAAATGCTGCCGGTATGATGGGATTGCACGCTTCTTTCACACTTGGTGACAGGACATTAGAAAACGTATCGAAAGTCTGTGATGGTAAAATCCCGATCCATATACATGTTGCGGAGGGGCCTGAAGATGAGATTTACTCGATAAATGATTACGGAATGCGGATCATAGAGAGGCTTAACAAATATAACCTTCTGGTTGAGAATTCCGTGTATGCACATTGCATTCATATATCTTCCGATGAAGCAAAATTGATAGCAGATAGCGGTGGATTCATCGCAACGACGGCTCAATCCAACATGAACAATGCTGTTGGTCTTGCAGATCTTGAAATGATCAGATCGAACGGCGCAAAGGTGGTAATTGGAAATGATGGATTTGGCTTTTCTCCCTTTTTTGATCTGAGAATGACACTTTTAGGTCAAAAAGATCTTAAAAAGTCTCCTCTTGCTTTTTTTACATCAGATCTCAGATCACTTGTGGATAGTTCGTACGATCTTGCATCACACCATCTGAAAGAAAATTTTGGAAGGATAAAAAAAGATTACGTGTCAGATCTCATCGTCATCGATTACATACCGCCAACACCGATGAATTTTTCAAATTTTTGGGATCACCTTTTCTTCGGAATAACTGAATCTAAAGTTGATTCACTTTACGTTGATGGATATCCTCTCATGGTTGAGAATGAGATAAAGGTTTTCGATGAGGCAGAGATCCGGCAGAACGTAAGACGTGTTGCAAAGCTTTTGTGGGATAAGATCTGAAGGAGGGTGTTTTTATGGACTTATCAGTTGAAATAGCCGGTTTACGTTTTTCAAATCCATTGCTGCCAGCCGCAGGTCCGCTTACGGGCGATGATAAAAAAATGAAATATATAGCTTCTTTAGGCGTTGGAGGTATGGTCACAAAGACGATATCGACAGAGGCGGCAAAAGTACCGAGACCATGTATTGTCGCAACAAAGGATTATGTGATCAACGCAGAACTGTGGTCGGAATATGGACCCGAAAGGTGGATAGATGAATTTCTTCCAGGTATTCAATTTATTGATATACCAAAGATCATAAGCATAGGATACACTAAAGCACAGATAGAATGGCTTGTGCCAAGACTTAAGGATTTTGGGAATGCGTTTGAAATTTCGACGCACTATACAGGAAAAGATATAGCGCCGATCGTTGAGATAGCAAGTACGGCTGTTAAACTTGCAAGAAAGCCTGTGTTCATGAAGGTAAGCCCGCACATGCCGGATCCCGTTGAATTTGCAAGGGAGATGCAAAAGGTAGGGGTTGCAGGGATAGTTGCCGTTAATTCTTTAGGACCTGCATATTATATCGATCCAAAGCTGGGCCATCCTCCTATGGGATCGGAAAACCAGTACGGATGGATCTCCGGTCCTATCATCAAGCCAGTGGCATTATCTATCGTCAGAACTATAAAACAAAATCTTGACATTCCGGTTATAGGCGTAGGTGGTGTGAGGACGGCCGATGATCTTGTTGATTTTCTCGAAGCGGGAGCGTCAGCAGCTGGTATGCTTTCTTCTGCTCTCATTTACGGTAAAGAGCAGTATAAAAGGATCATTATAGGTCTGGAAAATGCATTGAAGAAAAGAGGATATTATTCTGCGCAGGATGCGATAGGCAGGAAGCTTGAGAAACATCATTCAAAATTCGAGATCAGAAATCCACAAATTGATGCGTCAAAATGCACATTGTGCAAGATGTGTGAGTACGTCTGCCCTTATTTTGCGATCACGGTAACAGATCACGTTGAAGTTGATACAAATGCCTGTTTTGGATGCGGACTCTGCCAGACGAGATGTCCCGTAGATGCCATAAGTGGTGTGCTTGAGTGACAAAAAACGGCTGGAGTAATGCCGTTGTTTATTGCTTTCAGTTTTTGCTATCCTTCCAAACTGTTTTTCCATCGAACCTGAGCGTCACAGCATCGACCTTTGGATAATCAAGGTACCTATCATTTGAGAGGATCCAGAAATGTGACGTTTTTGCAAGCTCAAGTATGAGCTCATCTGCTGGTGAATAGAGCTTTACACAAGGATGTTTTTGAAACTTTTCTGCGAAAAGGACTTTCTGGCTTCCATGAAGGGTATATTCTATATTTGCGTCAAAAATTATTTTAAATGGCCATGGAACATTTTTCATATTTCCAAGTGACTCGAAAGCTCTGAAGATATTCATGAGATCCGGATGTGGGGAATTAATCATAGAAATGTTGCTTCCGTCCACGATAATGCCCACTTTACCATTTCTGATAAGAACACCGCTGACATATGGATCTCTTATTGATCCAGCTATTTTTTCTCTATCAGACGGGAGAAAAGAGGGGTAAATATCTTCAAAGGTCTTGATAGTTTTTTCATCAATGGATAAAAAATCGAGTTTTTCAACCATGCGAATTATCTCTTCGATGATCGATTTGTTTGTATTTTCTATTTTTTTGTCCGATACCACCATATAAAGATCAAGAAAATCGTCGAAATAGTCCTGATGATCTTTGAGAAATTTTCTCCATCCCTTTAAAAATTCCTGATAGTTATCTGTCCTTATGCCTTCTATCTTTGAAAGCGAGATCATGGTTTCATCCATCGGTAGATAATTTTCCGGGCTCACTATCATAGCCATAATTCCTAGATCAGATACCGGTATGCCGCTCTGCTTTGACACTTTATCGATTGAGTGCGGATCGAATTCTTTAATTTTAGAAAGCTCACCAAGCCCTGCTCTTACCATGTTAAGCGCAATTTCAAGTTTTCCTTTTGTCCATCCACCATCTGAGTATCTTCTTATCACTTCTGCAAGGCGCAATAACTCTTCTCCATCTTCGGTGAAAATTTTCTCCCTGTAAAGATCGATGATGCTTTTCATCGCAAAAGTGCCTCTATGAAATCATAGGCTTTAAAATCTTTGAGATCGTCGATACTTTCACCAATACCTACGATTTTAACGGGAATTCCGAGTTCTTTTTTTATCGAAAAGATCATTCCACCTTTGGCGGTGCCGTCGAGCTTTGTAAGAACTATCCCCGTTATACCAGCACTTTTATCGAAAATGCGGGCCTGCTGTATTGCATTCTGGCCTATTGTAGCATCAAGGACAAGCAAAACCTCTGTTGGCTGATCCGATCTAAGCTTGTTTATGACCTTGTGGATCTTCTCTAATTCTCTCATGAGATTATCCTTCGTGTGAAGGCGGCCTGCGGTGTCTATTATAGCGACATCAAGATCATTTGCAATTGCATGATTAACGGTGTCATAAGCGACAGCTCCGGCATCCGCACCCATTTGATGCGCAATTACTGGCACATCAACACGTTTCCCCCATTCTTTGAGCTGATCTATGGCTGCTGCCCTGAAAGTGTCGGCTGCGCCTAAAACGACCCGTTTTCCTTCATTTTTAAGTCTATAAGCAAGTTTGCCGCACGTTGTCGTTTTTCCTGAACCATTCACACCAACAAGTGTATAAACGGTTGGACGATCCTTCGCAAATTTTAACGATTCATCATCACCAAGAAGATCGATGAGGATCTTTTTCAAGGCATTTACAGGATCATCTTCTTTCGAATTTTTGAGATTATCTATTATATACTCCGTTGTAACGGCTCCTATGTCGGATAACAAGAGAAGTTCCCTTATTTCTTCGATCTTATCTTTATCTAACTTTCCGCTTTTCAAAATGGAGAATGCCTTTCCTAAGAACCCATCTTTCGTCTTTTGAAGGCCTTTTTTAAAGAAATCGAAAAATCCCATCATATCCTCCCGGCTCAGGGCTTATAATCGTTCAGCATATCTTCAACGATCTTCTTAAGAGTTTCATATCCATTGTCTATCTTCACTTTAGTTGCTTTTTTTGAATTTCTGGGCTTCAATTCAACTTCTTCATCACCGAGACTTTTCCCGCATGTTATTCTCAGCGGTATACCTATGAGATCGGCATCTTTGAATTTGAAACCGGCCGAAACTTCCCTGTCATCGAGAATCACTTCAAAACCGGCTAATTCAAGAAAATCATGTATCTCTTTTCCAATTCTTATATTATCCTTATTTAAGATATTGACAACGGTTACAACTACCTCGAAAGGTGAAACGGATCTTGGCCATATTATGCCTTCATCATCGTGAAATTGCTCGACTATTGCGGCCATCGTCCTGCTCACTCCCCATCCGTAACATCCCATTATGTAGTGTTTCTCTTGTCCGTCAGAGTCAACGTAAGTTGCCGATAGTTTTTCAGAATATTTTGTTCCAAGTTTAAAAACCTGACCGACTTCTATTCCTTTTTTCATTTTCAAAGGAGTTCCGCATTTTGGGCATCTATCTCCTTCAATTACAGTTCTTATCTCTGCCCATTCGGAGATCTGATAGTCTCTCGGATGATTCACATTTATGTAATGATATTCGTCTTTCAACCCCCCAACGACATAATTTTGAAGATTTTGCACAGAGAGATCGACTATCATCCTTACATTTTTAAGGCCAACGGGGCCAATGTATCCTATATTACTTCCAAATTTCTGCAATACCTCTTCAGCAGTCGCAAGTCTCAAAGTTTGATCTTTGAGATATGATTTAAGCTTTGAGGTGTTTATTTCTAAATCTCCCCTTATGAGAGCCATGATATATCCATTTCTTCCCATAAAAACTATCGATTTAACGATTCTGTCTTTCGTTATATTCAAAAATTTTGTAAGATCATCAACGGATCTTACATTTGGAGTTTTTACAAGTTCGATCCCGTTAAGCGACCCATGCAAAACATTCTGATCGATGAGGCATTCGGCTTTCTCCTGTGTGGCAGAATAGTCGCATTTTTCGCACACGAGTATATTCGATTCGCCGCTTTCTGCGAAGGCCGTGAATTCATGTGAATTACTGCCACCTATTGCCCCTGTATCTGCCTCAACGGCAACGTATTTCATCCCTATCCTGTCACATATCCTGGAATAAGCTTTATACATATCCATGTAAGTTTCATCCAGCGATTCGTAACTTGTATGGAAGCTGTAAGCATCTTTCATTATGAACTCCCGGCCTCTTAACAGACCAAACCTTGGCCTTATTTCATCTCTGTACTTCGTGTTTATCTGGTAAAGGTTCACAGGCAACTGTTTGTAAGATTTCAGTTCATCTTTAACGAGTGTTGTTATCATCTCTTCATGTGTAGGACCGAGCGCAAATTCACGATCATTTCTGTCTTTGAATTTCATCATCTCAGGACCATAATCTTCCCAGCGCCCGGTTATCTTCCATATCTCGGCCGGCTGCATTATTGGCATTAAAAGTTCCTGAGCCCCTGTCCGGTTCATCTCTTCACGCACGATCTGCGTTATTTTTTGGAGTACCCTTGTGCCAAGTGGAAGATATGAATAAACGCCGGCAGCGGACTTGCGTATAAAGCCACCCCTTACAAGCAATTCGGCACTCTTTATATCGGCGTCAGATGGAATCTCTTTCAAAGTTGGAGAATATATTTTTGACCAGTGCATTTTTATTGTCCTTGCATTTTATCGATAATTTCGTATATCGTATTGAAGTAAACGTCATTTTCTAAGTTGACAAGTTTACCCTCATCTGCCGCATTCTCAACGGCTGGATCGAATGGAATAACACCAAGAGCCGGTATGTTCAAGGCCTCTTCAAGTTCTGATGGATTTACCTTGCCGAATGGATAGAGTTTATTATGGCAATTATCGCACACGAAATATGCCATATTTTCAACGAATCCCGAAACTTTTACCCCTAACTGATTGAAAAAATCCACAGTTCTTAGAGCATCGGCGATCGCTAAAGCGTTTGGAGTCGTTACGATTATGGCTTCATCTAAGTCTATATTTTGCTTTATCGTAAGCGCTGCATCTCCTGTACCCGGAGGCAGATCCACGATAAAGTAATCAAGATCGGGCCAATCTGTCATCTCAAGCATTTCAACAATTGCCTTTGTCACCATGGCACCCTTCCATATAACAGGTGTTTCCTGATCCACAACATACCCTAAAGACATCGAGTACATCTCATCTTTATACATGGGTATGAGCTTCTTTTTATCGTTGATCGATGCCCTTTCATTTATTCCTAACATTCTTGGAACATTTGGACCATGTATATCCGCATCTAAGATACCGACCTTGAAACCTTTTCTCTTCAAGCCCGTCGCTAAAGAAACGGTGAATGTACTTTTGCCAACACCGCCCTTTGCACTCAAAATAGCCATGCGTTTTTTGGATGTAGAAACGAAATGTTTCTGTTCTACCGTTGTTGATTGAGGCTGATCCTGTATGGCTTTTATAATTACTTCTTTGCCGACTTTCTCAAATTCAGATCTTATATCATCGAATATTCTCTTTTTTATAGCGTCATTTTTTGTTGCCAGATTCAAAAGCAATTCGACCTTATCATCTTTTACATTTATTGATTTTATAATCTTAAAATCTACGATATTTTTTGAATATCCAGGATATCTAATCTTTGAAAGAATTTTCATGGCTTCTTCTTCTGTCATTCTAATCACCTCTCGATTTTAAACATTCGATCGTTTCAATTTTGAAACTGGAGAAATTACCTTTAATTATAGCATCTCTCGCACGCTTCATGAGATCTATAAGAAAGTGAATGTTATGGTATGTTGCCAAAATCATGCCCGTCGATTCACCTCTCTTTATGAGATGGTGTATGTAACCGCGAGAATAGGTCCTGCATACTTCACAATCACATGCCGGATCTAAAGGTTCCGGATCTTTTTCATAAATAGAGGCTCTTATATTTACCCTTCCTTCAGATGTCAGGATGCCACCGTGTCTTGCCATTCTTGTCGGTAGCACACAATCCATCATATCGACACCGCGTTCAACGGCTTCTAACATAAGAACTGGATCTCCAACACCCATGAGATATCTTGGCTTATTTTCCGGCATCATAGGCATTATCACGTCAAGCATTCTTAACGTCGTATCGAAATCTTCTCCGACGCTGAGACCACCTATACCAAAACCATCGAAAGGCATCGATGTAATTTCTTCTGTGCTCGCCTTTCTCGTATCTTCAAAGAAACCACCCTGTGTTATGCCAAAAAGTGCCTGATCCATTCTTGTATGCGCATTTAAGGCCTTTTTTGCCCATTCTGTAGTTCTTCTAACAGATCGTTTAGTTGCACTGAGATCCTTTCCTGTTGCAAGGCACTCATCTAAGACCATTGCTATGTCAGAGCCTATTATCTCCTGAATTTCTATAACTTTTTCAGGCGTGAAGCGATGGAAGGATCCATCGAGGGGCGATCTGAAATCTACTCCGTCTTCATCCACCTTTATATGTTTGGAAAGACTGAAGACCTGGAAGCCACCACTATCGGTGAGAACGGGTATATCCCATGAAGCAAAATTGTGCAAACCGCCAAAAGATCTTAGCACGTCAAGACCAGGTCTTAAATACAGATGAAAGGCATTGGCCAAAATTATTTGAGCACCGGCGCTTTTAACGCATTCTTTTGTGCACATTTTTATCGCCCCATTTGTACCAACAGGCATAAAAATGGGAGTCTCAACTGTTCCGTGATCTAATTTTAATTCTCCAGCTCTGGAAAATCTATTTCTGCTGACGATTTCGAATCGCAAATTTTCTCACCTTTCCCACTTAAAAATTCATCAAATGTGATACTCAGCTGCCCACCCTGACCGTCCTGCAATTTCATCATTTTAGAGAAGATATTTACCTCTGAAACCATGTAAGTCTTTTCTTTATATTTGGCAGTATCACCGGTATCAGGTAGACCTTTCAATATCTCTAAATAACTATCGTTTTCATAAGCCAGACAACATAACAAACGACCGCAGATGCCGGAAATCTTGGAAGGGTTTATCAAAAGTTGCTGCGTCTTCGCATACTTTAAAGTAATGCTTTTAAAATCTCTTTCAAATCGTGAACAGCATGTTTGCATACCACACATACCTATTCCACCGATAGCTTTTGCCGCATCCCTTACGCCCACCTGCCTTAATTCTATTCTTGTTTTGAAAATGCTCGCAAGATTTTTAACAAGATTTCTGAAATCTATTCTTCCGTCTGCAAAGAAAAAGAAGATAAGCTTTGATCTATCTATTGTATAACGTGCACTGAGCATTCTCATTGGAAGTGAGTGTTCCTTGACTTTATCTTTAGAGATCTCGAAAGCTGATTTTGCATCCTCTTCATTTTGATTATAGGCTTTGAGATCGTCTTCATTTGCAAGTCGAATTATCGCCTTTTTAATTTCTGTGGACTTTTCTTCAAAAACTCTTACAACACTACCTATCTCAATGCCAAAATCACTTTCGGCAACGACTTTCTGACCTATCTTTATCTCTTCATCATACTGAAATGGATAGATCTGTCCGAGATTCTCGAATGAAATTCCATATATCATTATATTTACACCTTCTTCATCAAAGAAAAATTCAAAAGCAACCAAAAAATTGAAAGATCATCGTTCACATTTTCATTCTTCAACTTCCAAACTTTTTTCACGAATTCTTCAGATGGTGCTTTCATGTCCATGTAGTATCTCACGTACATCTTTCTGTTTAAATTCTTCCAATAAGTTGTGAACTTGAAAAAGATCAGATCCTCGCACAAAAGAATGGCGGAATTGAAAAAAATGGATGAAATTTTTTTCCCCTTATCCGCCTGGAGAAGGCCCTGCAATTTCTGGAAAGTACGTGATAAAGTTTTGATGTCTACTTCCAGCAATATTTTTTCAATGACAAGTGACAGCATGAAATTTTCTTTTTCGTCTTTCATAGCTTTCAAAAAAACATTTATTCCTGAATCAGATTGAAGACTTTTCGAAAATTCTTTTATATCATTCGGCTTTTCTTCAAACATCAAAGCTGCATTCGGATCTATCGATATCATTGCTTTTATAAAAGGATCTGATACATTTTCTACAAGATCGGTAGGCAGAATTGAAAGTGGATCAATTGAAAACTTCAAAATAAAGAAGCGACTTTTAACAGTTGAAATGATCTGATCTACATTTGAAGCAAAGAAGATAAAAGCAGAAAAATTCGGAGGTTCTTCCGTGATCTTCAGAAGTGCTGCTATCGCTTCATGTGTTGCCATCCCGATCTCATCTATAACGATATATTTTCTACTGGCAAGAGAAGGTGGATATGAGAGAAATTCTTTTATCCTTCTTGCACTGTCAATGCCTATGATTTTTTCTTCTTCTGAGATCCTCATAGTATCATAAGATGGATCGACACTTTCTATTTTTGAAAAAAGCGCATTAAGAATAGCTTCCCTAATTGTTGCATTATCAACCTTTACAAGTAAACGTAAAACATTTCCATTTTGAAAGAGAGAAGAGATTCTTTCAACAGAAGTTTTTAAATGTTCTTTCATCTGTAAAGATCCATCACAAGACCGTTTATTTCACTCACCTTCGCTGCGAAATATATTGTCGATCGCTCGGAATCCATCAAATTTTTCGAAAGTGTTTCGAGTTCATTATTTACCCGATCAACTATGAAATAAAATTTTGCCTTTTTCCCCTCAATATTCTTGACATCAGAGAAAGTGTAAAGATTGTTTTTCAAAATTCCGAGAAAAGCTCTTATGTGCTTTTTGTACAGATTCAAATTTTCATCCGAAGGGGATCTTGAAAAATTATTGCCACTTTCTATTATTTTTTTTACGAGGACGGTCATATCTTTCTCTTCCTCTTCTTCCAAAAAGTATGAGAAACCGTCATTTTGAGCATTTTTATTTACCTTTGAATTTTTCTTTGAATTGACCGGCCGTGAAGAGTCATCATCGAAAGGATTTACCCTCACCTTATCCTCCTTTCATGATCTTGCTTATAGATTCAACGTACGGAGCCTTTAAAACGCCCTTTTCTGTTATTATTGCGTCAACGAGTTCTGAATCCG
Source organism: Mesoaciditogaceae bacterium (assembly GCA_031962125.1). Classification (GTDB taxonomy): domain Bacteria; phylum Thermotogota; class Thermotogae; order Mesoaciditogales; family Mesoaciditogaceae; genus JAVRKU01. The sequence continues at coordinate 9,139 of JAVRKU010000024.1, read as the reverse complement.
TGACATCGAAGGCAGGATTGTAAACTCCAACGCCTTCAGGGGCTATTTGAACACCCTTTATAGAGGTTACCTCTTCATGAGATCTTTCCTCTATCGGTATCTCTTTACCGCTTTTCATCTTCATATCTATTGTGGATATCGGAGCAGCAACGTAGAATTTGATATTGTGCTTTTTTGCAAGAATGGCTAAAGAGTAGGTCCCGATCTTATTTGCAATATCACCGTTGGAAGCTACTCTGTCTGCCCCGACGATAACGGCGTCAACATGTCTTGTTTTCATAACCCATCCGGCCATGTTGTCACATATCAATGTTGTATCCACACCAAGTTTCATGAGTTCCCATGCCGTCAGCCTTGCACCTTGAAGGTAAGGTCTTGTTTCATCCACATAAGCCTTCACATGTTTCCCGTTATCTATTGCAGAATGTATGACGCCGACAGCCGTTCCGTAGTCAACGGTGGCAAGTGCACCTGCGTTACAATGTGTTATAACTGTTATATCTTCTGGAAGCAAGATTTGACCAAATGCCCCCATTTTTTTATTTACCTCTATATCTTCATGGGCTATCTGTTCGGCTTCATCATTCAAAATATTGATGATCTCTTCCGGTCTTTTGCCTATCAAAGACAAAAATTTTGAATGCATTCTATCTAAAGCCCAGAAAAGATTAACGGCAGTAGGCCTTGTTTTTGCGAGTTTTTCTTTAATCGTTTTCATCTTTTCAGGTGTCAGTGATTTGGAATTTTCCATAACGCCTATAACATATCCAAAGGCCGCTGTTGCACCTATTGCCGGTGCCCCTCTTACTATCATATCCTTTATAGCCACAGCTATCTTATCCGATGTATCGCACCTCACATATTCTTCGGTCTGTGGCAATTTTCTTTGATCTATAAGATCAAGAAATTTTCCATTCCATTTCATTGTAACTGTTGATATCAATCGAACCATCCTCTCAAAAATTTTCTGAATTTACGATTTCTTCACATATCCAGCTCAGAAACTCTGAATCGCTCTTATCGAAAGATGAAGCGAAATGACTGTCTATGTCAAGTTCTCCAGCAACCTCGCCTTTCTTCATTATAGGAATGACGATCTCACTTTTGACATTGGGACTGCACGAAAGATAGTTTGATTCTTTTGCAACATCCTGCACGATAAAAATATCCTTTTTTTCGGCAGCCTGTCCGCATATACCCTGTCCGAATGCAATTTTCGTGTGAACTGTTGGCTCACCAACATAAGGACCTAATTTTAAACTCTTATCCCCCTCCACTATATAAAAACCCACCCAGTTGTAATGCTGGAAATTATCGTGAAGATATTCTGAAATTTTCAGCATCATTTCCTCTTTATTTTTTGCCTCTGATATTATCTTTTTGACATTTTTCTTCGATTTCTCAACTTTGAATGAATCGAAATTGCTCATTCTTTCAATCACGCCCTTCCAAATGAACTAACGATCTCGAAATGGTGCGTCTGCGGGAAGAGATCAACAAGCGTTACATCTTCTATTTTATACCCTTTTTGTATCAATTCGTTCGAGTCCCTCGCAAAAGTCGTGACATCACATGAAACATACACGAATTTGTCGGGTTTAGATTTGATTATAGATTCTCTCACAGCTTTGTCGAGACCTGTCCTCGGCGGATCGGCCATGATGACATCATGATCTTCTGGTTTAAAATTCTCTGCCCTTGATGTGAAAAAATGAACGTTGGAAATACCATTTATTGCCGCATTTTTTTGAGCCGCTTTAACAGATGATGGTGAGCTTTCAATACCATCGAGATCTACAAAATTTTCTGCAAGTTTAAGCGTGAAAAAACCAACGCCACAATATAGATCGAGAAGTTTCCTTCCCTTTCCTGCATATGTTTTGACCTTCGAAGAAAGAATTTCTGCCCCTTCATAGCTCACCTGAAAGAAGGCCTTGGCCGGAACAATATATTTCATACCGTTAATATTCACATCGAGATAGCCATTTCCCTTTTTTACAATCTGGCGACCCGCTATCACCACACGTCTTTCATTGACAAGCATGATGAGCTCATCAACATCCGCATCAGGAACCTTGCGTTCGGATTTTGAGATGAATATCGCCATCTTTTTCCCATTTCCCTCTCTTATAACGAGGTGATCAAATCCTCTAAGATCGTAATCTTTCAGCCCGTCTTTTACATCGTTAAGAGCATCTTCTATTATGGGACATTTTTTCACCTCAACGAAGTCATGAGATTGTTTTCCATAATAGCCTATCTTTCCTTTTTCTATTACGAATTCTGCTTTATTCCTGTAACCGTAAGGCTTTGTAGAAATTATATTGGGTTCATCAATGTCAATTTTTGCGATATGTTTCATCTGATCTGTAAAAATTTCTTTTTTGTATCTTAGCTGGGATTTATAATTGACATCCATCCATTCGCATCCACCACATTTTCCGAAATGTTCACAAACAGGATTTTGCCTTTCCGAAATAGGCACATTTACCCTTTCGACTTTGCATAAGGCAAGATCATGATCGACTTTTTCTATCGATACATCGACATCTTCACCAGGATATGCACCTTTGACCAGATAAATCTTGCCATTTTCTCTTGCGAGGCCGTACCCGCCTGCAACCATTTTTTCTATCTTCAACTTTCTCCCCACACTTTCAAACCTACCATACTTCCCCATTGAGATCCAAGATTTTCAATACACATATTTCCATCAAAATTGAGACCAAAAAATGAAATTCCGGCTGAAATCGAGAAGTTTATATTACCCTGTGTGATTTGACAACCGGCAGCATAATTTGAAGTTGAAAATGAAAACCCGAAAGCCGGCGCCGTGCTTGCGTTGAAGCTTAAATTACCTAATTGAAGAAAATAATTCAGGGAACCGCTTATCAATAAGGTAGATCCGGCAGAAATGTTAAGTGCCCAACATCCCGGAACGGATGAAAAGAAATTTTCGTTTAACCCTGCCGAGACTATGATATTCGACGCCGATTTTGTGAGACCGAAAGAAAGATTAAAAGGATTGACGAATTTTGATACAAAGATGCCGGCACCCGAGGATGAAATACTCGCCTGCAGACTTAAAGGTGTTGCAAGCTGGATCATGGAATAAAAATTAGAATTTTGAAGACTTTTCCATGTCATGATGTTCAGATTACCGTTCGAAAAGGAGCCGAAGATCGAAGTATCCGTTGACTGTGAATTCATCGTAACCCCGAATCCATTCGAATAAAGCGATAAATTCAAACCGTTAGATTTGCTGAAGGAGAAAATAAAAGACGACGTGGAGGCATCTACTGATATTCCAAAGTCGTTCTGATCGAAATTTATATTCATTTTTGATGAAGTGCCAGATAAAGATAGATTCCCAGCAAAGCCTGAATTCTGTATGATGCCGATCGGATACCTGAATCCTTCAGATGTATAAGAGAGATCCGTTTTAACAAGACCTGAAGAAACTGAAAATTCATTTTGAGTGTTTACTTTAAAAGAAGGTATCTGATCGAAATTGACGTTCAAGTTCATAGAATTTTTTCTGTCTCCAATCTTTCCGGAGATGAAAAATTGATCGAATTGCGTTGAAAAAACCGTACATGCAAATAAATTCAGATTATCATTCGATTGATTTGATCCCATGCTGGCAGTAAAAATATAAGATCCACTGTTTTGGAGTGCGCTCTGGTATTCTATCGTAAGAATCTCTGGAGTCGAAAGATCTGAAAAATATATTGTCCCGGTCATGTAATCAACGGTATAAAGCGCTGGATTAAGAATATTTCCGTTGTAATAAATGGTGACACTGCCGTACATCATCTGACCGAGTGTTACGAATGAATTCATTGCGGATACGATGACGGTTGAAATCTCAACAGAACCGCTTAACTGTCCAAAAGAAAAATTCGGCGATGAAAGGCCAAAAATTGACAGGTTTCTTCCATCAACCATGGATGAGAAAGTATTTCCAATCTCAAGATTAAGAGGTACATAGTTGAGTGCTATCTGATCGGATGAAGCACCAATATTTGCATATATGTAAAGTCCTTCCATAATTTCCCCATTGACTAATAAATCCATATTTTGATAAAATGAAAATCCTTCCGTTACGCCTAAATTTGAAAGCACGGAAGGAGATCCAAATCCATAAGATAAATTAAATGTATCACCCATGTGTATTTCTAAGGCGAAAATACCGCAACTTTCAAGTACCAAAGCGATGACCAGTATCAACTTTACGGCCATTCTTGGCCTCAGCAAATGTCATCACCCGTTTCGATGGGAACTGGATCTTCTCAACTTTAATCAGACCATCAACGCATCCGATAACTGCATCAGAGTTAATCCGCACGATCTCTCCTTTGCCGGCATGACCTTCTTCGATTCCTTTAAAATTGAAAAGTTTAACGATCTCACCGTTCAACACTGTTTTTGCACCGGGTGAAGAATCGAATGCCCTTATTTTGTTGCCTATCGATCTGGCCGGTTTTGACCAGTCTATGAACGTTTCCTCTGAAGAGATTTTGTAAGCATAAGATGGTTTGCCTTCCTGATCTTTTAAATCAATATCCGGATTTTCAAGAAATTTTTTAACGAGATCGGCACCGAGATATGCAAGATTATAACTGAGTGTATCGAATGTGTCTACGGGATCGATCTTTATGCTTTGAGAAATGGCGATTTTTCCTGTATCAAGGCCCTTTTCTATCTTGAAGATCGTCACACCAGTTTCATCCGCACCATCGAGCAATGTTCGTTGAATAGGAGCCGCACCCCGATATTCTGGTAAAAGCGATGCATGTATGTTGAAAAATCCTTTTTTTAGCGTGGACAGCAGTTCTGGTTTGAGAATCTGACCGAAGGAAGCGACAATCGCGAGTTCTGCATCCGTTGATTTGATGATATTAACATATTTTGAATCATTCACGTCGTCTGTTTCAAGCAATCTTAATCCCTTCGATCTTGCAAAATTTGAAACAGGCGTTGGCGTCAATTTCAAATTCCTACCTGCAGGATGCGGCATCTGAGTGACAACCATCAAAACCATCCCGGATTGCGCAAGAAGTTCGAGAGTAGGAATGGCAAATTCAGAAGATCCAAAGAATATAATCTTCAAAAGTTGATACCTTCAGCTTTTTTATCCGCTAATTCCTTCAGAATGTCTTCCCCTTTTTCCTTTATCTCATCAAGCCTTGGTTTCAATGCACGCCTTTTTGCCGTGCTCAGATAATCTATGAAAAGTTTACCGTTAAGATGATCGAATTCATGCTGGAAGACGCGGGCCTCGTAACCTTCAAGGCTCCTCGTAAATTCATTTTCTCCAAGATCTCTGTACCTTACAACAACTCTTACGGCTCTTGGTACTTCATCGAAGATCTCCGGAATGCTCAAACACCCTTCTTCCGAGATCTCTGTTTCTTTAGATCTCTCTATTATCTCAGGATTTATAACAACGTTCAATTTCTCACCTATATCGTAAAGAAAAAACCTTTTAGATATACCAACCTGCGGGGCAGCGAGACCGACACCGTCTCTTGTGTACATGAGCTCGCTCATCTCTTTTATGATATCTTCGGCAAGGGCGCCATCTTCGACGGGCTTAGAAATTTTTCTTAAAACTGAGTCACCATAAAATTTTACCTTTAACATTTAACACCTCTTAAGTCAAAATGTTGATCCATTCCATCCCCACATTGACCCCTTGAAGCTCACGAAATTTATGTACACTCTATCTGGTTTGATCCTCAAATATTGATCTGCAAAACTGCAAAGTGCTATTGACAACTTTTCCGTACGCGATTCTGACAGATCTATACTTTTCAGCTCGAAAAAAACGCATGGTTCTTCCGTCCCATCGAAAACAAACCGATCGTTACCGAAGGAAACCATAACATACTTTTCTGGCTTTCCAACTTCTTTAGCCACCAAAGCAGATGCAGATTTCAAAATCGCCGTCTCATCGTCTACCTCAACATTCGTTTGAATCCTTAAATATGGCATACAATTACCTCCTTACAGCAAGCCTACAATTGATGAATTTGAAGAAATCATCTCTTACAAATATATGATACCATAATGATTCTCAAACTATGCAGGATCTTCCCCGACGATTTTCAACTCGATCTGTGCTGATTTTATTCTGTACGTTTTGCACTTTGCCATCAATGCCCCGTTACCGGTAATTTTAAAAGTTTTTATATATACTGATTCAACTTTAAAAGCCGAATGCCCATTCATCTTGCAGCTCCAGCATGTGCCCCGTCGAAATTTGTCCTCGCAAGGCGCCGGCTTCCTCTAGATCATATCATTGGAAAAGTTTCAAACAACATGAGTTGGCTTGAATTTAAAACTATACGTGTAAATCCTGTTTGCGTAAAGTGTGAAGTCGGGATGTGTCTTTGCGCCCCAACTGTTGTCTCCGCCCACTCCCATCTGAGCGTAATTTATGTGAAGGAAAATCTCATCTCTTGCCGGCAGTTCGTAAGGATGTTTTGCCCTTTCTAAATCTTCTATCGAGTGGTGCAAGGCACTGAATTCAAAGGTGGGCTCGCCCGTGAAGACCAATCCAACGCCCTCGTTATCTGTTAGGGTAAGCCATCTTACGTCTGTTTTATTTCCCATTTCAGATGGCTTTATGTAATTCACAAATTGATCTTTTACTTTAGATTTGTAAAGATCCACCCTTGCCGATTTCTTCCTATCCCAGTAATTTTCGTGAGGACCACGGCCATACCATGCCAAGTTGTCAAACGTCTTTGGAATGACCGTTTCCAATCCTACAACTGGTATTTCGGGCAGATCATCGCCTGGAATCAATTCAAAAAAGACGGATATGCCACAATTACCGTCAACTTTGTAAACAACTTTGCAAAGAGAAGGATTTGATGTCTGTATTACGAACTCTGTGCTTACTTTAATCTGTTCTCCAACTCTTTCCCATTCAAAATTTTTTATCTTCCTTTGCGTTGACCCACCGCACCACGTTGAAAGTCTTTCCTCCATTTTGTTGCCATGATCGTTGTCTGTTGGCGCCCTCCAAAAGTTTGGCCTTAATCCCGAGAGAATAAGTTCACGGTCTTTGAATTTCAAAGAGTTCATAACGCCAGATGATTTATCAAAGACAATTTCAAAATTTTTGGATTTTAAAATAAGGCTTTTTTCTGAATCAAAGGATTCCAATTCTACCGGTCCATGCTTTTGAACGTGAAGCACAGGCACATCAAAGGGTATTTTGAATTGCTCATGGCTCACTTCATAACCGCAAGGTGCCCATTTGCTTTTTTCTTTAAGAGTGAAGATCATTTCAAGAAAGTATTCACATCCAGCGTGAATTTGTATTTTCCCATAAGGAATGCTGACCTTTTTGCTTTCAAGTGGTCCCACATCGATATCAAGATGTCCAGAATTAACGACTTCGTTGTTTTCTTTGATAACCCATTCACATTTGAAGGCATTCACATCCGTAAAAAGGTATTCGTTGAAGATCTCAACTTCTCCATTCAAAAGATTAAGAGGCTTGACAACGATGTTCCTGAAAAGATAGCGCACCTCTTCTGCCTGTGGCTTTGGAGTTCTATCGGCAAGTACAATTCCGTTGGCGCAGAAATCTCCATCGTTGGGATTATCTCCCCAGTCTCCGCCATATGCAAGATACATTTTAGCTCCGGCATGTGCCCCGTCGGAATCTGTACTCGCTGGCGATGCGAAGGATTTCTCTGGAGCATCATGCCCTCCGCTGTAAGATTCGGAATTTAAAAAAGTTTCAGAAGGTATAGGCTCATATATTGCCTGGTCTACCCAATCCCAAATGAATCCTCCCTGTAACTTTGGATACTTTCTGAAAAGATCCCAGTATTTGTAAAGATTTCCGTTGCTGTTTCCCATTGCATGTGCGTATTCGCAAAGAATGTAAGGTTTGTGGTTGTTCGACTTGGCATACTCTTCAACTCTTTCAACTGGCGAATACATCTCACTCGTCATGTCGGCAACGGAACTATCACCTTCATAATGAACAAGCCGCGTTTGATCTCTCATGTGAACCCATTCTGACATAAGTCTGAAATTTGTCCCATGACCGGCCTCATTTCCCAAAGACCATATCAAAACAGACGGATGATTTTTATCTCTTTCAACCATGCTTTGAACTCTGTCAAGGCAGGCATTTGTCCATTGAGGATTGCTGGCTGGTACCGTGTCTCTTACGCCGTGGGTCTCAAGGTTCGTTTCGTCTATAAGGTAAATTCCGTATTCGTCACACAGATCAAGCCACAAAGGATCGTTTGGATAATGAGAAGTTCTCACGGAGTTTATGTTGAATTGTTTCATTAAAGTTATGTCCTTTATCATCGTCTCGGCAGGCACGTGCTTTCCAGTTCGTGGATCAAATTCATGCCTGTCAACGCCTTTGAATTTTATAACCTTTCCATTTATCCTCATAAGATTATCTTTCAATTCAAACTTGCGAAAACCCACTTTGCATCCTTCAGATTCGATTATCTTCCCTTCAGAATCTTTTAAAGTTAGAACGAGAAAATAGAGATTTGGATACTCGGCAGACCATTTTTTTGGATTTATAACCTTTTGCTCGAATGCCACCGCAACCTCATCTTTAGATGTGAATCTTTTTTTCAAACTCAAGAGGCCGAAGATGGATTTGTTATTTTGATCGTAAAGTTCTGCCTCTATAGAAAAATTGCTTTTTACATCTTCTGAATACTTTTTAACGTTTATACTGATCTTCAGATTAGAATCCTCATATTTTTCATCAAGATCCGTTACAACTTCAAAGTCGCGCATGTGAATTTTCGGAGTTGCATAAATAAAGACGTCTCTTACAATGCCGCTCAATCGAATCATATCCTGATCTTCGAGCCAACTGCCGGTGCACCATCTGTAAACCTCAACGGCTAAAGAATTCTCTCCACTCTTTACGTATTTCGTTATATCGAATTCTGCTGGCGTAAAACTATCCTCGCTGTATCCCACAAATTTTCCATTTACCCAAATGTAAAAGGCTGATTCTACGCCTTGAAATGAAATAAAGATTTCTCTATTTTTCCATTCCTTTGGAATTGAAAAGGTTGTCTTGTAGGATCCTACCGGATTGTATACTGTTGGCGCGTGAGGCGGCTCGGGTTGCTCG
>JAVRKU010000023.1:0-21633 GCA_031962125.1 Mesoaciditogaceae bacterium | reverse complement strand
GATCCACATTAATTATTATTTCTCCATTCAAATAATGATGTTGGATGTTATTTTGGTATGTTATATCTACATACAATAGAATATTGATAATATTTATTTATTTCACTCTATAAAAAGTATAGGATGATTTCATGCTCATTGTCTAATATTTTCAAAGAACTTTATTCAATATTTATCTTTTAAATCGATTATAACCAATAGAATGTTAGTGAAGTTGGATAATCATTTTAACGGCCAAAATCGCCGTTAACACTGCAAGTATCCGTTTGACCATCATAACATTAAGCTTTAAATGTGTAATTTTAGTTCCAAAGTAACCACCAAAATATGATGCAATCCCTCCAAATATTATCAATTCCAAATTGATATAACCCATAAATGCGTATGTAGCAAATCCTGTAAATGATGAAAATAAAGCGAGAAACGGTGTCAAAGCAATCACTTTTTTCGGATTAAGTCCAAGCATTATCAAAATAGGAGAAAAAATTATACCACCACCAATGCCTAATAAACCGGCTATAAATCCCACAAAAGCTCCAACGCTAAACAGGATGATAACATTTATTTTCTCTTTATACGAACCTTCCTTCTCATATTTCTTCGATTTAAAAAAGGCCAAAAATAATACTGCGCCTATTAACATTGCTGTGAAGAAGATAAGTACTATTTTTTCTGGTATAAATTTTGTTGAAGCTGCGCCCAATAATGCAAACAAAGACGTTGAAATTATAATAGGTATGCCCATCTTGAAATCAAGCCTTTTGCTTCTTATATTCAGAATAGTAGCCGCTACCAGGCTTATTCCGCTTATAAATAGGCCTACAGGCTTGGCTTCCTCAAGAGGGAATCCAAGGTAAAATATTATCGGGACAAGTACAATCGCACTACTTAACCCGCCTAAAGTAAAGACAAATGTTAGAATAAAAGAAAGAATAATTATAATGATCATTGTCATGCTCATAAGAAGACATCCTTTACAATTTGATAGTAACATATATGATTGTATCATATATGAGATATAAAATCAATACATAATGCACTTTAACTCTTGTTGCAGAGAATGGAATAAACACAAATTGACACAATATCTGATTCGAGGCCTTATGAAGTGCTTAAAAATTTAGAAAAGATGAGCTGGATAAAACAGGATAAAATTGCTGATAAATATGAAATAATAGATGGTATCCTGGAAGAGATTTTGAGTGAATTCAATTTAGAGTAGACTATCCCCAAACCCCGAGTCATAATCTTTTAAAACAGGAAGATTTGCAGGAAAAGAATTAAAGAGGCATTTTACAGAAATTGTACTCAGATACAGCAGGCGAAATCCAATGTTGAATCTATTGTAAGTACAAATGTTTGGGAAATAGAGTATGTGCTTAAGGTGAAACCACTTTGTAATAACAGAGTTGAGAGTCTGATTTTTGGTCTAAACTTATAGAACTTTTTAAAAGTGGGATTAAATTGAATAGCAAGTCTGAAGAGAGAAAGTTCAAAGGATATTGCCATTTTGAAGGTAGAGATGATCTTTGAGATGAGACTTTTTTGTTCTAATGAAAGAGATAAAGCCCATATTAGAGATAGTAGCGTTGAATTTGAAGTGTTAGCAGAAGAAAGGGGATTTCGCGTGGAGAGATGCAAGATGTGAAGTGATAATGATGGTAGAATTATATAAACTTTGCGAGGTGAGATGTTGGATAAACTTGAAGAGATTAAGGCAACAATACATAGGGTTGTTTATTTAAATCCTGACAGTTATTATAGTATTTTGGATGTGATCGTCGGCGATAAAAAGGCTATAGCCAAAGGGATCTTTCTAGATCCAACCATTTTACCTGGCAGGGGCAAAGAGTCTGATATTGAATACATCTTCAAGGGTCATTGGATAAAGGATGTGAAATATGGCTGGCAATTTGAGTTTGAATCGTCGGAAGTTTTAAATGGTGGCATGTTATTTTTTCTGGTAAATATTGCGAAAGGTGTCAGTGTTAATTTGGCTCAAAGAATCCTTAAGGAATTCAACGATAAGGAATTAGAAAAGATACTGGATTATAATCCTGAAAAGTTACTTGAAATTAAAGGTATAAAAGAGAAAAAATTGAAGAAAATAAAAGCAAGCTGGGATAAGTATAAATACTTAAAGAAGTTGAGTGATTTTTTTGCGTTGTACGATGCTTCGATGACAAATAGCCTGCTTTTGAAAATATATAATTACTTCTTTGCCGGTGAGACAGAAAGCGAAGATAACAATGGTGAAAATAAATCCGATGCGAATCAAGTTGTTGCGAACATAAAAGAAAATCCGTATATGCTGACTGAAATTCGCGGTATAGGCTTTAAGACGGCAGACAGGATAGCATTACAGCTTGGTATAGATGAAATATCGGATGTAAGAATAGAAGCACTGGTTGATTATATATTGTTGTCGAAAGCGAATGATGATGGGCATACTTATTTAACTTTCAATCAACTGATAGAATTGGTGAAAGAAAATATCCCGGCTGAAACCGATCTTGATAGGTTTTCCAATCTCATCAAAAAGATAATTTCTGTCAAGAAAGAAAAATTTTACTACGATCCTGTAAAAGAGCTGGTGGCTTTAAAAATGTACAAGTACAAAGAAGATTATATTCTTAAAGATCTTCTCGAAAGGCAAAACATGATATCCAGTTTTGCCGTCACAGAACAGGACGCTAAAAGCTTTATTGAAGATGAAGAAAAACATTTAGGCATAAATTTCTCAAGGGAACAGTATCAGACTATATTTGACATAATGACAAAAAAATACAATGTTTTCATCCTCTGCGGTTATGCCGGTACCGGCAAATCCACGATAAGCAGGGCCATTCTTGATTTTTACAGCAAATTTATTGATTACAAAAAAATAGCATGCTGTGCTTTTACAGGCATGGCAAGCAAAAGGATAAGAGAGGTTACTGGATATTATTCATCTACAATTCATTCCCTTCTGGGCTGGGACGGCACCTCATTTGCACATGGTGCGGACAAAAAGCTGGATTATAGCGTTGTGCTTGTGGATGAGGCAAGCATGGTTAACCTGGACTTATTTTATGCACTGATAAGGGCCATTAAAGACGATGCGGTTATCATCATGGTGGGCGATGATGCCCAACTCCCCCCCATAGGAGCCGGCAATGTGTTCTCCGATCTTATGAAGATTGAGCAGATACCAAAGGTAAAATTAATGAGGATATTCAGACAATCCAGAAACAGTGTTTTAACTTACTTTGCCAATTTTATAAGGCAGGGAGAAACGCCGCCCTTTGATTTGAGAAACAATGATTTTAGGGATTTTGAGTTTATTTTGAAAGATATACCGGATTATTTTTCTTTAAAGAAGTTGCTTCCGGAAGAAGAATTACAGTTGTTAAAGAATAATTTGCAGATAGAAATACTTGATGCCACTATTGACAGTGTGAAAGTCCTAACATCCGGCATAAAAAGTTACGCTCAAAGGATCTGGGATATACAGGTAATCACCGCCATGAAAAATACCAGAGTCGGAACGAACAATTTGAATGAAGCATTGCAAGATATACTGAACCCTCAGTCGCCTAAAACTTTAGAAATAAAGCAATCTGTACTGAAGGTCTATGATAAGGTTATACACTTGAAAAACAAAAACATGCAGAGCATAAGCCATCGTAATTTTATGAATCACGTAAAGACAAAAACTCTGGATGATATTATGAATGATGATAATTTAATAAAAAATGAGAGGATTTACAATGGCAGTATAGGTTTGGTGATAGAAATAGAAGAATCAAGCGAAGTCTTTGCCGTGCTATACCCTGATTTTGAAGACGGAAAAGTTGTTTTTTACAGTTTCAACGATTACAAAGATATCGTAGATCTTGGATATGCCCTGACAATTCACAAAGTCCAGGGAAATCAGTTCAGGTATGTAATAATACCATTTACAAACAGTTTTTATAAGATGCTTAACACCAAACTGACTTACACTGCATTGACGAGGGCCAGAGAAAAAGCGATACTCATAGGGCAGGAATATGCTTTTAAGAGAGGGTGTACTAATATAGATGAAACAGTCAGGCAAACGTTTCTTGGGATGGAAAAGTAAAAACGGCGAGTTTGTAGAGGTGATTTTGTGAAGATCGTTCTTGTTGCAGTTATGAGTGCAAACGGCAAGATCGCAAGGATCGATAAATCTTCAATAGACTGGAATTCCAGTGAAGATATGGAATGGTTCAAAGATATAACAAAAACTATCGGCGCTGTAGTTGTTGGAAGGAAAACGTTTGAAACTTTCAAGACGCCCTTAAAGAAAAGGCTTAATATCGTTATGACAGAAAATCCATCTGACTATAAAAAAAAGGAAAATGTCATATATACCTCTGATCCTCCAGAGAAAATAGTACGAATAGTTAATGATATGAATTACAGCTCGCTTGCCGTGATAGGAGGGCAGCATATCTTCGAAATGTTTTTGAAATCGAAACTTGTGAATGAGATGTATTTAACTTACGAACCTGTTATGATCGATGGAATAGATCTTTTTAAAGAGATAGGTACCGATGTGAAAATGAATATCGCTGATTTGAAATTCATAAACCGGGATACGTTCGTTGTCCATTATATTATTTCTGCTTGCACTTGATATGAATGGATTACCGTTTTAATGATATAATATAACGGTTTCTATTTTGAAAGGAGGATATACAGCATGACAAAAAAATTACTTTTAACCGGAATAGCAATTTTAATTTCTTCTATGATCTTCGCACAGGGTGTTATGAGCTATGTTCCATCAAATTCCAATTTAGTCGTATTTTTCCAGAATAACGGATCAAATTATGATGCCCTGAAGAACAATGTTCCGATCTTTTCCTTTCTTTTAAGTGATCTCGGTCTTGAAAGTTTAGTTCAATCTTCGGTAAGCAACACGGCAAATTCCCTCGGATTGAAGTCTTCTCAGATATGGCAGGCAACTTTGAACGATTTCGTGATCTTTGGCAATGAAAATCAAAAAAATGTGGCAATCGTGGTTAAGGCTGATTCAACAACACTCGGTAAGTTTTTCCAGTCTCTTTTGGGAGGAACTTTAGGATCTGAAAATGTCAGTGGTAATAAATTCCAGACTTTTAGCATGAATAGTATGAAACTTTATTTTTACGGTGATTCAGGGTATACGCTGATATCGAATTCTCCATCTTTGATAAGCGAAGCTCTTAACGCCAAAGCCGGATCATCCTTCAAATTCACGCAGACATTTCCATCCAGCGCCTGGTTTGAGATGTACTGGAACGGGCAGCTTCCAATGACATCTCAGTCTTCAACAAATTTAATAGTGCAGAAGAGCGGTTATGCCTACGGTCAGGTAAACAACGGTGCTCTAACCGTGTACGGTAAAGTTTTACTTGATTACAATGACTCCAGCTTAAAAGCGCAGATAATCGCTTCAAAGCCAGATTCACTTTCTCTTGCGACATCTCCTGCAACTGGCGATCTGTGGGTCGCACTTGACGTTGCCAATCCATCGGCTTTTTATGATGTCTTAAAACCTTATCTTAAAGAATCAATAAAAGATCAAATAACGAAAGATTTTGTAAGTCATTTCAGCGGCAAGGCTTTTGCAGATATGGGCGCACTTTCGGATAACGGGGATTTTGTTGCAACTATGTATTTAAATAAGGATCTTTCGAGCTACATACCTACACTTTCAAAGGAATCTTCAGCAACGTTGAACTGGAACGGTCATACGGTCTTAAGAGACGACACAGTTGAAGGTACAAAGACGGTATCGATGTACACTATTTTCTATCCTGATAAGGTTGTCTTTTCGAACATGCTACCCGATCAGGCTTTCAAATACATAGAATCAAGTTCAAAAGCTAACGCAATTGGTAATTATTCAACTTTTTCTTCACAGCTGTGGAGCGATTCTTTCATGACGGGATACTTTAACACTGGTGCTTTAGTTGAAAATATGCTCCAGTATTCCGTGAATTCAGGTGCCATTTTGCAAACAAGGTTTGATAACAATGGCAATGTTGAAATACAATTCATTTTGAAATGAGGCGTTGAAATGTCAGGACTCTCCTCAACTGTTAAAAACATAAAAACATCAACTACTTTGAAAATAGATTCGATGGCAAAAGAGATGAAGAAAACAGGGAAAGATATCGTTCTTTTCACAGCTGGAGAGCCCGACTTTCCGACTCCAAAAGAGATAAAAGAGGCTGCAAAAGCTGCTTTAGACAGAGATTTCACGAAATACACTAATTCAAATGGAATTATGGAATTGAGAGAAGGCATAGCACAAAAGCTTAGAAAAGACAACGGACTTGACTACTCTGCTGATCAAATTATCGTTTCTAATGGCGGAAAACAGGCTTTATTCAACATATTCGGTGCTATTTTGGAAGAAAATGATGAAGTAATCATCGTATCACCTGCGTGGGTTACATACGCACCGCAGGTTGAAATGTGGAAAGGAAAAACTGTTATCGTTAAAACTTTGCCTGAAAAAGGATATCTGCCATCTCAAAAAGATATAGAAAATGTCATCTCGTCGAGAACAAAGGCAATTTTAATAAATTCTCCAAACAATCCAACCGGCGTAATCTACCCGAAAGAAGTTCTTGGAATGATCGCCGGCATAGCAAAAAAACATGAACTTTATGTTGTAGCAGATGAGATATACGAAAAATTGTCTTATGATCTTCCACACATCTCAATAGCTTCAATCGATGACATGAAAGACAGAACTATGATCGTGAATGGCTTTTCTAAAAGTCATGCGATGACGGGCTGGAGAGTTGGGTATTCCGCAACTCCTCTGTCTGTTGCCAAGGAGATCTCAAAGATACAGTCCCATACTACATCGAATATAAACTCGATTGCACAGGTTGCAGCCATCAAAGCACTTGAGACAGATACTTCAAAGATGATGGTTGAATTTCGATCAAGAAGAGATCTGATAGTTAAATTGCTTGAAGACACAAAATTGAAATTTTTTAAACCACAGGGTGCCTTTTATGTCATGATCGATGTAAAAGAATTCCTTGGTAAAGGGCAAACAACTGAAGATTTATGTCTGGATATGATAAAGTCCGCAGGTATCGCAACGATCCCTGCCGATGATTTTTATGCTCCCGGATTTGTAAGGATCTCATTTGCAACGTCTGAAGAGGAGATCAAAAAGGGTATTCAAAGAATTAAATCTTACTTTCACGTGTAATTGATTCTCAATCATATATAGGATGAGAGACATGGATAGAATAACGGTCGGAATAATTGCTTTTATTATCACTCTTATTGTTACACCTTTTGCGATAAGATTGGCAAAGAAATATGGATGGGTTGATATTCCGAATGAAAGAAAGATTCATAAAATTCCAACCCCGAGGGTAGGCGGCATCGGTATTCTGTTTGGAATTAGTGCGGGTATCTTAGCTGCCGGCTTCTTTTCAAAGCAATCATGGGTTTTCTGGTCGTTGGTACCTTTAACGCTCATCTCCGTGATGGGCTTTATTGACGATATCAGAGGTCTGTCATTCAAAATAAAATTTCTCTTTCAAATAATTGCGGCAATTCTTGCCATCATTTTAACAGGCACAAACATAAATCATATGAATAACCCTTTTGGAGGAGAGATAAAGTTAGGTATCTTTGGTTTTATATTTACCGTGATATGGATTGTTGGGGTTACAAATGCCGTGAATCTTACCGATGGTCTCGATGGACTTGCAGCCGGAATAAGTGCAATATCTGCCATTACAATAGCGATAACTTCGGCCCGTTCGAATATGGCGGCTACACTTGTTGCCCTTGCCATCTTTGCCTCGACAGTCGCATTTTTAAGGTATAATTTTCATCCAGCCAAAACTTTCATGGGCGATACTGGTAGCCAGTTGCTCGGCTTTGCACTTGCGATGATTTCTATTAAAGGTGCTTCCCTTTCAGCCTCGACACTTTCACTTGCAATTCCGCTTCTTGCGATTGGTATACCCATTCTCGATACTGTTTACGCTTTTTCCAGGAGAATTCTGGGCGGGCATAATCCATTTTTGCCAGACAAGATGCACATACACCACCAGCTTTTAAGTATAGGCTTTTCTCAGGTCACTGCCGTGCTTTTCATGTATGCTGTGAGTGTGATTTTTTCCGTCATAGCCATATCCTATAAAGGTATTCACGATCTCACGGCAATAGCTTTTTACATACTTATAGGTGTTTTGCTTTTATCTTTCCTCTGGGTTATGAGAAAAAGGAGTGAGAAGAATGGACGACATGTTGAAAGTAAGGATCGTAAAAACGGGTGAAACAGTCCGATATCCAAAAGGTATATCTATTGAGGCCATAGCAAAAGAATACAAAAATTTTTATCCTTCAAAGATCGTAGCTTCAATTGTCAATAATGACATAAGAGAGCTTTCGAAATCATTGGATAGAGATGCAGATCTTGATTTCATAGATTTGACAAGTGAAGATGGTGTCAGAATATACCAGCGTGGCCTTATGTTCATAGCATACGTGGCATCCAAAGAGCTCTTTCAGGATAAAAGGATGAGAGTAAGGTATTCTCTTGGAAAGGGTATATATTGCGAATTCGATAACTGGATTCCATCAGAAGAAGATCTCGAAAAGATCAAAAACAAGATGCACGAACTGGTAAGTATGGATATTCCCTTCATGAAGGAAGAACTTTACAAATTCGATGCATTAGAACTTTTTAAAAATAAAGGGATGAATGATAAAATAGAACTCCTTAAGTACAGGACCAAATCAACGATAAATATTTACTGGTTTGGTAAGTACTTCAATTATTACTACGGTCACATGGTGCCATCAACTTCTTATATCGATGTTTTCGATGTTGTCAAAATAAATCACGGTTTCGTGCTCGTTCATCCTGATATAACTTCTCCAAACGATTTGCCAAAATACATTCCACAGCCGAAGATGTCAAAGGCATACGAGGACAGATCAAGATGGGGAAGGATAGTTGGAATGGAAACTGTTGGAGATCTCAACAGATTGGTAGCTGAAGGTAAAGCAAGAGAACTCATAATGATGTGCGAATTATTACATGAAAAAGAGATATCTAAAATTGCAGATGATATTACATCAAGAGGCAGTGTCAGGCTTATACTGTGTGCCGGCCCTTCTTCTTCGGGTAAAACAACTTTTTCAAAAAGGCTTGCCTTACAATTGAAAGTAAATGGATTTGAACCGTATCCGATTTCGTTAGATGATTATTTTGTCGAAAGAGAAAACACTCCTATAGGTTCTGACGGAAAACCCGATTTTGAATCTATCGAAGCACTTGATGTTCAACTTTTTCAACAAAATATGAATGATATTTTTGAAGGTAAAACCATAGAGCTTCCAAAGTTCAACTTCAAAACAGGGAAAAGAGAGTACAAAGGAGAAAAAGTTAGCCCTACCGAAAAAACGATTCTGGTGGTCGAAGGCATACATGGACTCAATCCTAAACTATCTGAAGGTTTTGATTCCGCTTTCATGTATAAAATCTACGTTAGCGCCCTTACTCAAACGAGCCTCGACGAAGATAACAGGATACCAACGACGGATGTGCGCATAATAAGGAGAATGATAAGAGATTACAATTTCAGAGGACATAGTGCTCTTATGACACTCCAGATGTGGCAGAATGTAAGGATAGGAGAAGAAAAAAATATTTTTCCATATCAAGAAGAAGCTAATGTGATGTTCAATTCGGCATTACCTTATGAACTTGCTGTTTTGAAGAACTTTGCTATACCTTTGCTCTTACAGGTTGATAACTCGACTCCGGAATACAGCCAGGCAAGAAGATTGATAAGATTTCTCGATTACTTCCTTCCAATAGTTGATTTCGATGTTATACCATCTACGTCTTTAATAAGGGAGTTTATCGGGTCAAGTTATTTTCACTACTGACACCAAAAAATGGCGGAGAAGGTGGGATTTGAACCCACGGAGCCTATTAAGCTCATACGCTCTCCAGGCGTACGCCTTTGACCACTCGGCCACCTCTCCGTAATAAAATCCATGACAAAACAGGGATTTTCCGTTTACTTGACATAAATGTTAAAAAGTGATATATTACAATATATGTAACACAAATTTTATTTAATGGTGGGCTCAGGTGGACTCGAACCACCGGCCGCCCGGTTATGGGCCGGGAGCTCTACCAGCTGAGCTATGAGCCCTAAGTGCATTAATTATAAAACATTTAAGCTTTTATGTCAAGTGTTTAGGATAGATAGTGTTTGAAAAATTGGTGAATTTTGCGTTAGGGATACAAAAGAAAGGATGTGGAATCAATGACCAATAGGTTCGTGAAAAAGCGAGCCGATCCTATAAAGATCCTGCTTTCGAGGTATCCCCGTCTTTTGATAATAAAAGCCGCTTTTGAACTTTTCAGTGAACATGAAGAGATAAGTCTTTTTGCCTTAGAAAGCATGATACAAAGAGAATTCGAAAAAAGTGAATGCCAACAAAAGAGAGCCATATAAGCTCTCTTTTCTTATTAGAAAGTAATCAGTTTTTTCATTTTTTTGAATGCTTTGGAGGTATCCTGAAAATATTCGTCCGATCGCTATCTTTGATCATTTGTTTATGCCTGTTGATCGCATCTTTTGCAAAACGATTTATTATGGCCGGAAGATCGCTTTCCTTCATCATATAAGATATTTGGGGATCCTTTTTCATGTTTTCCGACAATTCATAAAATTCTTCATCTTTAAGCAGAAGTTTTACATCTTCTATTCTATATTTCGAAAAATCTTCCGAGATCTTCACGAGCAGATCAAGCACCGTGCTCGA
The DNA here is from genome assembly GCA_031962125.1 of Mesoaciditogaceae bacterium. Lineage (GTDB taxonomy): Bacteria > Thermotogota > Thermotogae > Mesoaciditogales > Mesoaciditogaceae > JAVRKU01. The sequence continues at coordinate 10,818 of JAVRKU010000023.1, read as the reverse complement.
GAAGAGATTTTCCACCTCTAAAGGTTTCTTAGCTTCACTAAGATGCTCACGGTAAGCTTTGGCGATCTCTTTTTCAAGGTGATCATAACTATACATCACAGGTATGCACCTCCCCTCAAATTTGACTTTCCAGAGTCCTTACAGTAGAAATAGCATACACAACAGCAGTTTCTGTACGCAACGTATACTTCCACAGTTTTGCCATTTCAAAGCCCGATGATTTGAAAAACGATCTTTCTCTATCTGTGAACCCACCTTCAGGACCGAAGGCAAAAATGATCTCTGCCTCTTCATGAAAAGTTTCTTTAAGCATACTCTCTCCCTTTGTGTCAAAGATGAATTTACCGGCTTTTATAGTGAGATCGAATTGTTCTAATACTTTAACCTCCGGCATATACAGTATCCCACTTTGTTTCATCGCATCTCTAACGACAAATGACACCTTCTTAAGTTTTGACTCGGATTCCATCCTTGTTGTTCTATCCATGTTCGCAAGTACAATAGTTGTTACACCAAGTTCTGTAGCTTTTTCTACTGCAAAACGCAGGCGTTCCCACTTTATCGGAGATAGAATAACATGTATTTTTGTCCTATCAGGCCTTTCTTTTTTGATGATCTCTTCCACTACCGCCGAATCGGCATTTATCAATTTTCCACGGAAAAGCGTACCATTTCCATCCATGATTTTTATCTCGTTACCTACTTTAATTCTCATGACTTTCATATGTGCCTTTTCGTGATCATCAAAATGAGCGAAATCACCTTCTACTATTCCAAAGAATTGCTCGGACACCTATATTTCTTCTTTATTTTTCATGTAAGGTCTTAAAACCTTTGGAATTTCTATTTTTCCGTCTTTCTTTTGGTAATTTTCTAATACAGCAACAAGGGTCCTTCCAACAGCGAGTCCTGATCCGTTAAGCATATGGACAAAATCGAGTGAACCATCGGACAATCTGTAACGGACATTTGCACGTCTCGCCTGAAAATCTGTGACATTGCTGCAAGAAGAGATTTCTTTGTAGCTTTTGTAAGACGGGAGCCATACTTCTATATCGTAAGTTCTTGACGAGACAAAACCGATGTCTCCGGTGCATAGATCTATAACTCTGTAAGGAAGTTCAAGGTACTGCAAAACCTCTTCTGCATCATGAGTCAGACTCTCAAGTTCCTTGTAAGAATCTTCTGGTTTCGTGTATTTTACGAGTTCTACTTTATCAAATTGGTGCTGTCTTATCATACCCCTTACATCCTTACCATAACTGCCAGCTTCACGTCTGTAACATGGAGTATAGGCAACATATTTGAGAGGTAGATCCTTCTCATTTATTATTTCATCTTCATGCATGGCCGAGAGTGGAACCTCCGCAGTTGGTATGAGGAAAAGATCATCTAAAGTTGTTGAATAAGATTCCTCTTCGAATTTCGGTAATTTTCCGGTGTTTATCATTGTTTGTCTCGATACAAGATGCGGTGGCATAATTTCTGTATACCCGTGCTTTGAAATGTGCAGATCTATCATGAAAGAAATGAGTGCACGCTCCATCATGGCTGCATCTCCGCGCAAAATGGTGAAGCGGGACCCTGAGAGCTTTGATGCTCTCTCAAAGTCCAGAAGACCTCTTTGAGAACCAAGGTCCCAATGAGGTTGTGGATTGAAGTCAAACTGTCTTGGTGCTCCCCACTTCCTTATCTCAACATTTTCACTTTCGTCTTTACCAAGTGGTATTTCTTCGTAAGGAATGTTTGGAATGTATAACATTGCTTCATTTAATTTTTTTTGCAGATCGCTAACTTTGTCTTCTTCAACTTTTATCTGATTTGAAAGTTCTTTTCCCCGTTCGAGAACACGTATGGCGCTCTCTTCATCTTTTGCAGCTTTGAACCTTGCAACTTCTTTTGAAAGCGTATTTCTCTCTGCTCTTATTGAATTCAAATCCGTGAGAATTTTACGCATTTCTTCATCGATTTTTAGAATATCGTCGATGTCAGAAGGGTTAACTCCCCTTCTTCCAAGTAGCTCTTTAATCTTTTGAGGGTTTTCTCTTATCAATTTTATATCAAGCATTCTAACACCTCCATTTCAGGTATATATCACAGGATCAACGTATAATACTCACAGTTCCGTTTCCGTAATTGGCCACGTATATCTCATTTCTTTGAACATCAACCGATATTCCTAAAGGATCGGTACCAACAGTTAAGCTTTTAACAGTTTCCCTGTTTTTCTCATCCACGAAGATAACGGCATTCATTTGAGAATCAGTCACATATATCGCACCAACAGAAGGATTAACAGCGATATTTTCAATGCTATGATCCAGACTTATTGTGCCAACGATTTCATTTGAATTTTCATTCAGTATACTTACACTTCCATCAGAACTGTTAACAACGTAAATCATATTCTCGTTTTGATCCAATGCCATAGATGTTGGATTAGACCCGACGCTGACACTTGCAACGACCAGGTTCGTTCCGCCGTTTATGACACTCACGGTGTCGCTTCCGGAATTTGCAACATACACCATATCTGTCTTCTCGTTCACAATAATTGCCGACGGACTTTTTCCAACATTCACGGTGCCTATTACCTTATCTGTTTGCCCATCTATTATACTTACAGTGTTATCAAAATTATTTGTGACATAAATCCTATCAGTGGTAGAGTCCACGCAAATACCAAGAGGTTCATTCCCTACTTTTATCTCTTTGATAACATTGAAGGTTTTACCGTCTATAACGCTCACGGTATTTCCACCAAAATTCGAGACGTATATCTCATCGTTGTTAGGATTAAACGCTATTCCCCATGGACTTAGTCCGACATTTATTTTCTTCAATATATCACCGGTATCTCCGTTGAAAGCAACAACAGAGTTTTCACCGGAAATCGTAACGAACACAATGTTAACTTTTTCATCTATTGCTATGTTTTTGGGCTCTCTGCCTACCAAAATCATTCCTGTTACTCTCTGCTGCAAACCAAAAAAATCAACATTATCCCTGGGACCTTGGACAACAATATCCGGGGTGAATCTGAACCCTGCTTCCGATACATTCACCCGAATTTTGCCACTTAAATCCATTTTTTTCCAATATCCACTTGAATCTGTTAAAACGGATGAGTAATTCTGCCCGAATGAAACTTTAGCGTTCGGGATCGGTGCGCCTTCAAAATTCATCACGTAACCGGATAGTGCGTAAGTATGGGGAACAAGATACATCCATCCCAGCAGTCCAACTCCTAAAGCAAGTAAAGCGGCCAAAATGTACCAAAAAATGTTGTTCATCGTAAAACCCTCCAAAAAGGCGATCCGGATGAACCGGATCACCACAGATCAACAAAATTTAGAAGCTATTCTGTACATCTCCACAAATTCATCAATCTTCAGGGAGGCCCCTCCTATTAATCCGCCATCTACATCCGGAAGAAGAAAAAGTTCCTGACAATTGTCTTTGTTCATACTCCCACCATACAGACAGGAGATTCTCTCGGCTATCTCTTTTGAGTAGAGCTTTTCAAGCAATTCTCTTATATATGCCATAGCCTCCTGAGCCTGATAAGGTTGCGCAACGATTCCGGTACCGATAGCCCAGACAGGTTCGTATGCTATGATCAGCTTTGATGGATCTTCGATGTTGATACTTTCAAGATCCTTTGAAATCTGAGATTGCAAAACTTCAAAGGTTTTACCGCTTTGCCTTTCATCCAGCATCTCCCCAACACACAGAACAACGGTCATGCCTTCAGAGAGGGCAAATTTGACCTTTTCATTTATGAATCCATCCGTTTCAAAAAATATGTGTCTTCTCTCCGAATGCCCTATTATAACATGATCTATGCCCATATCTTTAAGCATCGGAACGCTTATTTCACCCGTAAAAGCCCCGGATTTTTGAGAATGAACATTCTGGGCACCAACAACAAAACCGGTACCTGTAAAGATCTCTTTCACAGAATAAAGAGACACAAAAGATGGGAAAACCCATACCTTTGTGTCTCCTTTTAATTCTATTTTCTTTACAAGCTCCCGCACAAAAATACTGCCTTCGGAAGGCGTTTTGTTCATTTTCCAGTTACCGGCTACTGTTAATGGACGTTTTTTTTTGAATCTGCTATTGAAGTTATGCCGGGCAATTCCTTACCTTCAAGAAATTCGAGCGATGCACCGCCTCCCGTTGAAACGTGGGAGACCTTTTCTGAAAGGCCAAATTTATCCATTGCGGCAGCACTATCTCCTCCACCAACAACCGTTATTGCATCCTTCATTTTTGCCATGGTTTCGGCAATGGCCTTTGTGCCGACAGCAAAGTCGTCTATCTCGAAGACACCCATAGGGCCATTCCATACAACTGTCTTTGCACCATTTAATTTTGATTTAAACAGCTCTATAGTCTTCGGTCCTATGTCAAGTCCCATCCATCCATCTGGAATACCTTCGGATAGGTTTATAACTTTTTTCTGCGTTCCGGTCTTCAATTCCGTAGCGCATACACAATCGACAGGAAGAACGAAATCAACATTGGCCTTCTTTGCATCTGACATGATCTTTTTTGCGACATCGACTTTATCATCTTCACATTTAGATGTGCCTATTTTCATACCCTGGGCCTTTAAAAATGTGAACATCATGGCACCGCCTATAAGAATCCTGTCAGCCTTTTTAAGAAGGTTGTCTATGACGCCTATCTTATCGGATACCTTTGCCCCGCCAAGAATGACAACGTAAGGTTTCTGCGGGGAGTATGTAACCTTTGAAAGCATCTCGACTTCTTTTTCCATCAAAAAGCCTGCGACGGAAGGCAGAAATTTTGCAACACCTACATTTGATGCATGCGCTCTGTGAGCCGTGCCAAAAGCATCGTTAACATGAATATCGCCAAGCTTTGCAAGGGATTTGGACAGCTCCGAATCATTTTTTTCTTCTCCGGGAAAGAAACGTGTATTCTCAAGAAGTACCACATCGCCGGGCTTCATAGAATTAACAAGACCTTCGGCACGCGGGCCTATCGTATCATGACAAAAGGTCACTTTCTTTCCGAGCAGATCACCGAGCCGTTTTGCAACTGGCTCGAGCGAAAATTGAGGATCCGGACCTCCTTTCGGCCTCCCAAGATGGGACATGAGGATGACCTTGCCACCCTTTTCTATAACGTACTGAATGGTAGGAAGCTCAGCGCGTATTCTTGTATCATCAGTGATGACACCATTTTCGATTGGAACATTGAAATCAACGCGCATCAACACGCGTTTGTTCTTAAGATCCACATCTCTAACGGTTAATTTGCTCATATCGATCACCATCAGATCAGTTTCTGAACCATTTCTATCAGATCGACTGCCCTGTTGGTGTAACCGTATTCGTTATCATACCATCCAAAGACGTTAACAAGTTCTCCGTTAACTTTTGTAAGTAATGAATCGAAAATACAGGAATGAGTTTCTCCCACTATATCACGGGAAACTATTTCATCCGTGCAGTAAAGCAAAGCTTTGCCCATCGGACCTTCTGCCGCTTTTTTGAATGCCGAATTCACTTCTTCCACAGTGGTAGACCTTTTGAGTATGACCTTCAGATCGGTTATAGATCCCGTTGATACAGGAACCCTGAGTGCCATTCCATCGAGTTTTCCTTTAACAGATGGGATAACAAGGTGTATTGCCTTTGCGGCTCCTGTTGTCGTTGGTATAGTATTCATTGCGGCTGCTCTTGCACGCCTGAGATCCGGGTGTGGAAGATCGAGAATTCTTTGATCGTTGGTATAACCGTGAACGGTCGTCATGAATCCTTTTACAATCCCAAAATTATCCTCGAGCACCTTAACAAGTGGCGAAAGGGAATTGGTCGTGCATGATCCTGTTGAGACAACGACATGTTCCTTTTTTAAGGCCTCATCGTTGACATGCGGATTTATCGTTGAGTCGACACCATCTGCAGGGGCGGATATTATAACCTTTTCCGCACCGGCCTGAATGTGAGCCATGGCCTTATCCTTGCTTGCGAAAAGTCCGGTCGATTCAACGGCAAGTCTCACGCCAAGCTCTTTCCATGGAAGTTTCGATGGATCTCTTTCGGCTGAAACCCAGATTTCTTTTCCATCTACGATTATCGATTTGTCTGTGTAAGTGACCGTACCCTTGTAGGGCCCATAGTTAGTATCATACTTGAAAAGATGCGCTAATGTTTTCGTATCGGTGATATCATTTACCGCGACGACATTGATAGGCCTTTTCTCTTCAAGGATGACACGAAGAATGAGTCTTCCAATCCTTCCAAAACCGTTGATACCTACTTTTACTTCTGTCATTTTAACAACCTCCTTGATTTAGGAAAATTCTAAAAACCTGGAATTTTCATTCCGCCTGTGACTGCTTTTACCTCTTCATCCGTTCGCTGCTTAACCTGGCTCACATACTCGTTGAAAGCACTTACAAGCAAATCTTTAAGCATATCAGCATCGGACAGCAAGTCTTCAGAGATCTCAACCCCTCTGACTTCATAATCACAGTTTCCACTCACCTTTACAGCTCCGCCACCGACCGTCGCACTTACCTCTATATTTTTAAAATTATCCTGTACCTGCTCTAATTTTTTCTGCATCTCCTGAGCCTGTTTCATCAAATTGGAAACGTTCATACCACCAAATCCAAAATTTTTAGCCAATTTCTTCTCCTCCTTCCGGAACTATCCTTCCGCCGAATAAGCTTAAAACCTTTATCACGGGATCTTTTATTTTTTCATCTATTTTTTCAATGGGAACCTCCGAATATGCAAAGACAAAGCTGACATCTCTTGAAGTTATTTTTTTGAAATCGGCATTTATCTTATCAACCTTCGCCTTAAGAATTTCTCTGTGTAACGGAAAGTAAGATACAACGAGTACTCTGTCACCAAGATCTTTTATATCAGATTGGAAGAGAGAGGCTAAAATTGAAAGATCGTCTTCTTTTGAATAAAAATCTATAAGACGATCTATATCCGTTATAACATTGATCGTTTTCTGAACACTTACAGGTACTTTTTTTGTTTCTTCCACAACGGCACTCTCAGATCTGTTTTTAAGGGCTTCAAAAATGCTCATGATCTTGAAGAGATCGAACTGCTTTTCCTCATGTTTAAGGGTTTGAACGAGTTCGATCGCAAATTTACCGGTCTTTAACATCTCGATCTGATCGACTCTGTTTGAAATGTACTCAATAACTTCTTGCAAAAAGTTCACGAGATCTATCCCGTTAGACTCTATTGAATCGATAACGCTCGCCAGTACATCAACGTTTCCATTCAGAATGGCTGAAATGTAACTCTCGATCATCTCGCTCGATCCTTCCCCGAGAATCGATAAAGTACCGGACAGTGTTATTTTTCCATTTGAAAATCTTGACACTTCTTCAAGCAGGCTAAGTGCATCTCTCAGCCCGCCGGCTGCTTCTTTTGATATGTGATCGAGCGCTTCATTTTCGTATTCTATACCTTCATTTTCACAGATCATTTTCAACTTGGATCTTATAGCCTCAACAGGTATCCTTCTGAATTCAAGCACCTGGCATCTTGATATGACAGTTTCAGGCACTTTTTGAATTTCTGTGGTTGCCAGAATGAAGATCGTACTTTCCGGAGGCTCTTCGAGAGTTTTCAGCAGTGCATTGAAAGCCTCTCTTGTCAGCATATGAACTTCATCTATTATGTAGATTTTATATTTAAATTTAAACGGAAGATAAACGACACGATCGCGTATTGCCCTTATCTCGTCAATTCCTCTGTTGGAAGCAGCATCTAATTCCACTACATCCATCGATCTCCCAGAATTTATCTCCTTACATGCTTCACAAACATTGCACGGCTCGTAACCGTTCACAGGATTTTCACAGTTCAGACTTTTTGCAAGGATCCTTGCAACTGACGTTTTTCCTGTTCCACGCGGGCCGCTAAAAAGGTATGAATGAGCCACCTTTCCGCTTTTAAGAGCGTTTTCGAAAAGCATTTTAATGTGATCCTGCCAGATCAAATCTGCAAATTTTTGTGGCCTGTATTTCAGATAAAGTGTATCCAATTAGATCTCCTTGCTTTCCATAGATATTTTAACACAAAAAGTTTGAAAGAAAAATTTTACATTTGTGAATCTTTTATCATGTTTGCTTTTTATCGAAGATTAAAAGTCGTATTGATAGATAGATCAAAAACCATAGACCGCCTATCATGAAAGAAAATTTGAAAAAAGCACCAAAAGGGATCTTTGAAAGATCGTTGAGAATAGCAAGCGACGAAAGCAAATCCCAGCTGTTGAATCTCAAAAATCTTCCTATATAAATACCCAACCCGGAAATAAAGGAAATGCAGATCACGAAGAGCCATCCGGAGTAAAATTTCTTTCTTCTTTCAAAAATCCTTTGAATTGAAAAAAGAGAAAAAAAACCGATGATGATACCTATGAAAGCCGCTAAAACAAGTTCAACGAATTCATACCATATAAGAAAATTTTCGTTGTAAGTAAAAATATAATCTGACATACGAATATAGCCATTTTGCTGAATATGAATGAGATCTGTCAAAAGATATGGAACGTTTGGATAAAATATAAACCATACGGCACCAAAGGTTAAAGTGATGAAGATCTTCGAAATTCTCCTTTTATTTTGTTCATCAAATGTCGATATAAAAGTTGAAGATAAAAATGGGATCCATGCCAAAATAACATTCACGATCAGAAAAGAGAATTTGTAGCTTCCGTAAATGTATATTTCAGAAAAGATCATCGTAAAAAGTATGAATGTTAAAAATAACGTGATCCATAAAGATTTTTTTAAATGCTTTTCTACGTTAACCAATCCTCCGCCAGCACATCAAAACATTTCAATTATACAGGAATTTAAGATAACTTGATCTCATTGACCAAACCAGCAACCGATGCGGCCGAAGCGGGCTCGCAAAAGATGCCCTCTTTGGATGCTATAAGAGCCTGAGCATATAAAATTTCTTCAGATCGTGCTAAAATCTAAATGGATCTTTCATGAAAGGGGGTTATTTTAGATGGATAAATTACGTGTTGCGCTCGTTGCCCATGATAAAAAGAAGATAGATATGGTGATCTTCGTAAAAGAGCATCTCGATGTACTTTTAAAATGTGAACTTTACGCGACGAACACGACAGGAACAATTCTTGAGGATAAGTTGAAGATAAAAGTAAGCAAGATGCTTTCAGGCCCGATGGGAGGGGATCTTCAAATAGGTTCAATGATTGCATCATCAAAGATAGATTACGTTATCTTTTTGAGGGATCCCTTAACAGCGCAACCTCACGAACCGGATGTTTCTGCGCTTTTGAGAGTCTGTGATGTTCACAATGTTCCGCTTGCCACAAATCTTGCAAGTGCAACGGCAATAATAGAAAAAATTATGGCCGATTTAGCTAAAAATGAAGAAAATCCCGGCAATAATATCGAAGAACCTTGATGCACTTTTTGTAGTCGGTGGTGCGGTAAGGGATATGATCCTTGGCAAAGAACCTGAGGAATTAGATCTCATAACAACGACGCCACTCGGTAAAATATCGTTCAAAACCTTTACTGAATCTCATAACAACAAAACTGTTGGAACTTACATAAAGGGAACAAAATACGATATATCGTGGTATGACTCTCTCGAATCTGATCTAAAAAGAAGGGATTTTACGATCAACTCGATGGCCGTTCCTGTCAATTCAGAGGGAGAGATCGATCTATCTAAAGTTATCGATCTCTGTGGAGGAATATCCGATCTTCAAAATAGAATTTTGAGATCTTTTCGTCCGCTTGAAAACATGCGATCTGACCCTGTAAGAATTGTAAGAGGATTGAGATTTACATCTGAATACGGACTTACGATTGAAAAAGAAACTTTAGAGGCAATGAAAGACGTCTGTCCTTCGATAAAGAGCATCTCTAAAGATAGAATTTTCGCTCCCTTAAATGGGTTCGTAAGTGGAAAGTATTTTTCTAAGGCAATTGAAATCGCCAAAGAGATAGGCATGGAAAGATGTATAAATATGCCCGAACAAAATTTTGATTTAGCATCTAAAGTTGATCCGGTATGCAGATGGCCTGCAATTTTTTTCATGACAGATAAACTCGAAGATTTCTCTTTAAGTGTATTTCCACCAAAAAATTTTTCGAGAAAAATTTCAAGGATATGTGATTTTGGAAAAAACTTCATCGACGGCAAATATGATTGGGCTGTAAAGATATCGAACGAAGAAGCATTCTGTCTTATCAATATCTTAAAGTTATACGGACAGGATCCGTCCTCAATTCAGAGGAGAATGACTTTGCAGTTGAACATAAAACCCGAGGATCTTTTGAAAATAGGGTTTAAAGGAAAACAAGTATCCGCGATCATGATTGAAATATGGAAAGCCATTCTTGAAGATAAAATTTCAAATGATAAATACCATCTTACAGATTTGGCCTTGAAATTAAAAGATCATGTGTGATAGAATATGAATCGTTGATGCGCGGTTGTGTAATGGTAGCACACGGGACTTTGGATCCCGGCGTGGAGGTTCGAATCCTCCCCGCGCAGCCAGGTATTAAGAATTTATCCTTAAATAAATAATCTAAGAATGTCATTCCGGCCGAAGAGCCGGAATTTTTGTCATCTATCTTTTCCATGTGCAATTTGTCATTTGCTATTTGCCATACGCCATTTGCCATGTGCAGAATTTAAAAAGCATCATTCTTATTTAAAGATCGACTTGTAGATGTCCTTCATCTTTTGCATGTTTTTTTTATAATCAGCCTTTGAACTTATAACCTCAAAATTCATTTTAAAAGCAGTTTCA
>JAVRKU010000022.1:0-21938 GCA_031962125.1 Mesoaciditogaceae bacterium | reverse complement strand
ATACCGAATTGGGAAACACCCGTTCCCATTCCGAATACGGCCGTTAAGCCAGTTCGGGCCGATGGTAGTAAGGGGGCGACCCTTTGCGAGAGTAGGTTGTTGCCCGGCTTGATATTCAGAGGGACTCTTTATGAGTCCCTCTGATTTTTTAGTGGATTGATAAAGCAGATTTTAAAATTTTACTTTTTAAATTCTTTCATATTTTGTGTTAAAATATAAGACAAAAGCTTTGAAGGTGCTATTATGAAGGTAAACGATTTAATAAAAGAAAAAAGAATATTGTCACTGGAAATATTGCCTCCAGATCGTGGCCAGGACATAGATGATATCTTTTCGACTATAGATGATCTTATAGAATTTTCTCCATCGTTCATAAATATAACAAAACATGCACCAGAAAACGAATATCTTGAAATAGAGAATAGATTAATAAAAGTTCCAAAAGTGAAAAAGCCAGGAACCGTTGGCGTGAGTGCTGCCATAAAGAACAGATACAACATTGATGTTGTACCCCATATACTTTGCATCGGAATGAACAAATTTCAAATAGAGGATATGCTTATAGATTTCAGATATCTTGATATAGAAAATTTGTTCGTGATAAGAGGCGAAATCGAGAATAAAAGAGATTTCATCTCTGAAAAAGATGGGTACACGCATGCGAATGAGCTTGTTGAACAAATAGCAATGATGAATAAGGGAGTCTACATCTATCCCATAGAAAATCCGAGGCCGAGTGGTTTTTGTATTGGAGTTGCAGGCTATCCTGAAAAGCATTACGAAGCTCCGAACTTCGAAGAAGATATAAAACATTTGAAAAAGAAAATAGATTCAGGTGCAAATTATATTATAACCCAGATGTTTTTTGATTTTGACGTGTACAAGCATTTCGTCGAAAGGGCAAGAAGTTTTGGAATAAATGTTCCTATAATTCCCGGCATAAAGCCAGTTGTGCAGACAAAATCAATGCTGAAAATTCCTAGCACTTTTTTTGTGAACATACCAGCCAGCTTTGTCAATGCTATGCAGGAGGCTAGAACTCCAAAAGAAGAGTTTGGTATTGGAACAAATTACATGGCAAAGTTGGTCAATAAATTGCTCGAATACGATGTGCCTGGAATACACATCTTCACAATGGGAAAAGGTAAATCCGCTAAAGCTTTACTTGAGCGTGTTTTAGGTAAAAATGGAAGACTATGATCATTAAAAGCATGAATGAGTGATGGATATACCGCCTGAGAAATTTGACCTCTATCTATTTTATGAATATGATAAAATATGATTGATAATGATTCTTATTTTATACTTGAAAGGATGATCATGATGAAAGAGAATGATAATTTAAAAAAATTGACGGATGAAGAATCATCTGTCATAATTTATAAAGCTACGGAAAAACCTTTTACCGGAGAATACAATGATCTCTATAAGAAAGGAACATATGTTTGCAAAAGGTGTGGCCTTCCTCTTTACTCATCGGACAATAAATTCAAATCTGACTGTGGCTGGCCAAGTTTCGATGATGAAATTCCAGGAGCTATTAAGAAACAGATAGACGCTGATGGGCTAAGAACTGAGATAACATGTGCTTATTGTGGTGCTCATCTTGGTCACCTTTTCACAGGTGAGCATTACACATCTAAAGATATCAGGCACTGTGTAAATTCTATTTCTCTTCAATTTGTGCCAGATGGCCAGGAAATTAAAGTGAATAGAGCCTTCTTTGCAGGTGGATGCTTCTGGGGCGTTGAGTACATGTTCAAAACTCTAAAGGGTGTTATCGATACAAGGGTTGGCTATATGGGAGGGAAAAAGAAAAATCCAACTTACGAAGAAGTATGTACAAATTTAACCGGTCATGCCGAAACCACCGAGGTTATCTATGATACATCTGATATAACGTACGAGCAACTTGTAAAATTTTTCTTTGAAATTCACGATTTTACACAGATAAACAGACAGGGACCGGATGTTGGGTTACAATATAGAAGTGAGATATTTTACACGGATTCGGATCAAAAAGAAATAGCTGAAAGGGTAAAAAAAGAACTTGAAAGCGCAGGTCAATCAGTCGCTACGAATGTGACAAAGGCTTCTGATTTCTGGACTGCTGAAGAATACCATCAGGACTATTATGACAAAACGAAAAAATTCCCATATTGTCATTACAGAAGAAAGGTCTTTGCGTTAGATCCATTAAAAATAGAAAAAAGATGATTTTCATTTAATTTAACATCAAAAATAAAGCAGGGCATGACGTCCTGCTTTATTTTGTTTAATTTTTATCAGTCACCACTTGCTAACCACTGATCAACGGTTGCTTTTGTAACCGGGAAGAGAGGCATTGCAAGATTTGCAGGTGTAATTGTAATTCCGTTTACTATGAAGTATGCGGCAGAAACTCCGAGCGCTGCCATTTTGTAAGGCTGTTGTGCTACATCAAGAGTCTCAGTTCCATCTTTAACGGCTTGAACTCCCTGTGGTATGCCATCTCCTCCAACAACTATTATGCCAGTTCTTCCTGAAGCTTTAATAGCCTGTATGGCACCTAAAGCCATCTCATCATTTTCAGCTATTATTGCATCTATATTTGGATTTGCAACGAGTATGGATTCCATAACTGTCATAGCTGTGGCCATATCAAATTGAGCTGTCTGATTTGCAACGATATGAATATTGGGATATTGGGAGAGTACATCCATAATCCCTTTGGATCTGTCTCTTGTTGCCGAAGCTCCTGGAACTCCAGTGAGAAGAACAACATTTCCTTTTCCATTCAGGACTTTTACCACATATTGGGCTTCCATTTTCCCGTATTCGACATTATCTGAAGCTATGAACATCGCAACTTTTCCACCGTTTACAGATCTGTCAAGTGCTATGACAGGAATTCCGGCATTGTTTGCGGCCTTTACAGCTGGGACAAGTGCATCTGAATCTGTTGGATTGAGAATTATTGCATCAACTTTTCTTTGAATGAGATCTTCAACCTGATTGAGCTGTGTTCCGTTGCTGTTGTTTGCATTCAAAACGATAAGATTAATGCCAAGTAGTTGTGCCTCTGCTTTAGCCCCGTTTGTGAAAGAAACAAAGTAGGGATTGTTAAGAGTTGAGACACAAAATCCAATAGTTAGAGCCATGGATAGAGCGGCTATAGTGATTAACATCACCGCTAAAAGGATCAAACTTTTCACTTCTACCACCTCCTGAAATTTAGGGCAACTGCCCCGCTATCATTCATTCCAGTACTTCTTTCCAAAGCTTGTGAGCATAACAGCAAGAAGGATGACAAGCCCTTTAACAACCTCCTGATAATAGGCTGAAATATTCATTATAGTCATTCCATTGTTCAAAACTGCTATTATGTAGCCCCCTATTATCGTACCGACAACCCAGCCCTCTCCTCCAAAAAGGCTTGTTCCACCCAAAACAACTGCGGCTATCGCATCAAGTTCATAACCTGATCCGGCAGTTGGTTCAGCCGTTCCAAGTCTTGATGCAAGGACAACACCACCAAAAGCCGAAAGTAAACCACTTATTGCGTATACGCTAACCAGAATCGCTGCTATTTTTATACCTGCCGCTCTCGATGCCCGAATATTTCCGCCAACCGCGTAAACATGCCTTCCATACTTCGTACGTCCGAGGACTATCCATGCCACAACAAAAGCCATCACCATAAGGATAATTGAAAAAGGTATATCCAAAAAATTTCCCTGACCGATGTAATCGAAAGATGAAGGAAGATTCCATATAGGCTCACCTTGTGTGTATATCAGGGTAATACCTGTAATGGCAGACATAGTGGCAAGTGTTGCTATGAACGCTGGAACCTTTGCAAAGGCAACAATTATTCCATTAACTATTCCAAATATTGCTCCTATACCAAGACCTGCCAAAATACCGAAAAATACATTTCCTGTTGCCACGGTCGTACCCGCTGCGATAACACCAACAAGACCGGCAATTGCTCCAACTGAAAGATCTATTCCGGCTGTGAGTATAACAAACATCTCACCTAAGGCAAGAAGAATATTTATTGAAGATTGCTTTGATATTAGTATGAAATTTGACGACGTGAAAAAATAATTCGGAGACTCGATCGCAAAGAATATAATTATTCCTAATAATCCAAAGATAACGCCGTATTTTCTTATAAAGCCATTTGTTAAAACTGTCATCTTATTGCTCCTTTCCTTTAACCGCAAGCCTCAAAATATTTTCCTGAGTTGAATTCTTTGGATCAAGTTCACCCGTTATCTTGCCCTCACTCATCACAAGTATTCTGTCTGAAAGATTCTGTATTTCAGCGAGCTCCGAAGAGATAAGAATTATAGAAACACCTCTGGAGACCTGATCATACATGAATTTGTATATTTCGTATTTTGCTCCTATATCTATGCCTCTTGTTGGTTCATCTAAAATAAGTATTTTTGGAGATCTTGCGAGCCATTTTCCGAGTACAACCTTTTGCTGATTCCCACCACTTAAATTATCCACTCTCTGCCTTATACTGCTTATTTTTGTGTTGAGATAATTTACAGAAAAATTCACAGATTTCTTTTCTTCTTTTCCAAGTACAAATCCTCTCTTAGATAAAAAATCAAGATTTGGTAAAGAATGGTTTTCTTTAACGGAAAGTTGAAGAACAAGACCAAGATCGTGTCTATCTTCCGGAACTAAAAAGATCCCGTTATTTATTGCGTCAACCGGCTCGGAAATTTTTACCTTTTTTCCGGCTAAAAATAGTGAGCCTTCAAATTTTCTCAATCCAAACAAAGCTTCACCAAGTTGTGTGTTTCCACAACCTACGAGTCCCGCTATACCAAGAATCTCTCCCTTACGTAGTTTAAAGTTTATATTTTTAAAAGAGTCCGAAAAAAGATCTTTGACATCGAGAAGGATATCTTTTATCTCGTGTTGGATTTTTTCAGGGAACCTGTTTTTCAAGCTTCTACCGACCATCATACTCACAATTTCATCCATGCTTACGTCATTTATTTGTTTTGTTGCAACAACTTCTCCGTTTCTCATAACCGTTACAGTATCTGCTATCTCAAAGATCTCTTCAAGTCTGTGCGATATGAATATAATGGTAACTCCTTGATTTTTGAGATTTTTTAATATAGAAAATAACATTTCCGTCTCTCTTAAACTTAATGCAGCTGTTGGCTCATCCATGATCAAAACTTCTGAATTTGTTGATAATGCTTTTGCAATCTCCGTAAGTTGCTTGTCTGCAACATTCATATCTCTTATTTTTGAATCTATTGGAATATTTGAAATCCCAAATTTTTCAAGAATCTTTTTCGCTTCTTTCTCCATGCTATTTTTGTCTATAAAATCAACACCCAAAAATTTTTTTGAAATTTCTCTTCCAAGGAAAATATTTTCATACACCGTCAATTGTGGCACAAGACTGAATTCCTGATGAATTAAGGCTATTCCACTTTCAATAGCATCGAGCGGAGAAGAAAAATGCCTTTCGATTCCCCTTACGCTGAGTCTTCCTGATGTTGCCACATGTTCTCCTGCTATGATCTTCATAAGAGTTGATTTGCCAGCTCCATTTTCTCCAACTATTGCATGAATTTCTCCTTTTTCTATCTTGAGGTTTATGTTTTTAAGCACTTCAACATTAGAAAAAGATTTACATACATTTTCAATATCAATTATTGGCACTTTTTACACCCCTTGGTACGCTTGTTTCTCTTACAATTAAATATGGTTCTAATTTTATATGTTTAGTTTCATTCAACCCTTTTTCGATTGCATCGATCATCATATGTGCTCCGATCTGTCCGAGTTCATAGATAGGTTGGTGAATAGTTGTAAGTTTTGGAGATCTGTAAGCAGAAGAAGGTATATCATCATACCCAACAACCGAAACATCTTCCGGTATCTTTATTCCATGATTTTGAAGGACGTCTATTACTCCATAAGCTATGAGATCATTTCCACAAACAATCGAATCAAATTTTTCTCCGCTGTTCAAAAGCTTTTCTGCCATTTCAGCACCACTTTCCTGGGTGTATTTTCCGAAAAGAATTCGTGATTTTAGGTTTGGATCCCGCTGATGATTGACAAGAAATGCTTGAAAACGTTCTCTCGCTCCTGACGTTATAGGTTTTGATCCAATAAAAGCAATCCTTAATCTGCCGACATTTCTTAAGTGCTCTATTGCAATATTTATTCCATAAGTATGATCTACAACTACATAAGAAAAGTTTGATGATTGTGTATATCTATCTAAAAGCACTATTGGTATCGAAGAGGCTATTTCCAAAAATGGAATATCCTGTGATGAAGAAACGAGCAAGATACCATCGACTTTTTTCTCTAAGAGGAGATTGTACTGTCCTTCTTCAAGTTTCATATCCCCATCTGTATTGCACAAAAATATCGCATAACCATTGCGGTTTGCGACATCCTGAACTCCCCTCACCATCGCCGGAAAAAATGGATTCTCTATATCTGGAATTACAAGGCCTATTGTGCGTGTTGGAAGTCCTTTCAACCCTCTTGCAAGAAAATTAGAACGGTATCCAGTCTTTTCGACGACCTCAAGCACTTTATTTCTGAGGTCTTCCCGCACACTCGTGTTTCCGTTCACAACTCTCGATACCGTAGATATTGAAACACCAGCTTCTTTTGCCACTACTTTTATATTTACCATATTTATCTTCTTTCAGAAAACGTTTTCTCTAAAAGTTTAGCTTTAAACGAAATTTTTGTCAAATGCGTTTAAAGTCGATTAACGACATTTTTATGCTTTCCCGGCCGATTATAGGTTATTTGCGTTAGTTATCTAAGAAAATCTTACAAATGCTTAAGCATAGATGCTCGCTCATAATTCTTTGTTGCAGTGTATCTCACAAAAGCAGTGTAAAAAGTTCAAAAAGTTTTTACAGACTTTCCAAACATCTCTTTTATCTCTTTTTTTCTTGAATTTCCTGTTATCTCTTTCATGGTAGAGAATGTTTTCCCATCAAGCTGGTATTTTTCAACTTTGAAATGTTTATCTGCAACGGCTGCTATCTGTGGCATGTGGGTTATAACTATTAGCTGGGTATTTTCTGACATTTCGACCATTTTGCTTGCAATGATATCTGCATTTCTCACACCTATACCAGCTTCGATCTCATCAAAAACAATTGTAGAGATAGGTAGTTTTGATCCGATCGAAGATTCTATAGCAAGATAAAATCTCGACATTTCTCCGCCGGATGCAATTCTGGATATAGGCATTTCTTGAGTTCCAGGATTCATGGATCCAAAAAATTCTATGTAATCCGCTCCATCCTCTGTGAAATTTGTATCGGTTTGAACAAAAGATATTTTTGCTTTTGGCATCGAAAGATCTTTGAGATTATCATGAATTTTTTTAACGAGATCCGTTGCCGCGGCGTGACGCATTTCTTTTATTTTTGATGAAAGCATGTTCATCTGTTCTATGAGCCGTTTTAAGTGTTCGTTTTCCTTTTCCAATTCCATGGAAATGCCATTCAAGAGATCGAGTCTTTCTTTCATTTCTTCAAGATGCTTTCTCACATCTTCAAGTGTCGGGCCGTATCTTCTTTTAGCCCTTTCAATTTCAGAAATTCTATCTTCGATCTCGTTAAATTTTTCAACATCAAATTCCTGCAAAGCAGCATATCTTGATACCTCTTTTTCAATAGAATGAATTGACATTTCGATGGATGTGATCTCATTAAAAAATTGTTTTGCTGAAGGATCAAGCATTTCAAGTTCTCTGAAACAGTCAATTACTTTTTCAAGGATGGGTTCAAGTGCATTTTCTCCGGTTATGAGATAATCTATATCTTTGGATTTTTGAATTATTTCTCTGGCATTTGAAAGCCTTTTATATTCATTTTTTAAGGTTTCGTATTCTTCATCCGACATGAGAATTTTTGATATTTTCTCTATTTCATCTGGAAGATCATGAATTTCAGAAGCGATATTTAAATTTGATTTATCTTTAACAATTTTTTGAATTTTCATGTAATCCCTGTACAGCTCTCTGTATTTTTCAAGAGGCTCTGCAATTGCAGGATTAAAGAGATCTACAAATTTTAAATGCATCTTAGGATCTCTGAGAATATCAGATACTCCTTGGTTATGAATGTCCATCCACTTGCTAACAAGATTTTTCAGTTCTGACAATGTTACCATCGCACCATTTATCCTCGGGCTCATCCTTGAAGGTGTCAGACGGATATTTACAAGGAACTCACCTTCATCGACAAAAAATCTTGCTTCGATCTCACTTTTTTCTGTGATAAATTCGTTTTTTTCACCAAGTAATATTTTCAAAATAGAAAGAAAAAGAGATTTTCCTGCCCCTGTTTCGCCAGTTATGGCATTCATTTTGTCTGAGAACATGATATCAAGATCTTCAAAAAGTGCAAAATTTTTAGCGCGTATTTCACCCAGCATTTAATTTCTCCTTGAAAGGCATTCAGGATGATTATACATCAGATGTGTTATGACTTTGTTTAAAATTAAAAAATCCCCTCACAGAGGGGATTTTGAAGATTGAAAGGATCATTTTTTATACATGTTGTAGAAGATGATCTGCTTATTAAATATCTGGTTGAAATTGTAAGGGTAAAGCCCTTTCAGCCAATCCCTGTAAATAATCTTGCTTACAGGCTGAATAAGCCAGAGCATCGTTGCATACTGGTATGACAGGCTGCTTATTTGTTCGTAAATTTTTAACTGTTGCGCTGGATCTGCCGTCTGCATTGCCTGACCAATCAGGGGATCAAATTCTTTCTTAGCTAAATCTATAAAGTTCTGTCCAAGCGATGCCCCGTAAATTCCATTTGACTGCAGATATGGAAAAACAAAATCATAGGCTCCGGCATAATCTGCGAACCAATCAAGTGTGTACATAGGAAGGACCCCAGCAACCTGATCATCAAGCAAAGAAGCCCACAGTTCTCCGATAGGCACTATTTGAAATTTGGGATTGAGCTTTCTTGCGTAATTACTTAGAGCCTGGCATGCCATCTGCATCGTATCATCTGAAACATTATAAACAATTGCAAATTTAAAACCGGTATTCCAAAGTTGACCATCGTAAGCTTTTTTGAAGTATTCTGTTGCCTTTGCAAGGTCAAAAGTGTATTTCGGTGTGTTATTACTGTAACCAAGAATGCCTTTCGGTATAGGTCCGTTAGGCTGGATACCATCGCTATGCCAAACATCTTTTATGTATTCATCGTATGGAAAGAGATATTCAAAAGCTTTTCTAACATCAAGGTTGGAGAAAAAATCCGGTGGTATGCCGTTCCCGTCCATTTTACCAGAATATATATATTTATCTTGAACTGGAAGATTGAATGTGAAAAAGAAGTTATATATACCGAGGATCGGATACTGTGTTTCCACATTAACACCCTTCAAATTTTCAACTTCTGAAAGGAAAGATGGCGGAACAGAAATTATATCAGCGTTCCCGCGAACGAGATCAAGTTCTCTTGTTGTGAATGAATTAACAGTCTTGATAACCGCGTATTGAATCTTGGCAGGTCCACCCCAGTAATTATCAAATCTTGAGAGTATAACCTGACGGCCAGGGCTTAATTCATTGAGCTCAAATGGTCCCGTTCCATTTGTTATAGAATAAAGAGGATCTTCAGCACGGGTTGGATTTTGATAGTACCACCATGTATCAGCAGTGCCAGGCCATGCATTATGATCGGCAGCCCATTTCTGATTAATGATCGATGACCAGAAAGCTCCATAGGTCAGGATGTCAAGTATTGGTGGATATGGATGTGGTAAATGCATTATAACTGTGTTACCCTTTATTTCGAAATCTTTTGCCAGAAGGTTGAATGCATCGATCAAGGCCTGTTTGTATTTATCGTTTTTCGGATTTTTTGTACCCGTTACAAATAAATCATCCCATGAATTGACTCCCGCAAGTTTAACTGCCCACTGGGTTATTGAGTCAACATAAGAGCCATCTATTTCTGGTAGTAATGGCTCGGAGAGCATCCATGAAGGACCTCCAGCTCTGTCTAAAAGCACTATTCTCTCAAGAGAATACACAACATCCTGCGGTGTAAGAAGATTTCCATTCTGAAAAGACACACCCTGTCTGATGTTGAAAATGTAAGTTGTTCCATTGTCTAAAATTGTACCGTCTTTAGCGGATGGAACATTTGTTGAAAGCATTGGCATGTACTTTGTAAGAGATGTTCCATCGTACTGGATGAGACAATCGTAGACGTTGCTAATTATCTGCCCTGATCCTGTGTCATAAGCAAAAGCCGGATCGAGTGTTGAAACCTCTCTCTCGTCTTCAACAATCACAGTATTTGGATTGGGCGCCTGGGCGAATATAAAAAGTGAAAGCAAGGATACAAGAAAGATAGTGACTAACAAAAACTTTATCTTCATTTAAACCACCCCCTATTTTAGGTAATTATAATATAAAAATGATTACATAAATAATAATTTTAAGATTCTTTTGTGTTAACAGTTATCTTATAATTATCATATATTTCACAAACAAAGATGTCAGCTTGGCTTTTACCGTCAAGCGCATGCGTTAGTTTGTTCAAAAATCTTCAACTTCGAGTATTTAGATCTTTTAACCTATTCACAATTATTCTCAGAGTAAAAGTCGTGTGTTGACAACCCTCTACAAAACAGGTAATTCACTCTTCAAAAGTATTTTAGTATTTTCACGTTTTTGTTTTCGGCTTTAAAAGAGCAAAATATACGAAGCTTCCAACAGTTTGAAATAAGCCTCCTATGAAAAGTGGGAGAGGGGTATAGATATCCATGAGATAACCGGAAAGGCCGGAGCTTGTCTGGGCGAATCTACCCCCAAGGCCTTGAATGCTAGATGCAGTACCGTAATCCTGATCATTCACTCCTCTCATGTTTATCGCAGTTCTTGATGGAGCTCCGAACCCTGCAATAAAACCTCTCAACGCATAAAGTAATGCCGCAAGAAAAAATGTTGGCATGAATGCTATGGCTATTATCATGCCACCTTGAATTGTCCTTGAAAATGTAGCTGCAAAGAGTGCGTTGAATTTTTTATTGTAAGCGAATTTTGATGCGTAATAAGATGCAAGCGCAGTCGTTATATAAGTACCTGTGAAAGCTATACCTATGCCAAAAGAATTCACATTGTATCTTATTGCAAACCATAGCGGAAGTAGAGGAAGCGCAAGACCGAGGCCAAAGCCATTCATGATATTTGCGAGTAGCACTTTTATGGAGTATATGCCACTTTCTTTTTTCATTATCCTGCTTTCTTTCTTTGGCCTCTTTTTCTCCTTCACAAGTAGAAGACTGATTATTGAGATTCCAACAAGAACTGCCGAGAGTCCAAAAAGAAATCTGAAAGCGTCAACAACGCCAACAAGACCTGAAAACCATCCATGTAATGAGATCATCATACTTCCAAATACAGAAAAGGCCGATCCCACTGCCGTGAGTTTGCCTATCTTGTTGACTCTGTCTTTCTCATTACGCCAGTTACTCGCTATGAGGGCCGTTGTACCGGGAGAAAATGCTCCTCTCATTCCACCTGCTGTTCCGCTTATGCCTCCAAATGCCGCAGCTATTATGATAATTATAAAATTGCCGGTGAAAGTAAGTATTGATAGAGATATGAATGGTATTATTTCACCTATTATCAGGATATTTTTGTATCCAATCCTGTCTCCGAGCAATCCGAGAGTTATTGAAATAACGGCTCCCAAAAGCATCATGAAGAAATACATCACGCCTATAAAAACAACTTTATATCCCAGTGCGCTTAAATACAAAGGCATAGCTAAAGTAGAAAAAATCAGAGCAACACTTCTCGTCGCTCTCGATACTAAAAGATATTTAAAAGAATTTTCTAATTCATCTTTTTCACTCAACTTTGATTTCTCCTTTTGATTTCCTTCCGATTATGTCATCAAAGCTTCAGTATATCCGATCTTTTATAAACCCTCCCGTTCAAATTTATTTCTATGTAAGGCCATTTCCCTTTTTCATCAACACTCAAAAGTCTCATCCCATTTTTCTCTCTGACGTATGTATCTTCGATTTTAGTCCCTGTTATCGTTGGATTCCATGCAAATGACATCCAATCAGAGATGCCGAATGGCATGTGTGGCGTCGCAACGACATCTCTCGTTCTGTATCCGGCTATTCCTCCTTGATGGTGAAGCTTCCATTCATCGGGATAACCATGAGAAGCATACGAATTTTCTATTTCGAAGAAAACCTGTCCTAATGAATTTGATCTTAATGTTGCATCAAGAATCTGGGCATCGATTTCAAGGTTTTTCTCATACTGTTTCTCGAATTTTTCATCTCTGTCGAATTCAACGGTTCTAGTTGCAGAAATTATAAGACCGTACTTCTTTGAGCATATCGATCCAAAACATCTTTTTCCGATCTTCACATCTCTCGGCAGGTTGTGCCTGTATAACATCCTGCTTTCATCTCCAAATACGAGTACGAGCAAAATATCAAGTCCTTCATTTGAAAGTTCCTGCTCTATCATGCCTTTTACATTTAACTCTGTCATTTCAGGGTTTACCTTTCTCATCGCACGTTCAAGTGCCCTAGCACTTTGCAATCCTGTCTGGGCATATCTCTCTATCTCATATTCACTTAATTTTAAACGTTCGTTGAAAAGAAATGAGGAAAAATTTAGTTCATCTTCAAAAAGTAAATTCTGTGTATCTGCGATTCTTCTAACGGCTTCATCCAAAGGTGTAAACCATTCGTACTCAATAATGTTGAAATTCTTTGGAAGCTCATTATTTTTAAGTCTTAACGTTTCTATGTTTTTTGTTATAACGTAAGCGTCCTTTTGAGTTATTAGAACGGATGCCACACCTATCGAGTCGGTAAGAGCAACGTAGGATCTCGCACCGGATGTTATCCAAGCAAAATTTTCCACGTTAGAGATAAGTGCTCCATCTTTTCTCTGATCTTTCAGATAATTTCTTATCCTGTCGATCTTTTTTGAAACGTCTTCTTCTCTTGTCATCTTTATCCCTACCTTTTATGATCTTCCGTCAATTTAAGAAATATTCTTTCAAGACTTTCGGTCACTGTATTTATGGATCTAAGTTGTAGATGAAATTTAGAGATTGTATCAAGTATTTTCCCGAGTTCTTCATCATCTGAATAAAATAAGATTATCATGTGAGCATTTGCTTCATAATTTTTTATACCACTTTGCTGAAAGCATTTTTTGTAATCATCTATTTTTCCATCTTCAATTTCTATTTTCAAATTTCTTCTATTATCTTTAACTTTTGAAGCTATATTTTCAAGAGTTCCTGCAGCTACAAGCTTTCCCATATTTAAAATAGCGATCCTGTTAGCCGTCTCTTCAACCTCGCTCATGGTATGTGAAGTGAAAACAACGGATTTTCCACCAGCATTAACATCTTTCAAAAGTGATCTTATGGTTATGGAGCTTTGAAGATCGAGAGAGGCCGTTGGTTCATCCAAAAAGAGAATTTCTGGATCATGCATCAGGGCCCTTACTATGTTAATTCTCTGCTTCATACCTGTTGAGAATTTTCCTATTTTTTTATCTTTCCACTGCCACATATCGACGGCTTTTAAAAGCTTCTCTGCCCTTTCAAGCATAGAACGTTTTGAAAGATGGTAAAGACCTGAAAAGAAAATAAGATTTTCCATGGCCGTGAGTTTATCATAAAGGATCACATTTTCCAGGACAATCCCTATGTTCTCTCTTATTTGTTTCGTATTCTTTCTTGCATCATAACCAAGGATTTTGATCTCTCCAGAGTAATTTCTCGAAAGTGTCATCATCATCTTGAGTAGTGTTGACTTACCGGCACCGTTAGGACCGAGGATTGCAAAAAAATCTCCCTTCTCTATCTCAAAAGAAAGGTCGTCAACGGCGACAAATGATCCGAATTTTTTTGTCAAATTCTTTATTTCAATCTGGCTCAAAATATCACAACCTTCTAAACTATTCTTTTCATTATACAATAGATTTTTTCAAATCGGATCGTATTCTAATCTCACCTTCCAATGAGATCGTGAACGTAATGAAAAATTTTTTGAAAGAAGATATTTGCTTCTTTTCTGATGGCAGAGTTTGTAATCTCTAAGATGAAGATCGCAAGCATAATTGCAAAGATCAGAAGTGTCTGAAGAGTAAGTGAGTAAGTTACAAATATGATAAGAAAATTTACGATCAAAAATATCACTTTTATAGGAAAAAGTTTCTCTTTTGGTTCATATTCGAATCTTTCAAGGATATTCGATATTATTCTTGACAGTAACTCGACGACAAACATCGAAAATATGAAGGTCAATAAGACCCATGAGCTAGCTAAAAAATCTGGAATGTGAAAACCAACGATCCATGACATTTTAGATAAAATAAGTACAAGTGACCAGAATATCACACTTGATGAGACGAAAAGATACTCTCCTCTGGATCTTAAAATGATAGATAATGAAAGAGGAATTATGAAGAGCAGGAAAAAAATTGCTCCACCTATATCATTAAAGGCAAAAATGAAAAGACTGGATACAGATGCAACTTTTATCCATTCTGAAAAAGATTTCTTTCCAGAATAAACAAGAGGAACTAAACTTAAATAGCTCACGGCCGTTCCTATTCCAAAAACAAGTTGCATCGTATATATCAGAGCCGTAAGACTTCCAAGAATAGCTCCTTCTGATATTTCTGAAAGTGTCTGTCTTCTGTTTACTTTGTAATCCATCCTCTCATCACTCCCACAAAATCTAATTGAGAGGTATCAGCCCATATTTGCCAGCTGATAGATTATATCAGCTGGCATTTAATTGTATTATATCATTCGTACCTCAAAGCCTCTATCGAACTTTTCTTCGAAACCTGATATGCTATTACGTTTTCTCTGAAGTTGAGCCCTATGTTTCAAGCAAGGCTTAACCATTGTTGAATCGACAGTTGTTAGTTCTACTCTTAGATGTTTCTAACTCGTATAACATGATAGTCTTTTAATTGTAACGAATATTTGAATCACACCGTCTATTTAGTTGTTAATGACCTTAAATTTTTCCATTAATCATAAGGGTTATTTTTGAACACACTAAAGAGGCATAATAAAAGATTTTGATTCATTTGTTGTGCTTGTTGATTCGGAGGATCAAAAGCAGAGCAATATGATATACAAAGCCGCTATAAGCACGATAATTCCTGGTGAGAAATATATTCCAGAAAAAAAGTAAAATTGAAATCAAATTCGATATTCCGGCTCAAAGGCTGGGATATTTTTTACCTTCAAAAAATGAGTTGTGAAAGAGATATGAAAAAATAAAACCCTTTACGAATTTAGATGTCAAAACTTATGAACGATTAAATTGGTTTCGAAAGGAGTGATTTTTGTGAAAAAGTTTCTTGTGCTTTTGTTTATACCGTTACTGGTAACTGGAATTTTTGCTGCGTCTGCAAGTTCTACACAGCCTTCTGTTGGAGGTTTACTGTCCAACATGAACGCACTACTTCAGGGATCTCAAGGCGTTCAACTTCAGGTTCAGATCAAGATGCTTGAGGTTTTCAACGCCATGAAACTTACCTCTGCACAGGCTTCTGATCTCGAGGGTTATCTCAAAGATTTTAAAACTCAGGTAAACGCACTTCAGGATCAAAGAATTAAGGCACTTACAACTTTGAGGGATGCATTAGTTACAAATGATGGAACAACTGTAAATGCGGCAAATCTTGAAATTGCGAAACTAAATTCTCAATATGCAAAATTAACTGAGAATTTGATAACCAACATTAAATCAACTATTACCGTTGAACAACTGTCTTTGCTTCAGAATTATTTTCAAAAATCAGCGATGCAGATGCAGCGCAAATTGCTTGGTCCTAACGCGAGAAATGAAGTTGGAAAGGCCTTACCAAACAGAAATTTCAATTTCAACGTTACTATGAATCCTCAAGAAATGTACAACATGATGAATCTTTTCCAAAATTTCGGAAAGAATGCCAGAATGCAAATGCTGAGATCGCCCGACTTGATATACGCTGTTGTCAATTTCCCAGTCTATGATCTTGTTATAAACACACTCCAACTTAAAGCACAGTAAAACTCATCCCATTCAAAAGGAAAATGCGTGTGGCATTTTGCCACACGCTATTTTAAAAGGAGGCAATATGAAAAGATTTTTGATATTGATTTTATTCGTGATCCCAATTTACGCATTTTCAATGAATGTGCCACAACTTTTTCAAAGCGCACAGGCAAGCAACACAACATTTGCAATAGCGAATATCACTTTGAAACAGGCAAGCATGACATATCAGATGAACATGATTCAGGCTTCAGTGCCCATTGTCAATCAAGGTGCGCAATTGTCAGCACAAATTGCCTACACATCGAGCATGCAAACCTATCAAAATGATCTAAAAAGTTATTACTCAAGCGTCGTAAGTTCTGCATTTGGAGTTGAGATAGCAAACATAAACGTTGAAATTTCACAGATGAACTCAGACGTTGCCACCATGAATTATGCAAGCACTTTAGCGCTTTTTCAAAAAACGATGGCATCAACTACCTCTTTGCAACAGGCATCTGTGACAGTTGCAACTGATCAAAACAACCTTAAAAATGCCGTATGGAATTACAATTTTGCCCTTTCTAACTTTCAAAATGTAACAGGATTAAAATGGCAAGAAATTACATTTTCTGTACCAGATTTATCAAATATACCACAAAGCGTTACAACATGGATAAACCACGATTTAAATCTAAAACTTGCAAATCTTAACCTTCAAAACGCACAGTACAATTTGAGCACAACGCCATCGAATTCTTCACAATACACAATTGAAATGGCAAAGATGGCAGTCCAGCAGGCTACACTTAACCAAAACAGTGCCATGATATCATCTCAGAATAACTATTCATCATCGATTCAAAAACTTCAATACGATTACGAAAGTGTATTAAATGCAAAGGCAAATCTTGATATATCAACGAGTAACCTTGCCTTTTACACGAATGAATACAATGCAGGCCTTATATCTACGGTAAATTATCTAAGTCAATACAAGATACCTTACCTCAACGCTCAACTTTCTTATTACAATTCCCTTCAAACTTACTGGAGTGATCTTGTGTCTTACATAGTTTCGATTGGATTAAAGCCGGAGGTGGCACTGCAGTGAGGAAATACATCTTTATACCATTGCTTGTTTTGCCGATGGTAATCTTCGCTTCATCAAATTCGTTTTTGGATCTTTACAATTCCGGTCTAAATCAGCAGGATCCAACTTATCAGAGCGCAAATATCAACCTTATACAGGCACAAAATAGTTTAAGTTCACTCACATCTTTCTTTATCCCAACCTTAAGTTTGACAACGCAATCCGTTGGACTGACTTTTAACGCGACAGGTCTGGAAAATTCTGCGTCGTTTTTGGATATAAATCTTGGTATATTGAATTTGTATTCCACAACAATAGGATTTTCTTTGCCTCTTAACCTCAGCAACATGAGCTTTCAAGCACCCGAATTAAGCCTTTCAAGAAGTCTTATAGTTGAAGATCAGGCGAATTTAATGCAAGCAAAATCTACCTATTCTAACGCATTGTGGTCTGTGCAAAATGCCAAATGGTCTTACCTTACAACGCTTGTTCAAAATATATTTAACTGGTATTACTACGACCAAATGGTCAATCTTTATACCCAACAGGTTAACGTGCTTAAAGATGTTTACAATTCTATAAGTTCTGAAAATTACGCTCAACAGAATACGGCTTATCAGCAACTGCTTTCATCCCAGTCCGCTCTTGCAGGTTATCAAAATTCTTTAAAGGCGATTCAGCCACTTCCAAATTTCACTCCATATTCAACGGGACTTTATCAGGACACAATGACCTTTGTCCATTCAATAACGTCCAATTTTTCAACCAATATAAACGTAAACGACGTTATATCGAACAGAAATGACATAAAAGCGCTTCAATATCAATATCAATCTTATCAGGCACAGGCAAATTTGTGGTTTTTACCTTTTATTCCAAATCCGACCATCACTTTTGCCGTGCCTTTGAACAACATTTCAAGATGGTCGATATCTTTAAGCCTTAATTTTTCTTTACTTAATGGAGGATCAAACGTAATTCAATCTCAGGAAAGATTGACAAATGTTCAGATTGGTCAGGAAAATCTCCAAAATGCCACAACTACGGATATCTTGTCTTTGACCGGTTTAATTTTAAAACAAAAATCTCTTCAAATAAATCTTACAACCGCTCAAAATAGCGTTCAAACATCATTGCAGGCATTTCAAACGGCCGAGGCACTTTACAAAGAAGGAATTGAAAGTCAGGATGATTACATGCTGGCCAATTTAAGTTATCAGGAGTCATTGTTAAACGCTGAACAGATACAACAGCAAATACTCTTAAATGAAATACAAATAATGCAAATGGAAGGGTTGCCTTTTGGAGGTGAAGGATTTTGAAAAAATGGATTGTTGTTATAGTCATAGTAGCAATTGTCGTTGTTGGAGTGGGTGTATGGTACTTTGGATTTAGAAAACCTGATTCGGCTACATCATCAAGTACGAATCCGGATCTTGCAGTTGTAAACGGAGCCCATGTTTTGTACACGGTAAGTGCAACAAGCATAGGGAACTATTTGCCACTTGTAGGTAATGTCACAGCCAACGTTTACAACATAGGACCATATATTTCAGGGCAAATAACGAATGTCTACGTTCAGCAAGGGCAACTTGTGGGTATGAATCAGCCTCTTGCAAGGCTAAATTCAACTCAATACCAACTTAACTACATTCAGGCGTTAAACAATTATTACAACGCACTTTTAAGTCAATCAGCTTCTTCAGTGATCCAGCAATATAAACTTGCGTTGCAACTTGCCCAGGAAAATTTGAATTACACGACGATCACATCCCCTGCAACGGGATTTATCCAAACTTTGAACGTTGCAACGGGTGATTTTGTGAATGCCCAAACATCTTATTCAAATTTGATAACCATAATACAGAATACGGGCATGTGGGTAACTGCAAATGTCAACGAAGTTGATCTTGCAGACGTTAAAGTTGGTCAGACTGCTTTGATAACCTTTACACAACTTAACAATTTGACGCTTCAAGGGGAAGTTTCTTTTGTTCAACCCTTTGCGACGACTCAAAGTGGTTTAACAGTCATACCTATAAATATAACTTTCAATAAGGATCCCTTAAAGTATGGTGTTGTGTACGGTCTTGACTGTAACATAAGTCTTCTTTTAAGCGTTTCAAAGGGATTTTTAGTACCTTATCAGGCTGTTTTCACAGCATCAGATGGTCAGAAATATGTGCTTTTGCAAACATCTTCTGGATATCAAAGAGCCCCTGTGACACTTGGAACGCAAAGCGGGATGATGGTTCAGGTTACAAGTGGAGTTAAAGATGGTGATGTGCTTATAATGAAAGTCCCTTCACAATTCCAGCAAAATAGTAATCCGTTTGGCAATCATGCTCATGTTGGTCTTTGAGGCAGATGATAAGATATGGCTCTTTTGGAGTTGAAAAATGTAAAAAAAATATACAACATGGGTAAAGAAATACAGGTTGAAGCGCTCAAAGGCGTATCTTTTTCAATAGAAGAAGGATCATACACGGCGATAATGGGCCATTCCGGAAGTGGTAAATCGACTTTGTTGCAGATAATGGGCTGTCTTGACAGGGCAACTGATGGTGATATCATAATAAATGGTACAGCTGTTAAGAAAATGAATGATTT
The DNA here is from genome assembly GCA_031962125.1 of Mesoaciditogaceae bacterium. Lineage (GTDB taxonomy): Bacteria > Thermotogota > Thermotogae > Mesoaciditogales > Mesoaciditogaceae > JAVRKU01. Next base: position 2,170 of record JAVRKU010000022.1, on the reverse strand, counting down.
TCAACTTGCGAGATTCAGAAACAAAACGATAGGTTTTGTATTTCAAAGTTTTAACCTCATAGGTAACCTTAGTGCGCTTGAAAATGTTGAACTGCCGATGATCTACGCTGGTGTTTCAAGAGCCGAAAGGCGAAAAAGGGCAATGGAACTTTTGAAGGCTGTTGGACTCGAAGAACCGGAAGAAAGGGGTCATCACAGACCCAACCAACTTTCCGGTGGTCAGCAACAAAGGGTTGCAGTTGCGCGATCACTTGCGAATGATCCGGCCGTCATACTTGCAGACGAGCCAACTGGGAATCTTGCAACAAATCAGTGGAGAAGGATTTTAGACATATTTAAAAAATTAAACGAAGACGGAAAGACCATCATAGTCGTTACGCATGATCCTCTTGTTGGTAACGAAGCAGAGCGGATAATTACACTCGAAGACGGTAGATTGATAGATGACAGTATTATAGTTGATAAGGTTTCAGAAGCAGAAAACGGCAAAAAGGTAAGGTGATTACATGGAAATTTTAATGGAGGCTTTCAGATCTCTTGGGAAAAATAAGGTAAGAACCTTCCTTTCAATGCTTGGGATAGTCATTGGCGTCATAGCCGTTATAGTTGCGATTGCAATAGGAGCAGGTACGACACAAAATGTCACTGCACGAATATCTTCTTTGGGATCAAATGTCATAATAGTGATACCGGGTTTTTCCGGAGGTTTTGGTGGAAGGACTGCAGCCGCTTTAACAACAAGTGTACTTAATGAAACAGATGTTCAAAACATCAAGAACATGGCTCCTGATGTGGCAGATGTAACGCCTGTTCTTGAAAAGAGTTTTAACATCATATGCCAGGCCACAAATACCGTTGCCACTGTATTTGGAGCATATCCGGATGCTTTTTCAATTCTTGCGCTTCCGATTCAATACGGGAGGCTCATAACTCAAAGGGATGAAAATAATTATTCAAACGTTGCAGTTGTAGGCAACACTTTAGCCACGACGCTTTTCGGGAATCAGGATCCTGTGGGGCAAACTGTCTACGTTACCAATGGAACTGTTAAAACGGCCTTCACAATAGTTGGAGAACTTCAGGAAACAGGAGGCAAACTCATTTTCGATCCAGATAACATGCTTATGATTCCATATACCACTGCTTCGGCAAGATTGATTCAACTTAACGGGGGTGTGTCACAAATACTTGCCTCTGCAAAATCCGCAAATACGGCGGCAGACGCTGTCTCGGAGATCAACAACATTCTATATATGCGAATTGCAAATTCAGATGTGTACCAAAGTCAAAATGCCAATCAATATCGTGTCATAAGTCAAAATCAGATTCTTTCAACAGTAAGCCAGACAACAGATGTTTTAACTTTATTGCTTGCGTCGGTAGCGGCCATTTCAATGATAGTAGGCGGCATAGGTATAATGAACATAATGTTGGTTTCAGTATCTGAAAGGACAAAGGAAATAGGCATCAAAATGGCAATGGGTGCAACCGGAAGAAGAATAATGTTAGAATTTCTCGTTGAAAGCATGTTCATAACGATAGTAGCCGGAGCGATAGGAGTTGGTTTCAGTTATCTCATAGCGATTTTGGTCACTTATCTTGCCAGCGGACTGGGACTTATGGTGATCATCACATGGCCAAGTATAGCACTCTCGTTTGGGGTATCTGTAATCATAGGGATCTTCTTTGGATTGTATCCTGCTTACATGGCATCCAAAAAGAGTCCAGTTGAGGCTGTAAGATACGAATGATCAACACCATTGGTGAATCCAAAATCAATACTTAATCAGCAACAGCAAAGATTTTATGAGAAAGCAAAGCATAGGGATTGGTGATTAGAACAAGAATTAACTCACTGATCCCTATATTTTCTGACTTATACTGATTTAACTTTAAAAGTCGAATGTTTATTCATCTCTCGCCGCTCCAGCATGCGCCCCGTCGGAATCTGTCTTTGCTGCGCTGCGAAGGCTTCCTCTGGGGCATCATGCTCTCCGCTAAGATTCGGAATTTAAAGTTGGTTTAGTATAATTACTGTATCCTTATGGTATTCTTCAACTCCAGCGTTTTAAAGGTTCATGAGGTAAAAGAAAAAGAAGGCATTCTGAAACATCTCATTTTGGTTTTATTGATTGTTCTTTGACAAATACAGATAATCCTTATCTACAGA
>JAVRKU010000021.1:0-22355 GCA_031962125.1 Mesoaciditogaceae bacterium | reverse complement strand
TCGCCATCTCTTCGCTTATGAATTTGTAATTTTCTTCCAATTGGATTTGATTGCCTGAATCAATCGTTTTTACGCCATTGACAACATTCGAAAAGTAACCCCAGTTTAACCATTCATCATTCTTAACCTCTAAGGGCTTTCCAGTAATAGCATCTATTGCACCGTTTGTTTTTTGTGGGAGGGCATACACTAGAGTGGCAGTTGATCCGTCGGTAGATTGTGGCGGGTAATATTCAAGCGTTAACAAATTGTCTGACAAAAATGCCGATTTAGCCTGTTGTAAATCGAGAACATCTAAAGGGCTCGGAAATTTTGCATTTGTCCAGTTCATCTGATAATTTGTTATCCTCCCGTTTTGGGCATCGACGGAGATCTTTATTTCATCACTTGGGAAGGGTATTCCATTTACAACTCTTTCCCATTCAAAAACGTAGGACTGAGGAAGCGATAATGAAACAATTTGATCGGAGTTTTTCAAATGGATGAGATCTGCCATTTTGTCACCATCTATTTTGTTTAAAAAATTCTCTGCTATCTTTCTTGCTTCGTTTCTTGAAATTTTTGGAATGAGATATTTAGGCTGATCTTTGGATTGACTCCAGTAATTCATACTCTCTATGTCACCTGTCGATGCGTTAATCGTGACATTTATACTTCCGCTTTCGCCATCTATTTGTGGCATAGACCAACTTAGATCCCAATCTTGGTGATCATCGTATGTATTGTAATTGAAAGAAAAATTCGTGAAACTTGCTGGCACATCAAAGTAAGTTTTTGCGATCTCAACGGCCGATTTTAAAGTTATTTTGCTTGAAGTTATATTCATGCCCAAAGATATCACGGGCAAAATCAGAATCAGAACAAAAAGATATTTTTTCAAAAGACTCATCCCTTTCAAAACTCTCTTTATAGATTAAGAAGATATCCATTTTCTTTCAACCAATCGTGATATTTTTCATATTCAGGATAGATCATTCTTACCTTTTCCCAAAATGATTTTGAATGATTTCTTTCTACAAGATGTGTGAATTCGTGTACTACGACGTAATCTATAACTTCAATGGGAGCCATAACAAGTCTCCACGAAAAATTCAAATTACCGTTTGAAGAACAAGAACCCCATCTTTTTCTTGCATTTGTGATCCTTAATTTTCCAAATTTAAAACCGTACTTTGTTGCATATGCACTAACGCGTTCTGAGATAATTTCGTAGGATTTTAGTTTGTACCATTTTAAAAATATTTCTCTTGCATTATCCAAATAACGTTCGGAAAGAAAGAAATTATCATCAAAGATCAATGGAATTTTTTGATCTTTTACAATTTGCAATTTGTAACGGTTTCCAAGGTAAAAAAATTCTTCGTTATCCACGAATTTATGTCCAAGCAATTTCGATCTATTTATCATATCTTTTTGCTTTTTTTCGATCCAGCCTTTATGTTTCATGATTATCTGGTATATGGTTCTCTTGTTCATTGTGTAAGATGCCCTGATTACCAGTTTAGCATCTTCTGTTATTTGAAGAGATAGCGTTTTTCTTTTTGATCTTATAATTTTCACGCAATCCTCCGAAGTTCACATTTGCCCAATTATATCACTTGAATTTTAACTAATGCTTATTCATAAAAAAGTGTCTCACATCTATCCGTATTCAAAAGATTTAGTAGACTGTCCAACGATTTTAAATAGGAATTTTTAGATGGTCGCTTAAAAGTATGAGACATTTTAACCTTAATTCAACGTTTTCCTTGTTACGAACATGAATTACAATGCTTTGATCCAAAAAGTCATCATGATATATGAACTTCAAATAGGTCACAAACCAAACGATACCGCTGTAGATTCAACCATGGTCAAGCCATGTCAGGATCATAGAGCACAACTTCAGAGAAAGCATCATAAATATACGGACAAGAATGCTTCATGAACAAAAACGACAAAGGATAAATAGGAGTATGGATAGCTCATATCACATGTGATGCTCAAACATCTTTAGTGTTGAAATACTCCTTTGCCACAGCTAAAGAACATGATTCTTTACATTTCAAAGACCTCAGAGATTCCGTATCTCAGAGTATGCATATTCTGCCGGATTGCCAAAGAACAGGAAATCGGAGACTGTTACACTATGACCCTAAATTGTTGGACAGTCTCTAATTGATATTTAACAATTTTCTTCTTTGATGCAGTTTATGATTTGACATTGACAGAAAAAAGTAGTAGAATCAGATCGTGATCTGATAGATAATAATCGAGAAAGATCAAAAGAGGTGATCAATATGTGGTGGACTTTACAGTTGTACGATCTATATTTAAAAGAACTTGAAGAAAAAATGGACAAAAAGGCTAAGAAATAATCATAAAAATTTGAATGACACACGCCACGTTAACCGTGGCTTTTTTTATAAGGTATTGACTTTTGATCTTATATATGATATTATCATATATGTTCTAAGGAGGTGTTAGCGATGAATGGATGTGGAAGAGGATTTAGAGGTTCTCATGGAATGGGTATTGGTTTTGTTGGGCCATTTCTTTTATTGTTTATATCTCAAAAGCCTTCTCATGGTTATGAGCTTATGGATGAACTTGAGAAATTTGGATTCAAAATTTATATTCCAGATCAAACAACCGTGTACAAAGTCCTCAGAAGTATGGAAGAAATGGGTCTTGTTACCTCCGCATGGGACATGGAAGGAGCTGGCCCAGCAAGGAGAGTTTACAGAGTTACAGATAAGGGAAAAGAATTTTTGGACAGTTCAGTAGCACAAATAAGAGAAGAAGAAGAAATTTACAAAAAATTTCTTGATACATACAAAAAAATTGAGAAAGGAGGTGAAAGATGATGCGGAATGATGACTTTTACGGGTACGGTCATGGAAATGGTGGAGGTCGAGGCCGTGGTTGCAGAGATGGATATGGTTTAGGACTTGGTGATGGTTTTGGACGCGGATATGGTTTGGGATACGGCAGAAGTTATGGATGGAGAGATCTGTCTAAAGAAGAGTTAAAGGATTTTTACAGTTACAGAAAAAGACATCTTGAAATTGAACTCGATGAGATCAACAAAAGGATCGAAGAACTTGACAAAGCAGGTGAATAGACAAAGAGGGCCACAAAAGTGGCCCTCCGGTTTTTTTAATTCACAAATATGATAACATATTTTCTATTGATTATGTTAAGTTGTTTGAGTGTTAAGCCGAGTTAATTCGTTATTCTACAGGTTTTTTCATGATCGAAGAGCCATAATGAGCCATAATTTTTTCCAGAGCTTTTCCGCATTTCCGCATATCCTCCGGGACCATTTTTGGCAACAGCTCTATGACAGGGTATAACTATCGGAATTGGGTTTTTTGACAGTGCCTTCCAACTACTCTTGATGCGGCGGGTTTCCTATTCTGTCAGCTATGTGAGAATAGGTAACAGTATCACCATACGATATTTCAGTGGTGACTGCCCATACGTTTATTTGAAAGTCAGTTCCATTAGCTATTATGGAAAATTCGAAGGCTTGACAAAATCAATTTCAAATGATATACTGTTTAACGCTGCTAATCAATATGTTTAATAACATTAGATTTAGAAGTATAAAGTGTAAGTTTTTAAGATTAAATTGTTAAAAATTGTTTCATAAATATAGATGTTATGCGTGTTTAATATTTTAAACAAAAAAGTATAATTAAAGAGGATTACCATGGAGATAGGTGCCAAAATCAAAAGACTAAGGCTTTCGAGAGGATTTACGCAAGAGGAACTTGCCGAGAGAGCGGATCTTACCAAAGGGTTTATTTCTTTACTTGAGAGAGATAAAACTTCTCCTTCAATAGCCACTCTTGAGCAAATTTTGAATGTTCTCGGTATAAGCCTGAAACAATTTTTTGCTGAAGAGGTACCTTCTAAGGTTGTATTCACAAAAAAAGACAGGGTCCCTCTTTACGATGAACCTGAAGGAATAAAGACGATGCTTTTGATACAAGGCGTTGAAGATAAAAAGATAGATCCAAAATTTGTTGTTGTTAAGCCTGAAGGAGAAACATCCCCCGAAAATTATCATGAAGGCGCAGAGTTTGGATACGTGATAGAGGGTAACGTTGAGTTATGGTTAGATGATGTGAATTATAAATTGAAAAGTGGTGAATGCTTTTATTACAAGGCAGATCACCGCCATCAGCTAAGAAATGTTTCTAAATCTAAGAAAGCAATTTTATTATGGATAACTATAGATTGATGAAGGAGGCGTCGCAGATGAAGGCTCTTGGCAGGCATCTTCTGATAGAATTTTATGGCTGTGATTCAGCCATCCTCGACGACGTTGCTGGTATAGAAGAGCACATGAGAACAGCTGCAAGAAAAGCAAATTCAACGATCGTCAATTCAACTTTTCACAGGTTTAAACCTTATGGTGTAAGTGGTGTTGTCGTGATAGCGGAATCACATCTTTCTATTCACACATGGCCAGAATACGGTTATGCCGCTGTAGATCTTTTCACGTGTGGCGACTCTGTTGATCCATGGAAGGCTTTCGAATATTTGAAAAACGTCATGAATTCTCAAGATCAATCTGTTATTGAATTACAAAGAGGAGAATATGATAAAGTAGGAATTCATGAACTGGAAGGTGTTAAAGTTGTCTAAAGATAATGCTTCATTTTTCTTTGAAGAAATTGTGCCAGGTGGTAATGTTTCAACGATCCTTCGTGTAAGCAAAGTAGATTATTCGAAACAAAGTACGATTCAGAAGATAGACGTTTTTTCCACACCTGAGTTTGGAAAGGTTCTTGTTATGGATGGTATGATACAGCTTAACGAAAGATGGGAATTCACGTATCATGAAATGATTACCCATGTACCACTTTTTGCCCATCAATCTCCTGAGAATGTCCTCGTTATAGGTGGTGGAGATGGCGGTAGCGTAAGAGAAGTTTTGAAACACAGAAGCGTTAAAAAAGTTGATCTTGTTGAGATAGATCCGGAAGTTGTTAAAGTTTGCAAAGACTTTTTGCCATCTACGGCTTCAAAATTGAGTGATCCGAGGGTTTCTATTTACAATGAAGACGGGAAAAATTTTATAACACGAAAGAATTCTGAGTATGATGTGATCATTATAGACTCGACAGATCCTTATAAAGGCGCCGGTGGTTCTTTGTTCACCGGAGAGTTTTATAAGTCTTGCGATAATGCGCTTAAAGAAGATGGTATAATAACGGTTCAGGCAGAAAATCCTGTTTATGATTCAAAAGAAATGGAAAGATGTTTTTCTGAGTTGCGTAAGGTCTTTCCGATTGTTAGACCTTATCTTTCGTTTGTTCCAATGTATCCATCTGGTTTCTGGACTTTTGCTTATGCTTCGAAAAAAGTTGATCCTTCCTTTAAAGGTGACGATTCAAGGCTTAAGGAATTAGATGGATCCCTGTTGTACTACAACAGAGAGATCCATAATTCTGCTTTTGTTTTACCAACTTTTTTAGAAAGGCTTATCGGTTGAGATCGAAAAGTACATCCGGAATTATATCAATGAGGTCTTCGGGAAGCATCGAGGCCTCATTTTTGTTTTTTGCGTAAATTTCGGCCGACCTTCCATGAATGTATGCTGCCAGCCTTGCAGCATCAATGGCATTCAATCCTTGTGCCATAAAGCCAGCTATCATGCCGGTAAGTATATCACCTGTTCCTCCCTTTGCAAGGCCCGTGTTGCCCGTTGCATTTAAAAAATATTTTCCGTCTGGTTGTGCTATCACAGTTGTCGGTCCTTTCAGAAGTATATTAACACCCTCGGATACTGCAAAATCTATGGCGTATTTCACTGGATCTTTAAGGATTTTAAAAATTTCAGTGGATATTAAACGTGAAAATTCTCCCGGGTGAGGTGTTATGATCATCCTTTCATTGAAATGTAAATTTTTTACTTCTCCTTTGATCGAATTCAATCCATCCGCATCTATGACCAAGGGTTTTTTTACATTGGAAATGATCCATTTGACACATTCTTTCACACCATCATCCATTCCAAGGCCCGGTCCTATTGCAACAACATCTGCTTTCTCTGCAAGATCTCCTAAGAGATCGAGAGCCTTTTCTGATATATATCCATTCTTGCTGGGTAACGGTATCGAGATGGCTTCAGGAAGGCGTGAGGTCACGATCGCATTGAAAGGTTCTGGAACGGCTGCTGTTGCAAGACCGGCACCAACTCTTAAAGCACTGTAAGAAACCATTGTTGGGGTGCCAGTATAATTTGCAGATCCTGAGATTATCAGTACTTTTCCGAATGTTCCTTTGTTAGAAAACCTTGGTCTTTTTGGCAACAAAGATTTTGCATCATCAAATGTTGTGATCTCGCCCTTCAGTTCATTTTCAAGTCCACATGGTATACCGATCTTTCCGATCTTTACTTTTCCACAAAATTCTTTGCCTGGATAAAGTAGCATGCCTATTTTCATAAAGCCAAATGTAACCGTCATATCGGCATGAATACATGTACCCAGAATGTTCCCTGTATCGCAATTAAGACCTGTTGGTACATCGACAGAAACCGTAAATTTTGAATTTTCATTAATTATATCAATGAACTTTTCAAGTTCACCATTGGGTTTCCCTTTAGCTCCTGTTCCGAGCAAACCGTCTATGATGATGTCAGATGATTTTATATCGTCGACTATATTCTCAACAAGTGTTTGTCCGTCCGGCAATATTTTACATATAACTCCGAGATTTCTGAGTATGGAAAGCTGCTTTTTTGCAAGTTCGCCTGATGGCTCGCCAAGAACAAGGTAAACTTTAACGATGGCTCCAGTTTCTAAAAGATTTCGTGCTGTTGCCATTGCATCTCCGCCATTATTTCCTTTGCCAGCAACGATGAGAATCTTTTTCCCGGTCAGATTGCCAAATTCTTCTTCCATTGAAAGGTACAAAGAAATAGCTGCATGTTCCATCATCAAAATTTCATCTATACCGTAAGTTTTGGCTGCTGATTCCAGCATTTTCATTTCTTCACTGTTAACTATTTTCATCGATTATCACCTTTTTTCACATCAGTTAACTTTATTGCGACACTATACTCTCTTTTAGCTTCATCATATCTACCCATCCGCTCGTAAATATCTGCTATTTTCATATGTATCTGTGGATCCTGTGGCTTTCTTGCTATCCTTTTCGTGTAGAACTTTAATTCCATTCCGTGAAATTTTAGAATTTTGTATAACATTAACCTTATTTGAGGGATCGTTAATAAAAAGATCACAATCGCTATAACTATGATCGAATAAATGATCGATCCAGTTTGTGCTGCAGATGATTTGCTTTGCGTTTTTTGAACGGTAAGAGCTATTGCGAGTAATTTAGACGAATTAGGATCCGATATGAATTCTGATGCGGTCTTTCTCATCTCATTTGCCGTATCAGTCGACAATAAAGTTGGATTCGCACTGACAGCATTGAAGATGAGATTGAAGTATGTGCTCAAAAGTTCACTTATAGATGTACTGTATTGATGGGGTAAATTCTGCGCCGCTCTGTAAAAAATAACCGAATTTGTTATAAAGGCTTTCGTGTCTTTGGCAGAAGGAAATTCACGTATCGCGTCTGAAATTGATGAATAGAGTGCCAGATAATTTGAAACTGTGAATTTCCACTGAAGAAGATTCGGATCCATCTGCACATTCGAAGTTGAAGCTATCAGAGATTCAAAATTTATAACGTTAAAACCCATTTGTGATTGTGGAATACTTAATCCGCTGAGCCAGATATATGTTTTTACGTATATGTTTTTAATATCATAATAATTGGCGATAGAAGTGACGAATTGTGCCGCATCTGTATCGAATAGAGAAGGATCTATGTTTATCTCTTGTGCGAAGAAATTCCACAAAGACACGACATTCTCTTTGGGCAAATATGCTTTCGAATCCGGAATTTTATAGATGTACTTTAGTTTTTTGAAAAGCGTTAAAGCATCGTCGTAATCTCCCTGCGAAATATAAGTGAAAAAGCGATCGTAATCTTGAGAAATAGGAAGTATATTAAAAAGCAAATCAAATGTTGAAGGCAAAGTCGTCAAAGCAGGATCACTTAAAGTTTTATAGAACAGATCCCTATTCTCTTCGATAATGGTATTCGCAAGTGCTGTTTCAGGCGTCGATTGAGTACTTTTTACTATTTCTATCTTCGAATAAACAGTCCTTGCTGTGTTAAGAAGTGTTAGAGAGGCTGGATTATCTATTAGTGCATTTAACACTTCGTCCTGTGCTTTCTCAAGCGTCAATGGATCTTTTGAGAGTGTTAAAATAGATTCTGGAGAAACAGCAAAGATCTGTATTGAAATTGCAAGAAAAACAAGAAGTAAAACCCTGATCCTCATTCTGTAATTGCCTCATACAGATAATATTCTTTCAATAATTCTATACAGAATAAATCTCTTTCATATCCAGTATTTGATATCTCATCAGATATCCGTTTGACATCGGTAGCTGTACTTTTACCCTGTAAGTAATTTCCGTAAGTTGTTGAGTATGTGTCTAAAAGGTTGCTTAGCTTTGAATCGTAAATTTTAACTGCTCTCGATAAGATCTGAATATCGTTGAAGTACTTTTGCTTCTGGACATCAAGCATATTCAGCTGGGGTTGCGTCACATTCTGATTCCATGAATAACTGAAAGAAAGAGAAATGGATGGATTTTTAAATAGATTAACCTCGCTTCCAAATACCAAATCTGAATTTTGTGGCCGGACCGTGAATTGTTGGTAAGACGTGTAGGATGATGGAAGATTTGAAGGTACATTTAAAGGCGGAAAATCAAGTTTTTGGATTTTAACACTCAGAAGAGTTTCTATCATTCCAACGTCATAAATGTATTGATTTTTCAACAAAGCAATATCAGTTTGGGTTTTAAGATCCGTTGCGTCTTTGCTCATATAATTTATAGTTCTTGATACATTCATAGCATCGAAAAAGAGGTTTATCACATCCATTTTGAGCTTCACATGATCACTCAAATAATTTGCCAGAAATTGATCGGCATTACTTTGGTATAAATATGGTTCGAATGTTGCCAAAAGAGTCAAACCGTTTTTTGAAAGGCCAAAACCCACCCCAAGATTTTTGAATATCTGCAAGCTTACCACACCGGTTGCATTGGCACTATTAAACAAAGTCAAAGATGAAGAAAAGGTCATACCACCATATCCAGATACGTCAAAAGACGTTATTCCTGAAATCGATGATATTTCATTTGCATATTTGAGTGTCGATATGTTGTCTGCAATTTTCAACAGGTCATCAAGAGTCTGGCCCATAATTGTCAAAGAAAAAGATGCTAAAATCAAAATTATGAGTATCTTTCTCAATTCTGTCCACCTCCATTTTTCTTTGAACTTTCTCCATTTAGTCTCAATTTCATGATGGTGTCTCTCATGTCGTCAATCTGCGCATAAAGCTTCTTTATGGTTGAATTATAATCATCGAACTGTTTTCTTTGATCTTCCACAGTTGTACGTATCCTTTCCTGACATTCCTGCCTTTCTTTTATGATTTCGGTCTGCTTGTCGAGGTTCAATCTTATTGAAAGACTTTCAATTTCTTTCTCATGATCTAATTTCAATCTGTCTATCTCAGAATTCAGATAATCAAGCTCTTTGGATAATTCTTCTTTCTCTTTTAAGATCTTTTCGATCGTTGATTTAAATTCTACGATTTGCTTTTTTTGCAACATATTTTCATCTTTTTGTTTTTCGTATGATTCGATCTCCTTTGAAAGGAGAGCAATTTTATCCTTATACTCTTTGATGAGATCCACATTTGTATTGTTTATCTCTTCAACTTCTTTTAGTTTTTTTGACAGAGCGTTCTTCTCCTCATCTAAATTTTTAGCCGAAGCTTTCAGAGCTTTTATCTCATCTTCAAATGTGCTTATTTTCTCTTTGAACTCATTTTCTATTTTAGTCCTTTCTTCATTCATTTTTTGAATTTCAGATTTTACCCCTTCGATTTCCAGTTTTGATTCCTCAATAAGCCCTGAATATATTGACCTGATACGTGAAATATGACCTTCAAGCTCACCAAAAACCTGTGCCTTTTTTTCGTTCTGTGGCTTTTGATTTTCATAAATTTCAAGCAAACGTGCGAAAAACTCCTTTCCGGTTACACCGGAATCTTTTATAGAACTCATGATCCTGTCTTTTAATTCCTCATCGATCTTAACAGAATAAGTTGCATCTGCCATTTGTGCACCTCTTTAAAATAACTTTTTAATACATTTAGTATACCATGTAATTACCATAATCTATAATTGTTATACATGGTAAACCATTTTAAAGGTTAACAGACTTATACCTTTCATTCATTTCTTCACGTTCTATTCCTATATATCTGAGCGTGACTTTCGGGCTCGAATGGTTCAACATTTTTTGGAGCATCGCTATATCTGTTCCATTTTTGTACTGGTGATATCCAAAGGTTTTCCTAAGCGTATGAGTGCCAACATTTTCTTTTATACCGGCGCTTTTACAATATTTGTTTATCATCTGCCATGCAGCGATCCTACTTATCGGTTTTATTCCCATCGATTTTTTTCTGCTTGGAAAAACGTATCCATCCTGTTCAACCTTTATTCTTTCCATATACTTCTTTATACTTTCAATAACGGCATCATTGAGTGGAAATTTCTTCGTTTTTCCCGTTTTTTTCTCCTTCAAAACAACCTCTTCTTTTATCTTGTCGTTCTTATATAGCAAATCACTCCAACGCAATTTCAATATGTCTGATATGCGTAATCCTGCATTTATTCCCATTGTGAACATCAAAAGATCTCTGAAATCTCCATTTTCGATCATCAGCCTTTTGACTTCTTTTATTTTCCTAACATCTTTTATTGGATTAACCTCTTTCACATTCATCGACCTTTCGAATCACTGTAGGCTTTGAAAATTTTCATGAGACCCTCTTCAAGAAGTGACCTTGGCATCGCTATGTTCATTCTTTGAAAGCCGCTTCCTCCAGGGCCGAAAAGTTTTCCATTATCGAGTGCCACACCCGCTCTGTTGACGAGAAGATCGTCGAGATCGGCATTTGAAAGGCCTGATTTTGAAAAATCAAGCCACGTCAGATATGTACCCTCAGGCTCTACAAGCCTTACATCGGGCATTTTCTCATTTATAAATGATCTCAAGAAATTTAAATTACCCTCAAGATATTTCAGTAACGCATTGAACCATTCCTCTCCATATCTGTAAGCCGCTTCTGTTGCCGTGATAGAAAAGATATTTGAAGTTTCCACATCGAGGTTTTCAAGCGTATTTTCAAATTCTATGCGCATTTTTTCATCTGGAATTATGGCTATTGATGATGGTATACCTGCAAGATTAAATGTTTTGTTTGGAGCCATGAAAGTTACCGTATGATCTGCGAAGCCGAGAGATGCAACAGGTGTATGGATATGAGATGGATAAACAAAATCAGAATGAATTTCATCAGAAGCGATGATTATACCTTTTTCTGCGCATATTTTACCAACTTTCTCGAGTTCATCTTTCTTCCATACCCTTCCTACGGGATTGTGCGGGCTGCAAAGTATGATCATTTTTGTACGTTTGCCTATCTTTTGTTCTAAATCATCAAAATCCATTGAATAAAAATTTTGGGCATATTTTAATGGATTGTTCACAATCTCCCTTCCGTTGTTCTTTAAAATTCTGAAGAATGGATAATAAACTGGCGGTTGAACTATGACCTCATCCCCGGGTTTCGTGTAAGAAAGTACTGCGATGGTTAGGGCTGACACAACACCGGCACTGTCAACTATCCATTCTCTTTTTATATCAAGACCGTGCCTTTTTTTTACCCATTTGATTATCGCATCATAAAAAGTGCCGGGTCTGAAAGTATATCCGAAGATTCCGTGATCTGCCCTTAACTTTATCGCATCGATAACTTCCCTTGGGGTTTTAAAATCCATATCTGCTATCCACATCGGGAAGAGATCATTTCTTCCGAACATATCTTTCATGCCTTCCCATTTTCTCGAGTTTGTGTTATGCCTGTCAATGTACACATCAAAATTATAGGAATCATGCGCCATTCACGTCCTCCATCTCTTTTTTAAGATTTGAATTTAACACAAGGGGCTTTTGTTAAATTCATTTTTGTATGATTATACCATCATTTAAATGCTCAACGCTATAATTTATCATTTAATGCTGATATACCAAAATAATTATTGTAACAACAATATATTTTATGGTTTATTTAGGTAAACCATAAGTAGATAATTAGCACACGATACGCAACACGCGGTAAAAAAGCGAGTAGCGAACAGTAAGTGGTGAGAAAAATGTGCATTCAGATGGATACGGCATTTTGTAATCTTAAAAAGGTAGTAAAAATTAGATGTGTATTTTTAAGAAGTGCGAACAGGCAGTGATCTTCCGAAGATCCAGAACAAAAGAGTACCGGCTACACCGAAGGTGAATGCCGTCATAAAATTCACCGTCGGAGAGATCAACCAAAGAAAGGCACTCAAGAACGCAACAACCGATACTATACCATCCCTTATAAGGTAATATGCACCGAATGTTCCGGCCTTTTGCCCTTCAGGTGCGAGATCCATTATCAAAGATTTTCTCGTCGGTTCTCCGAATTCTTTGAGGCCTCTTATGATGAATGCAATAACAAGAAATTCGAAGCTTTTCGAGAAGAGAAGCACGAGCGGAAAAAGCGTAAAAAAGCCAAAAGTTATAACGATAAAAGGTTTCTTTGTGTGTTTGTCTGCCATATAAGCAACGGGTATATAAATGACCATGGCTGTGATCATCTCTATCGCTGTCAAAAGACCAAATTGAAGAGCTGTAAGACCATTTTTCTCTATAACCCAGACGACAACGAAAGCATATGGAATCTGTTCACAGAATCTCACAAGTATATCCGATATAAGCAGTGTCCTTAAATTTCCTCTTAAATTTTTTAGCATCGATCTGATTTTGACAGGTTCTGATTTTTTCCCTTCATCTTTAACGAATGCATTGAAAACAAATATAGACACAACTGCAAAAACTGTGGCAAGAATAAAAGCAAATCTCACTCCATTTTTAGTACCGTAAACACCTATCAAAATCCCTCCGATGATCGGCCCTAATGCCATTGGAATTCTTCTGACAAGGGAGTGCATTGAAACTCCCATCACTCTTTTATTTTTTGGAACGGCATCCGAGATCAAGCTCATGATCGCTGGCATAGATATAGCTGACCATGCGATAAAAAAGATAGCCCCAACGAGTACAGATTGCCATGAAGGTATGACTATTACAAGCAAATAACCTATAATCGCTATCAGCGTGAAAATTATCAGAGATTTTCTGTAACCTATTCTGTCACTGAGATATCCACCTGGAAAAGAATAGATCGCTCCGAGTAAATTTTGCAAACCATTCAATGCACCTATTGCGATCATGCTTCCACCGAGCGCTATGAGGTAGATCGGTAGAAATCTATCGGCCATATACTGACCCATTCCGACGAGAATCACAAGAAGGAGCATCGAAAACATTGAGCTATTTAAAGCAAGAAAATCTGTAAATTTACCACCTTTACCCATTATTTTTCAGATGCAATTTTTAACTTCAAAACAGCGTAAAGTGCGTCGTAAACTTCGAATTGTCTGTCAATATTTTCATAGTCATCCGGATAGATGAGAGAAAAACCACTTGCTATGGCTTCCAGACCTGCTGCGTAAGGACTAGATTCAAGGTGATCTGTATCGGCAGCATTAACTATTTCGCCAAGTCTTTTTAGAGCTGGATCCGTGATTCTGTATTTCTCTAAGATTGACACGAAGGAACAATAACCATTTCTGTGACCGAGTTCAGCTCCTTCAACGTCGAAAGGAATCGCATTTTCTTCTTTTGCAACCTCCATGACCAGCTCTTTTGTCACAAATATGAACTCTGCCTCACTGTCTATGAATCTTTTTATAAGCCATGGACATGCTACTCTGTCAACATGAACATGAGATCTTGTTATCCATTTCATTCTAATTTACCTCTTTTTTGCGCTATTTTGCTTACTTTCGAATTATAACATATAAAATGGTACGGTGCGAGTAGATCCACTTGTTGTGGTAAAATAATTAAAAAGGAAAAAACAGCTTTGGTGGCATAGAACACAGAATGACGGAATGAGGTGTATCATATAGCACCAAAGAAAAGGCAGTTGATAAATTGTCTATTTACGAAGTAATAGCGATAACCATTTCAATTTCTCTTCTTGTTCTCTTTACCGGTATGAACATGACCGTCCAAACTCTCAAAACGGAACTTTATAACGATGAAACTGCGATACAGAGCCTCTCGCAGGAAATATCCGATCTTAAATCGGGGGTGAATGCGATAAGGCTTTCAAAGCCTTTCATGAAGTATGATATCCTATTTAACGATGCTCCTGAAATACTTCCAAAGCTTCCGTTAAACACTGTGACCGCTACAAGCCTTGAAGATCTTTCGCCAATCTTATCTGTAAACAGTTTATACGAAATAATGCAAATGAGCAATCAATATTTTCTTGCCTATCCTGCTATCGGCGGATCTACTTTTTCTATTCAGATACTTTCTTCACCATATTTTGACAGGGTACTAAAAAACGTCAGAACGTTAAGAGGGGCAGATATTCCGGCCTTTGAGATACAGTACGGAAATAATGCTGGATTGTTTATCGGAGTTTTTCCAACTTATACTCTTGCAACCCAGTACGCGAGTTCAATCTCCCAAATTTTATTTTCAACGGTAGGATCGACGATGTCATCATGGCTTATAAGACAGATACCATAGTGAAGGCCTAACTTTCTACCAACATATGTGATGTTTCAACTCGATAATTTTTTACTGATCACCGCTTTTTGAAAGAGATCGAGTAATAGTGTATCATCTATTAAGAGGTGATGATCATGAAGTGGGCAATAGTTGGTTTTGGAAGTATATCCAAAAACAAATTTGTACCGGCACTCGAAAAGGTTCAGGGAACTGAACTTTCCGCTATTGTGACGGGCCATCCTGAAAGTGCGGAAGAATATAAAAAGCGTGGCGTGAGAATTTTTAAAGATTTGAATGATTTAAAAGGTGTAGATATAGTATACATAGCAACACCAAATGCTTACCACCGTGAACAGACAGAAATCTGTGCCCGGAAGGGAATAAATGTTTTCTGCGAAAAGCCTATGGCTATGAATCTTTCTGAAAGTGAAGAAATGGTTAAGGTATGCGAGAAGTATGGTATTACACTTGGAATAGCCAATATGGGAAGGTTTAACAGCTACAATATCGGCGCAAGAAATATTTTGCAATCTGGAAGACTCGGAAAGGTAAGCATCGTCAAGGCAAGTTTTTCTTTCGTTAACACCGAAAGAGATAAATGGAGGTACGATCCAAAGTTAAGCGGTGGCGGTGCAATCATGGACATAGGCGTTCATCTCATAAATTCTCTACGTTTCTTCTTAAACGATGAGATTACCGAGCTTACAGCGATAAATGATAATCTTGTCTATGACGTCGATCAGAACGCAGCCGCAGTTATGAAATTCAGCAATGGAGCGATCGCACTTGTCGATTGTAGCTTTGATAGTGCTGAAAGCGTTTCATTCGAATTCCGTGGTGATAAGGCCTTGATGTATGTTGTGGACACATTATTCCAGAATTATACTGGAAAGGTGATTTTAAAAGATGGAGAAGCTTTTTCATTCAAAGATTTTATGGATAGAGAACCTTACGTACTCGAGATAGAAGATATGGAACGTGCCGTAAGATCGCATGTAAAACCTAAAACGGATGGATATGACGCACTTAACGATATGAAAGTTATAGAGGCGTGGTACAGATCTGCAAGAGATGGTAAAATAACTGTTGTATGATATATTTAGCCAACTGCCGGAGCCTAAGTGATCAGAAATTTAAAAACAGGTTTAGTATAAAAACAAATTCATTTTTGATATCAGAAAGGTGGTAAGAATTGTTAAAAGTCGTTGAAATTTCTCCTTATGATGTGGAGCTTCCTCAAAGGGCAATAGCTGCAAGGATGGGCTTCAAAGGGGTAGGTGCGGTTCCTGAGCAATTCAGGGCAGTGTATAATGAAGTAATGGATATAGCTCTCAAAGTTGCCAGACCAGCCATAGCGTTCGACAATTTTATACCCACTTTTGAAGATGCGATTAAAATAGATGATGTGAAGATAGATGGAAATCTTGCAAACAATCAACTTGGGAAAAGTATTGAGATAACGGCTATGTTATCAACATTAGGCGATGAAATAGATGATGAGATCTCCAAGCTGCATGTTAAAGGAGAAGAATTGAAATCATTCATGCTTGATTCGATAGGATCTGAACTCATTGAATACACATCGAGAAAATTCGACTTGCAATTGAGAACTCAAAAACAGATGAAGGGAAGTGCAAGAATAGCACCGGGTTATGTCGATCTTTCTATTTCTCTTAATGCATGGTTTGCATCTATTTTTGGAAGGGCATTGAATGTTTCGTGCGATGCAGAGGTCTTCACATTTTTACCGAGAAAAACGATCTCGGCATTCATAGGATGGTCAAGATGAACAGAAAAGAATTTTCTAATATATTAAAGACGCACGTGCTTATTTTAGATGGAGCCTACGGTACTGAGCTCATGAGAATGGGATTCAAAGAAAGCCCCGAAGAAATAATTTTGAAGGATCCTGAGATCATTAAAAAACTTCATCAAGAGTATGCCAAAGCAGGCTCAAATCTTCTCCTGACATCGACATTCGGTGCGAGCCCGATAAAACTTTCAAAGATTGGCCTCGAGAAAAGGCACGATGAAATCGTAAAAACGGCTGTGAGAATAGCACGTGAAGCATCAAACAGTGCTCTTATCTTGGGGGATATAGGACCGACAGGAGATTTACCGTTCCCCATCGGTGATAGAACTTTCGATGAATATTACGATAATTTTCAAAAAACGGCAAGAATATTGTTAGAAGAAGGCGTTGACGGCGTAATACTCGAAACTTTCACAGATATACTTGAGCTGAAGGCAGCAACTTTTGCTGTAAGAGATCTTTCAAAAGACATTTTTCTCATAACGCATCTTACCTTTGATCAGAATGGAAGGACGCTTACAGGGACCGATCCGGTCAATTTTGCCATTACCTTCGATGATTTAGATGTCGATGCAATAGGTATGAATTGTTCGATAGGACCGGAAGAAATGCTTCCAATCTTTGAAGAACTTTCAAAATACACGCACAAATTTCTTACAGTTGAGCCGGATGCTGGAAAACCTGTTCTCAAAGGCGATCAGGTTGAATATCCAATAGGCCCGGAGGAATTCGCACTTCACGTTGATTCCTACTGGGAAGCGGGTGCTAATATAGTTGGATCATGCTGTGGATCTAATCCCGCACATACGTCAAAAATATCCAGGATTATCGGGAAAAGATCACCTGTTGAAAAGGATGAAAAAAAGATCTTTGCCATATCATCATCTTCGAATGTTGTTACCTTTGATGATTTTGTGATAATAGGGGAAAGGCTGAATCCGGCCGGAAAGAAAAAACTCACAGAAGCAATGAAAAATGAAGATATCGATTACGTTCTTAGTATCGCAAGAGAACAGATTGAAAGTGGTGCGACTGCACTTGATATGAACTTTGGAGTTGAACAGATCATATCAAAAGAATTTGCGGTGAAAGTTGCAACTTCGATATCTTATAAACTTAATTCACCGCTTTCTTTAGACGTTCAGACACCGTACCTGCTCGAGTATATCCTCAAAAGGTATCCCGGCAGACCGCTTATAAACTCTGCGAGAGCCGTGGATGAAGAATTTATAAAGAGAGCCGATCTTGTAAAAAGATACGGTGGTATCCTCATGGTGCTTGCTATGGAAGAGAAAGTACCCGAAAGTTTTGAGGATAGAAAGCGATCGATAAACCGCATACTTGAACTTCTTCAAACAGTTGATCTGCCAGTTGATCGTGTAATCTTCGATCCGATAGTGCTTGCACTCGGGGCAGGAGGCAATCCGAAAGACACGATAGATACGATAAAATACCTTTCATCTCTTGGATTCAAAACAAATTTCGGCCTTTCGAATGTATCCTTCGGGATGCCTGATAGATCTTACATAAATGCGTCCTTTCTCACTCTTGCCGTAGCAAATGGGCTGAGTGCTGCGATAATGAATCCTTTAGATGAGATCGTCATGAAAACACTAAAAACATCTCTGCTCGTAACGAAGAGATCACAAATAACCGCAGTAACAATTGAAAGCACCGATGAAATACTCAATGCTGTTTTAAGCGGATCAAATGAAACGCTTTTGAAGATGGTCGATGAATTTTTAAAAAACGAAGATCCACTGAATGTAATAGAAAAGCATCTCAAGCCCGTGATGGACAGGGTAGGTGATCTTTATGGCGCTGGGAAGATCTTTCTTCCACAGCTTATACTTGCTGCGCAAACAGCCCAGAAAGCGTTTGAAAAAGTTCAAAGTCTTATCCCCTTGAAAGAAAGCTCCGACAAATTCATAATAGCCACGGTAAAGGGAGACGTCCACGATATAGGTAAAAATATCGTGGCGACGATCGTCAAAAGTGCTGGATACACAGTTATTGACCTCGGGCGCGATATTCCGTCCGAAAAAATCGTCAACATGGTTGAAAGAGAAAAACCTTTAATGCTTGGTCTTTCTGCGATGATGACAACGACCGCCCCGAGGATAAAAGATATTATCGATGAAATGAAGAAAAGAAAGATAAATGTACCTGTCATCGTTGGAGGTGCCTCGTTGAATGAAGATCTCTCAAAACAATTTGGTGCGGATTTTTACGCCCAAAATGCTACTGATGCAATTAAATATCTTGAAAAGGTAAAAAAATTATCTTGAAAAGGCAGATCTCACAGAATTTAAAATTACTCTCTTTTTGGTTTCATGAGAAAAAAGCGTTTTCCATTGTATAAAATTGTTTTCATTTCAGGATCATCTTCAATACTTTTGATCAGATCGTCAGGATCGAGACTGAATTTTTGAGCAAGTACTTTTATCTGATCCTCTCTCATCGGGTGACGTTCGCATATTTTCAAGATTTCCTCGCGAAGCCGTTCTGGTTTTTCGATGTGAAAATCACCTTCTTCGTATCCGGCTATGACGTAACTGTGCAGGATCTCGTGAGCCATTGCAATGGCTTTTTCATCGGGTATTTCTGCCCATTTTTCTGCCGGCGGTCTTATCGGAACGTTAACGTAGACTCTGTCCGGTCCCATATCTTCAAGTATCTTTGAAATACCTTTCAACTCTTCTTCGGAGTCGTTGATATTCTTTACGATCATGACCTCGATCCATATTTTCCCCTTAAAAGATTTCGCAAATATTTTTAATCCTTCCACCATTCTGCCGAATTTTATCTCTCTGTGAGATCTGTTTATCTTCAAAAATGTTTTTTCGTTAGCCGCATCAAGCGATGGAAGAACAATGTCCGCACTCATGAGATCATCTCTGACGTCTTTATCATAAAGCAAAGCACCGTTTGTTATTATGGCAACCGGTAATCCTGTTTTCCTCCTTGCCTCACGCATGAGATATCCAATAGATTTGCAAAGAGTGGGTTCTCCTTCACCGACAAAAGTTATATAATCTATACCAACCGGATTTTCTTTAACGGCATTAACTATCTCGTCCAAGATCTCTTGAGGATCGAAAAAATCCTGCCTCGTGTTTGTCATGTGATCTGTTCTTCCAAGCTGGCAGTAAACACAGGAATAATTGCAGGTTTTTGAGGGTATCGGACTTACCCCCAAAGATCTGCCCAGCCTTCTTGATGGTACCGGGCCGTAGACATACCTGTAAGGCATATCAAAAATCCGATCTTAAGCCATGACCGTGACCAGATCCCATACCACGTCCTCTTCCGATATTGCTTCCACGAAGGGCCGGATTTTCAGAATTAGGCCTTATTGCCTCTGTCGGACATGCCTCAATACACTTTCCGCATCTTGTACATATAGAATTGTCTATTCTGGCTTTACCGTTAACCATCTCTATCGCCCCGTCAACGGGACAGACATTAACACAGATCGCACATCCCTTACACTTATCCTCTTTAACCCACGGAATTTTTATCACCTCTCAAATACAATATTTTTAATTCTATTCCATATATTTTTTATTGAATCAGCGGCCGGACAATCGTACCTGACAATGGGTCTTGCCTGTTCTGTGGCCGTTTTGACATTCACATCGTACGGTATCATTCCAAGTACTTCGAGCGATTCGTTTTTACAGTACCCGATAATTTCTTCGGCCTTTGATGGATTTATGTCGTACCTGTTTATCACGATGCCCATTTTTATCCTGAAATGTTTTACCGTTTGAACTATTCTTTCGAGATCATGCAATCCGCTCATTGTGGGTTCTGCAACTATAACAACATATCCTGTCGATGCTATGGATGATGTTGCAGGGCAACCTATACCTGGTGCTCCATCTATTATAACAAGAGGTATATCTGCTTCACGGGCAACTTTAACCGATTCCTTTCTCACCTCTGCAATAAGACCACCGGATGTTTCCTCCCACGGTTTCAAAAGTGCGTGAATCATCGGGCCATCTTCTGTTTTAGATGAATAATATTCTCCACTCACCGAATCGACAAGCTTTAAAGCACCGGCAGGACATTTCATCACGCAAGCGTTGCATCCTTCACAGGCATATTCCTTGATCGAGTAATCTTTGCCATCGAATTCTATGGCATCAAATCTGCATACCTGCCTGCACATACCGCATCTTATACATTCTTCCTGATCTAAAATTGCCTTTTTCGATCCTATATATTCATGGGTCTCTTTGATTTTTGGTTTGAGTATTATATGCAAATTTGGGGCATCGACATCACAGTCGGCCATCACACGTTTTTCGCTGAGGTATGAAAAGGATGCTGAAAGTGTTGTTTTTCCGGTTCCTCCTTTTCCACTTACTACGGTTATCTGGACTAACATCTTACCATCACACCGATCTTTTCAAAGATATCCAAAAATGATTCTGTGTATTTGATCTGAATTTTGGAAAAAAGTTCTCCACGTGAGTAACTTCTCGCTATTTCCATATCGTAGGGTATTGTCATCATGAGTGAAATTGACTCAACATCCAGATATTTCTCAATTTCTTTGTAGACGCCGTCGTAACGGTTTATCACGACACCCATTGGTATCCCTAATTTTTTAACGGTCATAACGGCAAGCTGAAGATCATGCAAACCGAAAGGTGTTGGTTCCGTCACGAGCAGGGCAAAATCCACTCCCTGCAGTGTTTCCATAACTGGACAGGATGTGCCTGGTGGGGCATCTAATATAACAACATCAACATTTTCGCCCATATGTTTTTTCAGCTGCCTTATAATCCTGACAGGTGAGGCCTCTCCTATGTTCATCACGCCTTCTCCAAAGAGTATGCCCTCTGAGGTATAACCGGATCTTATCTTTCCTATTTCTTTTGGTCTTTCAGAGATAGCATCAACAGGACAGACCATCGAGCATACACCGCAACCGTGGCACAGATATTCAAAAACCATTATATGTTTTGGAGAAACACTGATAGCGGAAAATTCACAGGCTTTAGCACATAAACCGCAGTGGGTACAGATATTCCTGTCTATAACTGGAAGCATAGTTTCAACAGATTCTTCGTGAGTGTAATTGACGTTAAAGAAGATGTGAGAATTAGGCTCTTCTGCATCAGCGTCTAAAAGCTGGACATGCTTTCCTGATAAATTCAGTGAATAGGCTAAATTTGTCGCTACCGTTGTCTTTCCTGTCCCTCCTTTTCCTGAGAGCACAGCAATCTTCATATCTTTTTCAGCTCTCCACTCTTGAACTTTTTAATTGCTTCGGAAATTGCCAATCCCTTACCTTCGTAAACATCTATCCCAGCATTGCGCAGAGCTTCCATGGCGTTTTCACCAGGAATAGCCGAGATAAGCACACTGGCACCGTTATCTATGGCTATCTGAACGGCTTTCGATGCCATTCCGTGCGCCGCACTCGCATCGTTTTCTATCACGCTATGCTTTCCACTTTTATCGTCATAAACAACGAAATACGCAGCCCGTGCAAATCTTTCGGCTATCTGACTTTCAATTGATGGTTCATCTGTTGCAAACATGATCTTCATTCAAATATCTCCCTTCAGCACTTAAATGTATCCGTATAACTTTCATAAATACCTTTATATGCTTTACTCATGTATATGATACTACATTTTACATGATATGTCAAATATACTCTGACACTGTCCCATTTCAACATTTGAATGTTAATTGACTCTTTTTCTTGACAATTTTTTCAGTTCAATCA
>JAVRKU010000020.1:0-23791 GCA_031962125.1 Mesoaciditogaceae bacterium | reverse complement strand
GCATTAGTGGATGGTGTCGTTGCGCTTGATATTTCAACAAGGCCTGATGTTTTTCCCCGGGAAGTAGCCGATCTGCTCAAAGATATCTCCATTAAAAGAAAGATAGATATCTTTGTTGAGTTTGGTCTTGAATCGATAAATGAGAACACGCTCGTGTGGATGAACAGGGGTCATTCAGTTGCAGAATTTATCGATGCTGTTTTGATGGCTGAACTTTATGGCTTTGAAACGATCGCACATGTAATACTCGATCTCCCGCCGGATACCGTCAACGATGAAATAGCGTGTGCGAAGTTGCTGTCCGCTCTCAAAATAAATGGTATAAAAATGCACTCCCTTTACATAGTACCGGATACGCAGATGGCTAAATTTTATATGGATGGTGAAATAAAACCTTATGATGCCGTTGAATATATAAACCGTGCTACTTCATTTCTTTCATACCTTGATCCGCAGATCGTCATACACAGAATAATATCTACTCCACCAACAAATGCTGTCTGGTCAGTTGGTCTTTCAACTGTGGAAGCTAAAAAACGCATTGAAGCAGGAATGAAAAAGTGTGGCAAAGTGCAGGGAAGCAATTTTGATTATTTAAACGGTGGCAGCTGGAGAAAAAAATTTTCAGAGAGGAGAAGTCCGTATGGATTACGTTCAGATGGTAAAAGAATCAACTGAATTTGTCAGATCAAAGCTTAAGAATGATCCGAAGATAGCGATCGTTTTAGGATCCGGGCTTTCTAAGATCAAAGAAAGCGTCGATATCTCGCTTACGATCAAATATTCTGATATTCCGCATTTTCCTGTCTCAACAGCACCTGGTCACACCGGAGAGATGATCTTCGGCAAATGGAATGGTGTCGATGTTGTTTTGATGAATGGGCGTTTTCACTTCTATGAGGGATACTCCATGAAAGAAATAGCAATACCGATCCGCCTTTTTCAGCTTCTTGGAGTTAGATACCTTTTCATAACGAATGCAGCCGGAGGCCTGAATCATTCCTTTGAACCGGGACACCCCATGATAATAACGGATCACATAAACTTTATGGGGGACAATCCACTCATCGGAAAAAATGTCGAAGAATGGGGTGTAAGATTTCCCGATATGTCAAACGTTTACAACTCCGAACTTGTAAATATGGCCGAAAACATTGCCAAAGATATGCTTATAGAGTATTACAAAGGTGTATATGTTGCCGTCGCAGGCCCATCTTTTGAAACGCCTGCCGAGCTCAGGATGTTCAGATATCTTGGTGCTGATGCCATTGGCATGTCAACCGTTCCTGAAGTTATCGTCGCAGGTCATGCAGGCATGAAGATACTTGGCATATCTGCCATTACTGACCGTGCAATACCCGAAGGACTAACGCCGTTGACAGCAGAAGAAGTTTTGAATGTTGCTGAAAAAGCAGGAGAACAGATAGCCAAGATCTTCGAGGCAGCCGTTGAAGAAATAAAGGAGAAATTGTGATGATCGAAGAGACTGTAAAGACTTTAAAAGAAAGGATAAAAATTGTTCCGGATGTTGCCATTGTTCTTGGATCCGGTCTTGGAAAGCTTGCCGGTGAGATCGGCAAGACAGAGCATATTCCATATTCTGAAATTCCTGGTTTTTTAAGATCGACGGCGCCAGGCCACGCTGGAGAACTCGTATATGGAAGTGTCGGAGCAAAGTATGTACTTTTGATGAACGGTCGTTTTCACATGTATGAGGGTTATTCTGCGAAAGACATTGCCTATCCAGTTGAAGTTTTCAAAATGCTTGGCATAAAGAAATTGATCGTGACTAACGCGTCCGGCGGGGTAAGATTATCATTCATACCAGGTCAGCTGGTCTTCATAAAAGACATAATAAATTTTTCATTCAGAAATCCATTAATAGGACCGAATGATGAGAAAATAGGCCCAAGATTCCCTGACATGTCACAGCCACTATCCTTGAAATGGATGGAATCGGCAAACGATGCTATATTTAACGCCTTCTCGGAAAAACTTGAAAGTGGTACTTACGCTTCAATGCTCGGACCGACTTATGAAACGCCTGCAGAGATAAAGATGCTAAGAAAAATAGGAGCGGATATGGTGGGAATGTCGACCGTCAACGAGATAATAAAGGCAAATCACGTTGGAATTGAAACGATGGGAATATCGTGCATCACGAACATGGCGGCCGGTGTCCTTGATCAACCTCTTTCAGAAAGAGAAGTGCTTGAAGTTGCTAACAGAGTTTCTAATAGATTTATTTCTATCGTGAAGATCATAATTGAAAAAACTTGTTGAAGGTGATAATGGTGAGAGCTTACGACGTAATTTTGAATAAGAGAAATGGAAATGTGCTTTCTAAGGAAGAAATAGAATTTATGGTGAATGGATTCGTGCATGGTGAAGTGCCTGATTACCAGATGGCGGCTTTTTTGATGACCATTTATTTCAGGCACATGAATGGGGAAGAGAGATACAATCTCACGGAAATAATGGCTAGATCAGGAGATACGATAGATCTCTCCTTCATACCTGGCATTAAAGTTGATAAACATTCAACGGGTGGGGTCGGTGATAAAACAACTCTTGTACTTGCACCAATGGTTGCATCCTGTGGCCTGCCGGTTGCTAAGATGTCCGGTAGAGGGCTCGGTCATACCGGCGGGACGGTAGATAAACTTGAGGCCATCCCGGGTTTTAAAACTTCTTTGAGCGAGAAAGAATTCATTGACAACGTGAAGCATCATCTCATAGCTGTTGTCGGTCAAACTGCCAATCTTGCTCCCGCAGATAAAAAAATATATGCACTCAGAGATGTGACGGCCACTGTTGATGAGATTTCTTTGATAGCATCGAGCATAATGAGCAAAAAACTTTCAGCTGGAGCGGATGGCATAGTTTTAGACGTTAAAGTCGGATCCGGTGCCTTCATGAAGGACATAGCTCAGGCAACCGATCTTGCAAGGGCAATGGTGGATATAGGGAAGAGACATGGCAAATCGATGGTAGCACTTCTTACAAACATGGACAGCCCTCTTGGCCTTACGGTCGGCAATGCGATAGAAGTTGAAGAGGCAATAGAAACGCTTAAAGGTAAAGGACCTGAAGATCTTGAAACACTCTGTGTTGAACTGGGTGCACAGATGTTGAAAATAGGTAGGATAACAGATACGCTTGACTCTGGAAGAAAAATGCTTAAAAATTCCCTAAAAAGTGGTAAGGCCCTTAAGAAGATGGCCGAGATGATCGAGGCTCAGGGTGGAAATTCGAAAGTTATCGAAGATACATCTTTGCTCAAAATTTCCAAAAAAACTTTTGATCTGAAAGCAAAAAGTGCCGGCTATGTTCATTCAATGGATTCAGAAAAAATAGGCATAGCCTCGATGAAACTCGGTGCAGGCAGAGAAAAAAAAGAAGATGTGATAGATCTTTCAGTCGGCGTAAGACTCAAAAAGAAGACAGGTGACGTAGTGAAAACAGGAGACACACTGTGCACACTTTACTATCAGTCGGAAGAAAAGCTGAAAGATGCGATGACTCTGATTGAAAAGGCTTACGAGATATCGAGTGTAAGACCGGATAAAATTGAAATAATTCATGGTGTGATTGAATGAAAAAAGATCTCGTTCTTTCACTTATTCTTCTTTCGATCATTTCTGTCATGGTTATGGGTGCGCCATTTTACATCATCAATGGTGAGAATGTCCAAAAGTTTTCCGGACTTTATTACTGGAAGGATATTCCTTTCATTGATCTTGAATACGCCTCTCATCTTTTCGATCTGAAATGGTCTTTCAAAGATGGTATGGGAATAATAGAGAACGGGAAAAATTTTATCTCATTCAACGCATCGAGTGGAGAAGGTCTATACGATGCGATTTACTACATGAAAAATGTCGCAACGAATGTGACAAAGCCGCTCATCTCTTTAGAGGCACTTTCAAAGTTGTTAGGGCTCAGCTATTCCGAGGAACCTGAAGGCGAATTCCTGATTGAGAATCCGCCAACGTTAAGGATAACGGGTGCAATCCTTTATGGCAATACTTTCACGATCTTCTTTAACTCAACCCCATCTGCATCTATTTTGAAAATTGAAACAAGTGGTATTGTAACTCGTGTTGGGATCATGCCAGTCTCTTTTTCAAATTACCTGCCGCCAAATTCTCCTCTAATCGCCGAAAAGCGTGGAGCCTTTTCCGTCATCTATAGCGTAACGGATACATCAACTTTAAACGTAATGACATCAGTTGGAAGCCCAACGCTTCCTGTTCAGCAATCTAATTTCATCGACTTCGGAAATGGTGTATCCTACGAGCAAATGAAATCCCAAGGTGCCTCTTCTCAAGAGATCGGGATCAAAATATTGAAACTGTCTCAATTAGTTACGGTAAAAATGAGTTATCCGCAGTCCGGTTTTGGTAACGAAATGCAATTGAACTCGATCAGCGATGAAAATGCTATTGCCGTCGTTGCATTCAAAAATACCGGTGGACTTATATATTCAAACGGTAAAATCTACGGTGCTCCGATTGCTGGACTTCCAGCTTTGACATGGAATGGAAAAAAATTTGATATAATTGAAACAGATCAGGTCGTTACGGTTAACATAGGAAACGTTCCCCTTGTTGTTGATGGAGTAGACGGCGGTAATGGCAATGTTTTACTTTACGCAAAAGGTTACGGTCCTGAGATACCTTACTCAAATGACAGATCCTATTTTGAAGTTGGAAATGGAAGAATTCTTGGAATTGGGTATACGAAACGTGCAACAGCAAGCGATGTCCTATCGATAAATAAGATATATTCTCCTTTCCTTGGATCTGTTTATATCGGTCAAATAGTGTCTTTCATGTTTCCATTCGATCTTATCAATTTGAAGCTTGCAATTCAGGGGAAAGCGTTCATTTTGCAGAATTCTAACAGGGTGCAGGTCTTTGGAAATTTTGGAGATCAAACAAATTGTTTCTTTGCAGGGTTGAAAGCAGATGATCTTTATCTTGTCAATCTTGTAAGCCAAAAAGCAAGGCCGATCACATATTTTTCGGATCTTTTTATGAATATGGGGTTTTCAGATGTCATTTACCTTGGAAATAATGATCAAATTTCTATGATCATCGGAAACAGGATGATAAATAAAGAATCAGAATCAGCCCTTTTCAAGTTCTGGATTGAAATCGATAAAACAACTGGAGGTGCATGAGAGTGACCACCATCGAAAAGAAAAGAGTTGTTGCATTCATCGGACACAATGGAAGTGGAAAAACGACGCTTTGTGAATCGATACTTTTCTCGAACAAGATAATTGACAGGATGGGAAGTGTCGATCAGGGAAACACGGTTATGGATTTCGATCCGGTTGAGATCGAAAGAAAATCAAGTGTTAATGCCGCAGTATTCACTTTCGAAAGAAATGACTACAAGTATTTTTTGATCGACACGCCAGGATTTTCAGATTTCATAGGTGAAGTTATATCTTCAACACTCGTGGCAGAAAATGTTTGTTCTGTCCTTGATGCTTCGAGTGGTGTTCAGGTTCAGACTGAAAAAACGTGGAGAATATCGCAGGGGTACAACCGTTCCTCGATGGCCTTCATAAATGGTGTTGATAAAGAATTTTCAAACTTTGATCGCACTCTCGATCAATTCAAAAAGCTTGCTAAAAAGCCTGTTGTGGTTATTAATTTCCCAGCGAGTGAAGGTGCGAATCTGAAAGGTATCATCGATGTTATATCACAGAAATTCCATGCTTACAAAGATGACAAAGTCACCGTTTCGGATCCTTTAGATGATTTCAAAGAAAAACTTCAGAGTTACAGGACGGAATTGTTAGAATCTGTAGTCGAGCTTGATGAAGCGCTGATGGAAAAATATCTTGCAGATGAGCCAATAGATTCGTCATCGCTTGCAAAAGTGCTTTCAAAAGGTTACCGTGAAGGGAAGATCATTCCGGTCTTTTCCGGATCAGCAATCAAAAGAATTGGGATAAATGAATTCATGGACGCCCTTCAAAACTTCGGTTCATCACCAGTTGATTCTCCTTTGACAATAAATAGCCTCAATGTGAAAGCAGATCCTTCGGGTCCCTTCGCATCGATGATCTTCAAAGTTGTAGTCGATCCATTCATAGGGAAACTAACTTATGCTAAAATTCTGCGCGGTCAGATCAAAGCCGGCGATACTATATATAACGGATCCTCTCAAACAACAGAAAGAGTAAATCATCTTTACGTGCCGGTCGGTAAAAAGCAAAACGAGATATCTGAAGCGAGTATTGGAGATATTATAGCCGTTCCAAAATTGAAAGACAGCCGCGTTGGAGATTTTCTGACTGATCAGGCAAATCAGATATCTTTCAAGAAAATATTCGAATTTCCGGCACCCATGATATCAAAATCCGTGAAAGCTAAAAATGCAAATGAAATAGATAAAATAACGAACGGTCTTACAAGACTGACAGAATCAGATCCAACCTTCCACGTCGAATTCAATCCGGAAACCGCAGAGATAGTGATCTCCGGGATCGGAAATATTCATCTTGAAGTTATGCTTGAGAAATTGAAGAAAAATTTTGGTGTAGAAGTTGAACTTGGAAAACCAAAGATAGCTTATAGAGAGACAATATCAAAAAAATCTAATGCCGAATACAAACACAAAAAGCAGACCGGTGGTCATGGTCAGTACGGTCATGTCAAGATAGAACTTGAACCGCTTGAAAGGGGAAAGGGCTTCGAATTTGTTGATAAAATCTTCGGCGGAGCAATTCCAAAGAATTTCATTCCTTCAGTTGAAAAAGGAATAAGAGAGGCTTTAAAAACAGGTGTACTTGGTGGATATCCTGTCGATGATGTACGTGTAATACTTTATGATGGTTCTTACCACGAAGTTGATTCGTCAGATATCGCCTTTCAGATAGCGGCAATTCAGGCTTTCAAGATTGGCATGCAGAACGGCAATTCAACTCTTCTCGAGCCTGTTATGAATGTAGAAATATACGTTCCGGAAAAATATGCCGGCGATGTTATGGGAGATTTGAACTCGAGACGTGGAAGAATTCAGGGAATGGAACCCACTGACAATAGCTATCAGATAGTGAAAGCTGAAGTCCCCCTTGCAGAAATACTTGAATTCTCTTCCCAGCTCAATTCCATGACGAGCGGTCAGGGTTATTTCACGATGAAATTTGCAAAATACGAAGAAGTCCCAAGAAATTTACAGGAAAAGATCATTCAAGAAAGAAAAGCAGATCTGGAGGAAGCAAAATAAGGCAGGTTAGAACCTGCCTTTTGATGGTGGAGTCGATGGGATTCGAACCCACGGCCTCTTCCTTGCGAAGGAAGCGCGCTCCCAGCTGCGCCACGACCCCTTACTCTAAGGAGTTTACCATAGAGGGCCATCGATGGTCAAGTGAAGAATTTATTAGAGTTAAAGATATCGGCTGTAAACCTGCGTCGTAAGGATATGTGAATTCAGAAAGGGGAGATCAAATTGAAAATCCAGTACAAATCAAGGAATGTTGATGTTAGCGAATCGATGAAGAGTTACCTGAATAAAAAAATCGAAAAATTGGAAAGGCTTATCGACGATAGCTCGGCAGATCTTGAAATCAAATTCGAAAAAGAACATGAAAGGGCAACAGTAGAAGCAACATTAAGACTCAGAACCATAATAGTAAGGGCGAAAGATACGATGACTGATTTTTATCCGGCCATCGACAGCTGTCTGGACACACTTGAGAAACGTTTCAAAAGATTCAAAGAAAGAGCCCTGACCCTTAAAAGAGAAAGAGTTCAAAGGCCACAGCCTGAAGTGAAAGAAACAGGTGAGCAGGAAAAAATTGTTAAAATTAAAAAATTCATTCTTTCACCGATCGATGTTAATGAGGCAATTCTCCAGATGGAAATGTTAGGCCACGAATTTTTCGTTTTCAGAAATGCTGATGATGGTCAAATAAACGTGCTTTACAGGAGGGATGACGGGAATTACGGGTTAATTGTTCCACAGTAATAGACTTTTCTGAATATATAATATAAATCAAGTTCCAAAATTAGATAAATACAATCAAATAGAGTGATTATAGCTATTTAAGAGCAAATAATGGGTAAAACCTTTGATTTGCTCGTTTTTTCTTTAATTTACACCACTTTTATAGCATTGAAGGGCATTTGACATAGCTTAATTTTTATTGTATATTTAAGCAACTCTGATTTTTGCTTTTAAATATGATGTTTTGTAAGTTTTTTGAGATTCTCATTTCGATGAAAGGGGGAAACAAAATGAATAAGAAGGAATTGATCGACAGGGTAGCTGAAGACACCGGATACCACAAAAAGGAGATCAAGGATGTAGTTGAAAGCACACTTAACTCTCTTTCCAAGTCGCTTGAAAAAGGAGAAAAGGTTCAGCTCGTTGGTTTCGGTACCTTCGAAGTTGTTAAAAGAGCGGCTCGCGAGGGCAGAAATCCTCAGACAGGTAAGAAGATAAAGATATCTGAGAGAAAAGTTCCAAAATTCCGCCCAGGAAAAGCTCTCAAGGATCAGGTTCAATAATCTAAAACGCGCCAGATGGCGCGTTTTAGATGGTGACGTAGATGGCGCTTTTAGTTTTGGTAACAATCGTTGGAATAACTTCCATTGTATCTTTAGCCTGGAATATTCGTGTTTTCAGACATTTTGATCGTTCCAAAAGAATTGAAGGAAAGGTATCTCTTATCATATGGATAATATTGAGCACCTTCGGTATTGTAATTTCTTTACTTCTTATCATAGCAATCTTCTTAACTCACATAAGCTGACGGTGGAGAAAAGGATCGCCGCATCATAAGCCGCATGCTATTTTCTACGCGTTACCATTGAATGTACGCATTTCCTCCACCATTGAATGAGAAGAATTGTCTTCCGCTTCCGTCCATGTTTGACATTGGCTTAAACCTGAGTATTTCTTCAAATGCCACAATGTGATCTTCATCTATGAAATAAGTGCCCTGGATCCACTTTTTGTATATGATGCCTTTTGGTGCAAGGAAGATCGTGCCATTTCCAGATATTTTTAAGAGAACGATCTTTTCGTCACTAAAAAACTCTCCTGATCCTCCCCATTTTGAGTCAATGGATATCTCGCCATAAAAACCGATAAGAGAATTTGATCTCACGTAGATCGTTTGACCTCCAAGATCGATAGGATTAAGATCTCCGGGATTCGTACCGGCAAAGAGAATCTCACCTGGATATGTATCTGCGTAAAAAAGCCTCTGATCCGGATATTCCGAATCCTTCCAGCTTATATTGGTGTCCATAGCAATTACAGCGGCCGGCCAACCAAAGAATCTGTCTCCTATTCCGAGCGATACTCTAACAATCGCATAGTAAGGTCTTCCGATAATTTCGTATTTCACAGGCATCATCCTTTCAAATATTCCATTCAAACGTTTCAGGTAAATTAGGTGATATGATCGAAATGTAGACAAATATTTTGGACGTCATAGCTATTTTGCTCTCTCTATTTTACAACAAAAGGATGATGATCAATGTTTCTTTTCTACGTGAATCTGGCTGGCATGTTAATGATCTTCCTGATGTTTTTGCTTTCGATAAGATATAACATTTATGGTGAGAAAGAGATGAAAAATATCCCATTAACCTTTGCTGGTCTTTCATTCATGCTCTGGAATGTCTCTCAGATTTTTTTCTTTTTTAATATGAAAGAACTGGAAAATTTTTTTATCATCATATTCATCCTTACCTTTTCTATTGTACCAACGATCATGATTTCACATGAATTCAAATTCAAGCATCTTCACAACTTTGAACTATTCTTTCTGCTTTTCAGCGTAATGTTTCTCATACTTATGATGGCAGGTTATGATGAGTACAGCACCGTAAGTGCCATTTCAACCTTCAACGTGATCTTTTCTCTTATCTTCGTCATCATCGAGTATTCAAGGGCTATCTCATTCACAAGAAGATCTAAAATACTGAATTATGCCGTTTTTTACGGTCTCTTCTCAGCGATGGAATTGATCTTCTTCTGGCTTAAACTGTCCGCATTTCAGATATGGGATTACGTAATTTTCATGAATTCGATACTGTTACCTGTTTATCTGTATGCACTCATGAGTCTTTCCTATGGCAAGCAGATCGTGAAAGCATCGATCGTTTTTTTCAAAAATGTGATTTATGGCATAATGATATCACTTCTCATCTCATCTATCCTGATAGTTAGTTATTATGCCAATATTTATTTCTCAAGAAGCTCTGACATCTTCCAGTTCTTCTTTGTCGCTTTTATACTCATCTTCCTATCTTTCATGGTTTTCGGAGATTATCTTCAGAAGATAGATCTATTCTTCGAACAACATCTCAGAACCGGCATGGGATACAAAAGAGGAAAGATGATCGAGTTTGTAAGAAAGATACCGGACACAGAAACACTTGAAGAATGTGATGCACTCGCAAAAAATTTCTGCTTTGATATCTTCAACACAGAAGATGTTGAGATTTTCTTCAGGGAAGATAATGGAAGTTTTAGATCAACTGAAAGGACAATCGCAAAGGATGATCTGAACGTAGATGAATCAAAGAAAATAATCGATCTCTATGTCACATGGAATCGGCCTCTATTTCTCCAAGATAAAGAATTTCTTGTCTGGATCATGAATTCCGGGAAAATAGAAGGATTCCTTCTTTTAGGTCATAAAAAAATCGGCAAATACACATCCGAAGATCTTGAATGGATAGAAACACTTTCAAATCACATCTCCTTCTTCCTGTCGAGGTACAGAAGTATTCAGAAGATCAAAAGGGCCGAGGAGACATTGCGCTTTCAAGAACGCATGGCAGCTATTGGAAAGCTCTCGGCAGGGGTTGCCCATGAAATAAGAAACCCTCTTAACATCATTTCAACATCATTTCAACTACTCAAAGAAAAGCCTGAAGAAAAGGATAAATTGTGGAGATATATTCAGGAGGAACTTTCAAGGGTCAATGCAATACTTGAAAATTTTCTTGAATTTTCGCGCCAGCGTGCCCCATCGATCGAGGAAGGAGATCCATCCGAAATTATCAAAAAAACAGCCTTTCTTCTCGGTGACAGTGCATCTAAAAAATCTGTCGATGTTGGGATAGAACTTCCAGATCAAAATAGAATTGTTAAATTTGACAGATCGATGTTAATGGAAATCCTTCTGAATGTGGGGACAAATGCTTTAGATGCCATTGAGGATGGAGGAAAGATCACTTTTAAATTGGGCTATACTGAAAAATATTTCGTTATTTCCGTTTCGAACAACGGACAACCCATACCGCCTTCCGATCTTCCCCACATCTTTGAACCTTTCTATACGACAAAAGAAAGTGGAACCGGCCTTGGCCTTGCAATAGTGTACAATTATGTGAACAAAATGAATGGCCGAATAGATGTCAGAAGTGATGAAAAAGAAACGATTTTCTCGATTTTTATACCTGTGGAGGCAAATTTATGAACACGATACTTTTCGTTGACGATGAAATTCGCATGCTCGATCTCCTGTCGATGCATTTCTCACAAAATTACAGGGTTCTAACATCAAAAAATGGCGTGGAGGCTCTTGAGATAACACATAAAATGAATGTAGACCTCATCGTGTCGGACATTAAAATGCCGAAAATGGATGGAATGCAGCTTCTAAAAGAAATAAAATCAACTGTTGATGTGCCTGTCATAATCGTAACTGCCTTCGGAAGCATAGATAATGCCGTTGACGCAATGAAGATAGGGGCGTTTGATTACGTCACCAAACCTATAAACATCGAAGATCTCGAGATGAAGATAAAAAGGGCAATTGACTATGCTCAAATAAAAAATGAAAATACAGCCCTGAAAGAAAAGATAAAGAAGCAATCAGGCCTTATCACGGAAGACGATCGTATGAAAGAAATCATCAAAAGCATACCCGAATATGCGACCGCCGATCTTCCGGTTCTAATTCTTGGAGAAAGTGGTACTGGCAAGGAGCTTATTGCGAGGGCAATTCACGATCAGAGTAAAAGATATCTTACACCATTTATAGCCGTCAATGTCTCGGCGGTGCCGTCAGAACTATTTGAAAGTGAATTTTTTGGATATGAACGGGGGGCCTTTACAGGAGCAACTTCAAAAAAAATAGGCAAATTTGAAGCGGCAAGCGGTGGAACGCTATTTTTAGACGAAATTGGTGATATGCCGGTAGAACATCAGTCAAAACTTTTACGTGTGCTTCAGGATTCAAAAATTACAAGGCTCGGTAGTGTCGAGGAAGTGAATGTTGATTTCAGGCTGATATGTGCCACAAATAAGCCTTTAAAAGA
Organism: Mesoaciditogaceae bacterium; assembly: GCA_031962125.1. Taxonomy (GTDB): domain Bacteria; phylum Thermotogota; class Thermotogae; order Mesoaciditogales; family Mesoaciditogaceae; genus JAVRKU01. The sequence goes on along the minus strand of JAVRKU010000020.1, from coordinate 11,486 downwards.
GATGGTCGAGAAGAAAACCTTTCGCGAAGACCTTTATTACAGGATAAATGTTATAAAAATAGAAATACCACCCCTTCGTGAACGTATTGCAGACATTGAAACTCTGTCTATCTATTACGTTCAGAAATATGCGGATCAGTTCAAACAAAACTTAAAGGGCATATCAACGGATGCTATGAAAGTTCTCAAAGCTTACAAATGGCCCGGGAATGTGAGAGAGCTTCAGAATATGATCCTTAGATCGGTCTTCAACTCAAAAAGTGATGTGATAAAAATTCAGGATCTTCCAGAAGAGATAAAAATCAGTACGGAGGCGGTAGATTATAAAATGCTCCTTGTCAAAAAGCACGTTGAAAGAGACAGGATTTATTTTCAGCTTGAAAAAGAATTTGTCAACTCATTACTTGCCAGGGCCAATGGAAATGTGAGCAAAGCTGCAGAGATAGCCGGTATGGACCGCCGCCTTCTTCAAAATATAATAAAAAAGGTGAGTGGCGGCGGAGAGAAAAAATAGATATTGGCAGTCTCAAATTAAGATTGCTTAAATTTTTATATTCTTTTTTATTTATATCGCAAAAATATCTATATTTAAAAGAATAATGAGTTGATATCAAATAAAAATTACCTCTTGACATTTCATTCGAGGATGATTATAATTTTAAATGAAAATGTGGAGGTGACATGAATGGCTGAAAGAGAATTTGTTGTAGGGATAGATCTTGGTACGACCAATTCAGAGATAGCAGTTGTAAGAGATGGAAAATCTGAGGTTGTAGCTAACGCCGAAGGATCAAGGATAACTCCTTCCGTGGTGGCTTTCACTAAAACGGGAGAGATTTTAGTTGGAGAACCGGCAAAAAGGCAGGCAATACTTAATGCCGACAGAACGGTGCGATCTATAAAGCGTCAGATGGGATCGAATTATAAGGTCAAAATCGATAATAAAGAATACACTCCCCAGGAGATAAGCGCATTTATATTAAGAAAGCTCAAAAATGACGCTGAGGCGGCTCTGGGAGGAAAGATAAAAAAAGCGGTCATAACGGTACCGGCTTATTTCGAAGACGCTCAGCGGCAGGCAACAAGAGATGCCGGACGTATAGCAGGACTTGAAGTCATGAGAATAATAAATGAACCTACTGCGGCTGCGCTTGGTTACGGTGTGGATAAAAACAAAGATGAAATGGTTATAGTCTGCGATCTTGGCGGTGGAACGTTCGATATATCGTTGCTCGAAATAGGTGGCGGGGTTATAGAGGTTAAAGCTACGAGCGGGAATAACCATCTTGGCGGTGATGACTTCGATCAGAGGATTATGGACTGGCTCATAGACAGTTTCAAAAAGGATACGGGAATAGATCTCTCAAATGATAAACAGGCACTTCAAAGGCTCAAAGATGCGGCCGAAAGATCAAAAATAGAGTTAACGACTAAGATGGAAACCGAAATAAGTCTTCCTTACATAACGGCCGATGCAACAGGTCCGAAACACTTGCAGATGACTTTAACAAGGGCAAAGCTTGAGAGCCTTATAAGGGATATAGTTGAAAAGATGAGAGAACCGATAGAAACAGTTCTCAACGATTCAAAAATTGTACCGGAAGATATAGGCGAGATTTTGCTTGTCGGTGGACCTACAAGGATGCCAATCGTTCATGATTTTCTGAAGGACATATTCCATAAAGAACCGTCCAAGGCTGTCAATCCGGATGAAGCTGTTGCAGTTGGTGCGGCGGTAGAGGCTTCTATACTTGCGGGAGAAACAAAAAAAGAAGTTGTCCTTGTGGATGTTACACCACTTTCACTTGGAGTCGAGATTAAAGGCAGCCTTATGCACAGGATAATACCGAGAAACACGACAATCCCGACGAAAAAGTCAGAAATTTTCACGACTGCAGATGATGGGCAGACAGAGGTGGAGATAAATGTTCTTCAAGGCGAGCGTGAAATAGCCGGCGATAACAAATCGCTTGGAAGGTTTAACCTGACAGGCATTCCTCCGGCTCCGAGAGGCATCCCACAGATAGAGGTTACATTTGACATAGATTCTGAAGGTATAGTTCATGTTTCTGCTAAAGATAAAGCAACCGGCAGAGAGCAGTCGATAGTCATAAGTGGAAGTTCGAATCTTTCTGAAGATGAGATAAAGAAAATGGTTGAAGATGCGAAAAAGTACGAAGAAGACGACAAAAAACGCAAACAACAGGTTGAGATGAAAAACCAGGCTGATTCTCTTGTATACCAGATGGACAAACTTCTTCAGGAACAAGGATCGAAGATAGAGGCTAATCTGCGCGGTGAGATGGAGAACCTTGTCAAAGATCTTAAAAATGCGATAGCAAAAGAAGATTACACGAGGATGAAGGTGCTCATGGACGATCTTCAGAAAAAATCTCAAGAGATCGGTCAGCATCTGTATCAGCAAGCGGCCTCATCACAATCCGATCCTAACAATGGCAGCGGAGCAGATAACAGCGGTGAAACGTCGGGCAGTGCTGATGAAACTGCTAATGCCGAATATCAGGGAAAATGAAATTGAAATAGATGAAATGAGTACGGAGGTGATTTGTATGGCAATTGAAAAGAGAAAGGATGAACTGGATTTTTACAAACCTTTCGAGGAGTTGCAGAGGACTTTTGACAGATTTTTCGAAGAATTTCCCAGAATATGGCCTTTGAATTTGGCAAAAGTCGAAGAGTTTGTTCCAGCCGTTGATATCTCTGAAACGGATAAAAGCTACGAGTTCGAGGCTGAGATTCCCGGCATGAAAAAAGATGAAATAACGGTCGAAGTCAAAAACAGCATTCTCACCATAAAAGGTGAGAAGAAGAGTGAAAAGAAGGAAGAGAAAAAGGGATACAAAATGATCGAACGAAATTACGGAACATTCGAACGTTCGTTCACACTTCCTTCCGATGCAGATGACAAAAATATAAACGCTAAATATGAAAACGGAGTTCTGACAATATCCATTCCAAAGAGCCCTGAAGCAAGGGTTGCAAGCAGCAAGATAGAAATAAAGTGATTGAAAGGGGCGATGAGCCCCTTTCTTTTTGGAGGTGTTATATGTTTAATCTTGATGAATACACAGAAAAGGCCGCAAATATAATGATGGTAACGCAGGATCTTCTGTCCAGATACGGACAGGATCAGTTGAGATCGGAACATATACTGTTAGCGCTCATAGAAGATGAAGAGAATGCAGCAGTTGATGCACTAAAAAGCCTGAAAGTGAATATTCAAAAATTAAAAAATAGATGTGAAGAGCTCGTTAGAGAGTACGGTGGTGACACCACAGGTTCATCTGGTGAACTAAAGCAGATGTACATAACGCCGGATGCAAGGCATGTACTTGAAAGTGCTAAAAATGAAGCCAATCGCATGGGAGATGAAAAAATAGGCACAGAGCATCTCCTGCTTGGCATGATAAAGACTTCAGATTCAATGGCCGCAAGAGTTCTCATAAGGTTCGGAATAAATGATGAAAAAATTTACAATGCCATACTCAGTGTGAGAAAAGGAGGGCAGTCTAAAGAGAGTGAAAACTTAGATGCTCTTGCGAAATTCACAACCGATCTCATCCAGCAGGCAAAAGATGGCAAACTCGACCCTGTCATAGGACGTCAGGAAGAGATAGAGAGGATGATAGAGATACTTGGAAGGAAGAGAAAAAATAACCCTGTTCTCATAGGTGATCCTGGCGTTGGAAAGACCGCAATAGTCGAGGGACTTGCACAACTCGTTGTATCGGGAAAGGTTCCAGATTACATGCTCAACAAGAAAATTCTTTCTCTTGATATGGGAAGACTTATCGCCGGAACGAAATTTCGCGGTGAATTTGAAGAAAGGCTTAAAGCCTTGATAGACGCTGTTAAAGGTTCGAATGGAAGCTTCATACTTTTCATAGATGAACTTCACACCGTCGTGGGGGCCGGAAGCGTTGAAGGCGGAAGTTTGGATGCATCCAACATGTTAAAACCTGCCCTTGCAAGGGGAGAGTTAAGGTGTATAGGAGCAACAACAGTTGAAGATTACAGAAAATATATAGAAAAGGATAAAGCTCTAGCAAGAAGATTTCAGACGATAGATGTAAAAGAACCCACAGAAGAAGAAACAATAAAAATACTCATGGGCCTGAAGCCTTCATACGAAGGGCACCATGGAGTTAAAATAGAAAATGAAGCGATAGAGGCCGCTGTTAGATTGTCAACGAGATATATAACGGACAGATTTTTACCAGACAAAGCCATAGATCTGATCGACGAGGCTGCCTCAAGAGTGAAATTTGAGAACTCATTTATTCCGTCTGAAATAATTGAAATGCACGAAAAAGTCTCAAAGCTCGAAGATGAAATAAATGAGGCCGCACTTTCCGGGGATTACCAGAAGGCTGCAATCAAAAAGACAGAACTTGAGAAACTGAGAAATGATTACGATCAAATTGAAAAGGATTGGAAGAAACATCAAGAGAGCATACCGAAAGTTGTCAACGTTGATGTCATAGCGAACATCATAGAAAGGTGGACAGGGATACCTGTTACAAAACTTATGGAAGACGAAAGAAACAAACTCAAAAATCTTGAATCTCTAATTCACAAAAGAATTGTGGATCAGGAAGAAGCCGTGAGAATAATTTCATCAACAATAAGAAGGGCAAGGGCCGGACTTAAAGATCCTAACAGGCCGATGGGATCCTTTATCTTTGTTGGACCGACTGGTGTTGGAAAAACTGAAACCGCAAAAGCACTTGCAGAAGTTTTGTTCAACAGCGAAAGTTCTATGATCCGCATAGACATGTCAGAATATTCAGAAAAGCATACAGTCTCAAGACTCATAGGTGCACCTCCTGGCTATGTCGGCTACGAAGAGGGAGGTCAGCTCACAGAAGCCATAAGGCGGCGCCCTTACAGTGTTGTGCTTCTTGATGAAATAGAAAAAGCGCATCCCGAGATCTTCAACGCACTTTTGCAGGTACTTGATGATGGCCGGCTTACAGATGGAAAAGGTAATACCGTTGACTTTAGAAATACCATAATAATAATGACATCTAACATAGGATCCGATTACATATTAGAAAGTGTCGAAAGCGGTAAGACAGAATATTTAGATGAACGGATGACGCAGGAACTTAAAAAATATTTCAAGCCAGAGTTTTTGAACAGAATAGACGCATTGATAGCCTTCAAAACTCTTGATGAATCTCAGATGGAGGCAATAGTGGAGCGACTCATATCAAAGCTTCAAAAAAATCTTGAAAATAAAGGCATAGAAATAAAGATCACACCAAATGCTAAGGCTGTGCTTGCGAAAAGAGGATATGATCCTGCGCTTGGCGCAAGACCTCTGAGAAGAGTTATAGAATTCGATGTGGAGGATAAAATAGCAGATATGTTGATCGCAAATCAAATTTCCGAAGGTGACAAAATAACAATAGATGAAGAAGATGGCATCATCGAAGTTGTGAAAGCTAATGCAGGGGTGAAATGATGACTGAAAATCAGGAAAACAAAGAGAAAAAAGAGGTATCAGAAAAGACGCCACAGACGTACATTTCGGCGAAGGATCTTGTGTCCTTCGCCTTCGGTCTTATAGAAGAAAAGGCATGGATCTCGCTCGGACTCATAAAAGATACGGATAATCAGATTCACAAATCAAAAGCAGATGCGACCATGCTCATAAACATACTTTCAAAAATGCTTGAAGGTATGAATGAAAGCTACGATGAAGAAACGCTAAAAGAGGTGAAAAGCCACATAACAAATCTTCAACTTAATTTTGTGAATCAATTCAAAGATTGATGTTCACCAAAATCATACCGTACCATTTCATATCTGCATTCTCATTATATCCTGATAAGCCGAGACGATCTTGTTTCTCACCTCGTCTGTTAGCTGGAGCATTATATCGGCCTTTTCAGCCGCTATGAGAACTCCCTGAATGTCAGAAGTTTTACCAGTAGCAAAATCTTGAGACATTTGCTCTGCGTTTTGAACTGTCGAATTAACCTTGTCTATCGCATTTTCAAGAATCTTTTTGAAATCCGGTCCTCCCTGATTTGAATTTAAAGAGGGAGCGGTACCGGTCGAAATCGGAGTTATAGGATTTATAGGATTCACCATATTATCACTTCCCTATCTGAAGCGCCGCACTTGCCATCGTTTTAACATCACTTATGACCGTGGCGTTCGCTTCGTACGTTCTCTGTGCATCTATCATATCGACCATTTCTCTCAAAACATTAACATTCGGCATCTCTACATATCCATTTTTATTTGCATTTGGATTTGATGGATCGTAAATTTCCTGAAATGGTGCCTTATCCTGTGCGATCTTTACAACTTCAACTCCGTATGGGCTTGAGCCTCCCATAGCACTTTTGAACCTTTCTGCAAAGATCGGAATCTCTCTTCTGTAAGGCCCTCCTTCGGGTGTTTGGGTTGTGTTGGCATTTGCGATGTTGTTGGATATTATATCAACACGAAACTGCTGGGCAGTCATTCCGGAAGAAGAAATATTCATCGCTGTGAAAAGAGACATATTTATCATGAACTCCTTAAGACATCTGCGTATCTTTTAAAGCTCATCGATGCCAACAATGCAAGCGTTTGGTATCGTATAGTGTTTTGAGCAAGCAACGCCATTTGCTGGTTAACATCGACATTGTTACCATCATTGCTTATAGAAGTTGAATTGTCAGTTACTATATCGGGAACAACTTTTTTGGGATTCTCTTCAACCCTTTGAATGACATAACTCGCCTTGAAATTCGGCGTATCAGCATTGGCAACATTATTTGCTATAACATTTGCCGTAACGGAAGAAACACCCATAGCACTCTGAATCAGATCGACACCATTAAACACATATATCGCCTCCGGATAATTCTTCTATGCAGGATTTTAAAATTCCTTGACCTGATCGGGGGTACAATCTCATTCTCTGCTTGCTATGGTACAATTGATAAGAGGTGATCACTTGATAATTTACGGGCGGAATGTCATCGATGAAGCCTTAAAAAGTCACATATACATATCCAGGGCTTTCTTTACCGATTCGAAAAATCTATCTAATGAAATGAAAGATCTTCAAAAAAATATCGAAAAGCATGATATCGTTCTTGAATTCGTTGAAGATCATCAGCTTGATGAGATAACACATTCTAAAGATCATCAGGGAGTGGCGGCGAAGATAAAAGATTTTGTTTATTCGGACGCTTTTAAAATTCTTGATGGACTCGATCACGATCCGTTCATCATCGTACTCGATCAGATACAGGATCCGCAAAATTTTGGAGCCATAATAAGAAGTGCCTATGGCGCTGGAGTCGATCTCATAATTCTTCCGGATCACGGAAGCGTTACTGTTACGCCTTCAGTTTTAAAAGCATCGGCCGGATATGCCTTTCGTATGCCTGTATCAATAGAAACAAACCTCGCAAGGACAATAGATGAATTGAAAAAAAGAAATATATGGGTGTATGCCGCAACGATGGATGGTACACCTTATATTAATATGGATTTCAAAGGGCCGTTAGCCTTCGTATTTGGCAACGAGGGAAAGGGCATAAGAAGGCTTGTTTTAGAAAAATGCGATGGAAAAGTGTCAATACCTATGGCACGGAAAATGGATTCCCTGAATGTTTCAGCAAGTGCTGCTATAATTCTCTTCAAGGCTATGGAGGTAAGAAGATGATCCGCAAACTTCCGGATGACATAATCAGAAGAATAGCTGCCGGTGAGGTTATCGATCATCCATCGTCCATAGTAAAAGAACTCGTAGAAAATGCGATCGACGCAAAAGCATCTAAGATAAAGATCTCGATTGAAAACGGCGGAAAATCGACGATCGTCATAGACGATAACGGATCCGGGATGGGTGCGGAGGATCTGAAAATGGCCGTTTTGCCGCACGCCACTTCAAAAATAGAGAATTTCGATGATATCTTCAGCTTATCTACCTTTGGTTTTCGTGGCGAGGCATTAGCTTCCATAGGAGTTATCTCGAAGATGAAAATAGAAAGTTCCAATACTGAAGCGGGTACGGGCTCAGAAATAGAGGTCATAGGCGGAATAATAGGCGATACGTACCCAATTGCAAAATCAAGAGGCACTAAAGTAACGGTTTCCGATCTCTTCTTCAACGTGCCGGCAAGAAGAAAATTTTTGAGCTCTAACTCCGTCGAATCAAGGATGGTAACCGAGATCGTCGAAAAATTCATCTTATCTAACAACATCTCAATAGAATATACTCGCGAGGGTCAAAGCATTTACAGAATAAATGAAGGGACAAAGCTGGAAAATAGAATAAAAATTATCTTCAGTGAAGAACGCCTGATCTCTTTTGACGATCAAATTGGCGGTGTCAGGGTGAGTGGGTACATAGGAAGTCCTGATGTTGGAAGACAGAACAGATTGAATGAGGTCATCTTCGTAAACGGAAGGTATGTCAAAAGCCCGCTTTTGATGAAAGCTATAGAAACAGGATATGCGGAGCATCTTAAAAAAGGAGAATTCCCTGTGGCCGTTCTCTTCGTGGATGTTCCACCTCAAATTGTGGATGTAAATGTTCATCCTCAAAAATTAGAGGTCAGATTCAGCGATCAATCCAAAATTTTCGGCATGGTAGCCGGTACAATCAAAAGAGCGCTTGCATCTCCTTCGGTTTTTAAAATACCTGTTGATGAAAAACAATCAGAAAGATCCGAACCGGCAAAGCATGAGTATACGCCGGATCAATCCGTAGGTCAGACATATCCTGAGCATAGCCAGTTTAACGAATCAGTCTTTTCAAATTTCGATTTCAACACCGTACAAAAAATAGAAAGAACAGATGAAAGAGAGGACCTCTCAAAAACAAAGATCATCGGTATACTCAAAGGTAGGTATCTTGCCTGTGAGGGAAGCACAGCTCTTTATTTAATAGACATTCACGCAGTTCATGAGAAAATTCTTTTCGATAGACTGAAATTGCAGAAACTTTCATCTCAAAATCTTGTCTCTCCTGTAGAGATAGAACTCAATGAAGTTCAAAAAGAGGTGCTTGAAGAACATAAAAGTGAAATAGAAAATTTCGGGTTCAAATTTGAAAATGATAAACTTATATCGGTTCCATCGCTTAAAAACATAGACGACTGGAAAGAGCTTTTTATCTCGACGGTAGAATCATTCAGGCTTTCATTTGCACAGGATCCAAAAGAAGAATTTTTTGCGGATGTAGCCTGCAAGATGGCCGTTAAGACCAACGAACATGTATCAAAAGAAGAGATAGATCAGTTGCTTTTAGATCTTGACAGGCTCGAAGTATGGTCATGCCCCCACGGCAGACCGCTTGTATACTCGCTTGACTTCTCAAGACTTGATAGATATTTCGGAAGGTAATTTATCTTACATTTCATCACGCAATGTTTTGTATACTCTTTTTCTCTTCACTTGTATTTTCAAACTTTTTTTGTTATAATCTTTTTCCGAAACCATTCAATTTTCAAACTTTTGTGTGTTATAATCAATTTAACAAGTAAAGCCGAGGTGGTGGAATTGGCAGACACGCAAGATTCAGGTTCTTGTGGGTGCGTAACCCGTGCGGGTTCAAGTCCCGCCCTCGGCACCAGTTACGATAAATTTACTCAAAAAATCGTTGACAATTAAAGCTTTTGAGTATATAATTTCTTGAAAGAGTTTTTATCTCCTGAAGAAGGGGGTTTAGTATGGAGTATTTTTTTTTAATCAAAAATCAAATTTTACATCTCGAAGGGAGGTGTTTTCCTGCAACCTATAATGGTGAGCAGGAGAATGAATGAGTAAAAAGATTTTAGGTCTTATCGTCTCTGTAGCACTGCTCATGGTTGTACTTTCAGGTTGTTTCCTTTTACCTCAGCCTGATGTTTATCCGCCTTTGGTGACAATAACTTCTCCGACGGCAAATCAATCATTTACGGTGCCAACTTTAAGCAATGCTACCAATGTTACAGTCACAGCTACGGTGTCGGCTCATAGCCCGATTCAATCCGTAGTCGTCTCTCTGTCGCAGAATAATCAACCTTACGCGACGGTGAACGCTCAAGGAGCATTCGGACAGACTTCTGGAACGTTCTCTTACACGTTCAAAAGTTTGCCGGTGGGAAATTACTATGTTCAGGTGGAAGCTCAAAGCTCTGCAAAGAATCCGGGCAATGCTTCTCAGAAGTTTAGCGTAGTTTCAGCGCAGACTGCTCCATCGACGGTGTCAAAGTACAAGGCGCCTGTTGTTAGCCTTATAAACGTTGCACCTAACTATGAAGGAAAATATTATGTTGCTCAGCAACAGATCACATTCGCAGCAACTGTTACCAATCCAAATGGTGTTGGTCAACTTGCAGTTAGTGCGAGTGTTAACGGACAGACATTCCAACCTAGCAGTTCCAATCCGTACACCTTCACGTTTACACCTACGGCGACAGGTACGTATACTCTCTATGTCAATGCAACGGTCACAATAGGTGCATCGACAGTTACTGGATCGAACTCTGTCGTTATAAACGTGCCATACGTTATGCCTTCTGTTACTGTACTTAGTACTCCAACAAGGCTTGTTATGGCAACATCAACACCAGCATCATTCGCATTCACAACCACACAGGGAGTTAATGCTTACCTTTCGATAAACGGTGCTGCTCCTGCAACCTATACATCAAAGAGTGCGATATCTAATACCAAACTTAACCCAAATGCCTGGAATACCTTAACATTGACATTCAAAGATCCGTGGGGTTACACGGTAAATACAGCCGTTGCAACTGTGCTTGGCGTTCAGGCAGCTAATCCTGCCAACACACCTTATGTCTTCTTGATAGACAAGGCTGGACACGTTGTCAACACAAACGACTGGATAACGATAGCTGCAGGATCCAATCTCGATCTCTACGGATACATTCAGGCCGGATCTCAGCTTATCAATTCATACAATCTGACACAGCAATACTTCACAAGCAAAATGCTCACGACATCAATACAGGGTCCTGGAACAGTTTTGTCTGGAAGTTATACGACTCCACAAAATATCGTTCCTGTGAAATTGCTTGCGTATTTGTTTGATCCACAGGTTGCTCCAAATGATGCATATGTAACGTTCAGCATAAACGTCAACAACACATCTATCGCTTTCCTGCGTTATGATGTTGCTCCTGTGACTGCTGCTCCAGTTGTGACGCTTAGTTCAACTGGCACATACGAAGGAGTTCCCGCTCAGGTTACAGTTAGTGTTAATTCTTTACAGCCTGTAACTGGAATTCAACTCGGCATTCCTTCCAAGGTCAATTCTCCGTTCACGGGATATTCAACAACGACTGCATACAGCAATGCACAAAATGGAACTAATTCGATGAGTTTTGGTTACAATCTCATTGAACCAGTTTCCGCAGTTCAAACTTATGGAGCAAATGCGTACGGTTTTGTGTATGGAACGCAAAATTACAACGTTGCATTCTACGGACCTTCTGGAATATACACGA
>JAVRKU010000019.1:7229-25910 GCA_031962125.1 Mesoaciditogaceae bacterium | reverse complement strand
CCTGCAAAGATCAAAGATTTTATGACTGCCTGCATGTTAACGCCTGCTCCACCGGCAACTGGATTCTGAACTATTGTGACATCCGGATATGCCTGATGATACATGTTCAAAACAGTTGATATTGCCTGTGCTTCTCCACCTGCAGTCCACCAATCATAGATGGAAAAACTTGAAGCGATCGACATAATTCCTAGTACTCCAATAAGGAGACCTACCAACAAAAGCACTTTAAAACTTTTCATCCACTCCTCACCCTTTCTTTTGATTTTAACCTGACATCGATCAGGTTAGATATTTAAATTGTTTATTATATTCTCTATTGCCAACACATTACCTCCGGCTACCGGAGCTTCTACTTTATCGAAGATTGTATCCCTGAAGATCACACCGTTCAAAACTCCTGGCATTGCACGTTCAGAAACTCTCTTATACAATTCTTTTCCAAAATATTTCCATATTTCGTTGAATCCACCGCCTATAACTATTACCTCCGGATTGAAGGTATTAACGATATTTATAAGGCCTATTGAAATGTAATGAAGAAATTCTTCGAGGGACGTTTTTGCGAGAATATCTCCGTTTGCATAAAGAGTTACAAGAGATGAAAACTTTTCTGTGTACGTCTTTCCAATTAATTTTCTTCCATTTTTTTCATATTCGACAACGGGAAGTATCAAAGATGCATATCGTTCAAGACACCCATAATTACCGCAATGGCATTTTATTTCGGATCTTGCCTCAACAACCGTATGCCCTATTTCTGCTCCGGCAAAACCCTTTCCCCTCAATATCTGATGATTTATCATCGCTCCCCCGCCTATACCCTGGCTTATGTAAAGAAAAAATGCATTGTTAGATTCTCTTACATCTTCTGAAAACACACTTTCAGCAAGTATCGAGAGATTTGCTTCATTATCTGCAATTATCCTATAAGGATACTTGATCATCTCGCAGAGTTTAACACCTCTCCAGTTCAAATTTGGGGCGTACACTATCGTCGTATTATCAACATCTACTATGCCAGGAAAAGCAAAAATGACAGATGTGATATTCAGATCAAGCGGATAATTATTTTCTATTTTTTCAATTTTATTTTCAACTTTAGATATGAAATTCTGGATACTTCCGGTTTGAAAACTTTCTATTTCTTTTATAGACTTATCAAGATATCCAATCGCAACTGTCGTCCGTTCGACATCAACGTTAAAAACGATACTTGAAATTTTTTTTGTGATAGAAAGATTTATTGCTTTCCTTCCTATATGAGATTTTTTAGATTGACCTGACTCTTCAACCAGTCCGCTCTCAGAAAGATCTGATATCATCCTTGTAATTGTACTTGGAGTTAGTTTTGTGAATTTCGAAAGATCTACTCTCGTCGTAGGTCCTTTTTCAACGAGATGTTTCATTATCATACGAATGTTCATTTGCTTCATACTCTTAGAATTTATCTTCATGTCCCCGCCTCAATTATTTCTTTCTTTAAAAGAATAAATCATTTCAAATGAAAATGCAAACCGTATTTCTGCCAAAAAAAGACGATTTACGCCATTTATAGGCTATTATTTTCAATAATCTAAGTTTCTCTCAATGGATCGCATGTTTTCTTCTTATATTGTCAACTTGTTTTTAAGTTAACATTAGTTTTTAATTTTATAAATTTGTAAAAGGGAGGGCTTCGATATGAAAAAGCTGACACTGTCTCATATGTAAGAGATAAAGGCTGGTGATAAACTCATCTGCAATGATAACGGTGTATATAGTATATACTAAACCTTTTTTAAATTTCGAATCTTCGCAAAAGGATAAGAAAAGAGCATTTGCGTTAGAGATTGAATTTCTGGTAAAATTTTAATGAAGATGCCTCCTTGGATTGGGTGTGCGGCTGAGAAATTGTGTCAACTCTAATGGGTAGAAGTCCCATCGAAATAACCTAACCAGCAGTTTCGTAGTTAGCCTTGGTGGTATTTGTGTAAGCAGATATCTTAAGCGTAGGTAAACAAGATGATGGGCCGAAAGCAATTGCTGAAGTTATTGAGCACCGAAATGAGTAGAGAAATGAGGATGGGCCGATATAGTGCCCATAGCTGTAATGCTTATAGCCTGGGGATTTTCAAAGATAGAAAAAACGATAAGAATGCCCGTAGTCTGAGTCTTTATATTGAAATTGCATCTTCTTAATTTACTGGTATAATTAGATGAATCTGGATAAAGAAAGTAGTGATTAAATTGAATATTCAAGAAAAATTTAACCTTCTTAAAGAGCGAATAAGTGAAATGAAGAGGGTAATGGTAGCTTTTTCCGGAGGAGTCGACAGTACATTTCTTTTGAAGGTTTCAAGAGATGTACTCGGTTTTGATAATCTTTTAGCCGTGATCGGTCGATCCGGTATCAGGTTTGAAGATGAACTTAAAAGTGCCATCTCGCTTGCAGAATCTTTAGATGTGAGGTACACGATCATTGAAACAGAAGAATTGAAGAATGAAAAATTCATAAAAAATGATGAACTTAGATGTTACTACTGCAAATTTGCACTTTTCAGAACTCTCAAAGAAATCGCCAAATCTAAAGAAATTTATTTCGTTCTTGATGGTACTAATTATGATGATGTATCAGGCGATTACAGACCCGGTATCAGGGCACTTAAAGAGATCGGCATATCAAGTCCGTTGAAAGACGCTGAACTTACAAAGGCTGAGATAAGGGTACTTTCGAAGAATCTTAATCTTCCAACGTGGAATAAATCTCCCGAAACATGTCTGGCGACACGCTTTCCATACGGAATTCAGATAAATTCAGAAAGGCTTGTTAAAATAAGTGGAGTAGAGTCTTTCCTTGCTTCACTTAATCTAAAAGTTCACAGGGCCAGATATCACGATGATCATACGTTAAGAATAGAAATTCTTCCTCAGGAAATGGATAAAATTATGAATAGAAGAGAAGAAGTAGTTAAAAAGATCAAAGTCCTTGGATTTAACTATGTAGCCCTTGATCTTGAAGGATACAGAAGCGGCAGTTTAAATGAGGTGAACAAGAAAGATGATAGGTAAAAATTTGAAGGAAATTATGATATCGGTAAAAGACGGGAAGATTGAAATTGATAAGGCCATCGAAATGATACTTGATCCGGGATATGAAAATCTCGATTTTGCAAGGGTAGATGTAGATCGGGAAAATAGAAGGGGATTTCCGGAGGTCATCTTTTGTGAGGGCAAGACAGCCGATCAGACGGTCGAGATTTTCAAAAGATTGGCAGTTAACAGCAACAATGTCTTAGCCACTAGAGCGAATAATATGACTTACGATCGCATAAAGGAGATCTTTCCAGATGCGAAATATAACGATCTGGCAAGGACTATAACAATTGAACAATCTCCACTTAAAAAGAAGGGATCTATACTCGTGATAAGTGCCGGTACTTCCGATATGCCGGTTGTCGAAGAGGCTGTTGAAAGTGCACGAATAATGGGAAATAAAGTCTCAACACTTTTTGACGTCGGAATTGCCGGTATACACAGAATTCTTTACAATGTCGATCTACTTGATAGCGCAAGGGTTATAATCGTTGTGGCTGGTATGGACGGAGCGCTTCCATCTGTTGTGGCAGGACTCGTAAAAAAGCCGGTAATAGCTGTTCCGACAAGCGTAGGGTACGGTGCGAGTTTTAACGGATTAGCAGCTCTTTTAACGATGCTAAACAGCTGCTCCGGCGGAATTGGCGTTGTTAATATAGACAACGGATTCGGTGCGGCTTACCTTGCTAATTTGATAAATAAAATAGATGAGGAGTGATAAAAATGGATGCATATTTTGAGATGTTTTCCGGTATAAGCGGGAACATGGTGCTCGGTGCACTTGTTGATGCCGGCCTTGATGTGGAAAAATTTAAAAACGAGCTCGCAAAACTTGGTTTGAGTGATGAATATGATATAAAAATCACCAAAGTATCACGTTTATCAATAGGTGGAACCTATGTTGATGTGAAGCTCGATCACGAGCATGAAGAAGATCATGAGCATCACGAACATGAACACCACGGAAGAAATTTAAATGATATATACAAAATAATAGATAGGAGTACTCTCAATGATGAGATCAAATCAAAGAGCAAGGCTATCTTTTTGAATCTTGCAAAAGCTGAAGCGAAAGTTCATAGAACTGATATAGATAAAATACACTTTCATGAGGTTGGAGCGGTTGACGCCATTGTCGATATAGTGGGATCGGTTATAGGTATGGATATGCTGGGTATAAGCAGGATATATGCATCTCCCATAAATACCGGTAAAGGTTATGTGATGGCTGCACATGGAAAATTACCGGTTCCGGCACCGGCAACGGCCGAGCTCTTGAAAAATGTCCCTATATATTCGACTGAAACGGAAAAAGAACTCACAACTCCAACAGGGGCTGCAATAATTACAACACTCGCTGCTAAGTTCGGCCCAAGGCCGATCATGAATGTTCAAAATGTTGGATACGGTGCAGGCACATATGAAATAGAGATCCCGAATCTTCTAAGAATAAGTACAGGAATTTTTAAAGAGAAATTTGAAGAGATAAAGGTTGTTGAAACGAATATAGATGATATGAATCCACAATTTTACGACCACGTTATGGACAGACTTTTCCTGGCAGGCGCTCTTGATGTCTATTTCACTCCTATCCAGATGAAAAAGAACAGGCCTGCGGTTAAAATAACTGTTATAATTGAAGAAAAAGACCTTGAGAAGATTGAAGACATACTTTTAAAAGAAACGACGACACTCGGCCTCAGAATTTTCAGCACATCAAGAAAAACGCTTGACAGAAAAGTTGATGAAGTTGAAACGGAGTGGGGAAGAGTTCGCATTAAAGTAGGTATGATAAATGGCAAGATCTCAAATGTTGCACCGGAATACGATGATTGTAAAACAATAGCAAATGAGCATGGATTACCAATAAAAGAAATATATCAAAATGCGCTCCATCTTTTTAATCAAAAAACTTATAAGGAGGTCTAAAATATGTCTGTTGTTTATTTTACAGATATGTCAACCACTCCCGGCATGGGATTGTTGCAGAAGCTAAAAATTCTCATCGATAGGACCGGTATTTCTGAAGTTGTAAAAAGAGATGACATGGTGGCTATAAAAATTCACTTTGGTGAATATGGAAATATGGCTTACGTAAGACCAACATATCTTCATGTACTCACGGGGAGAATAAAAGAACTCGGTGGGAAACCATTCGTAACAGATGCCAACACACTTTACAAGGGAAGTAGAACGAATGCAGTGGATCATATATGGACGGCAACCGTAAATGGGTTTTCTCAGGAAGTAATAGGCGCACCTGTGATAATAGCGGACGGTCTGCGTGGAAGTGATGAAGTAGCCGTACCCATAGACGGTGATTACGTGAAAAGTGCAAAAATAGGATCGGCGATAGCCATTGCAGATGTTGTCATAGCTATAACGCACTTCAAAGGACATGAACAAACCGGTTTTGGTGGGACTCTTAAAAATCTTGGTATGGGTTCGGCATCAAGGGCCGGAAAATTAGAGCAGCACTCAACTTCAAAGCCTGTCGTAATGGTTGATAATTGTGTTGCCTGTGGCATGTGCGAGAGATACTGTCCGACGGGCGCCGTTAAAGTTATAAGTGATAAATCAGGCGATGTAAAGGTTGCAGCCCATGCCGTGATAGATTATGATACATGTATAGGGTGCGGTCAGTGTGTCGCAATGTGTAATTATGGTGCGATGGTTCCGCAATGGAATGCTTCATCAGAACTTTTAAGCATGAAGATCGCAGAATATTCGAAAGCTGTTTTGAAGGGGAAGAAAGGACTTTTTGTATCCTTCATAACGAACGTTTCTCCAGATTGTGATTGCTGGTCGATAAATCGTCCTGCCGTTGCACCTGATATAGGTATCGCCGCAAGTACGGATCCCGTTGCGCTCGATCAAGCATGTGTGGATCTTGTGATAAAAGCAGTCGGAAAAGATCCTTTTCAAGAAGCTCATCCGGACGTTTCATGGAAAGCCCAGCTTGAACATGCTGAAAAGATCGGTCTTGGAAGCAGAAAATATGAAATCAAACAGGTTGGTGTTGCGTTAGGATGATCATATCAGAAATTTTTTGTGATATACTAAACCTGCTTTAAATTTCTGATCATTGGGCTTTGGCAGTTACCTCGCGGAATCTGGTTTTCGTTATGCTGCGGAGACTTCCTGCGAGACAATATGCCTTCGCCAATAAGTATACTGACATTCGATTTTAAAGTTGTTTCAAGCTCTTCCCCATATCTATTTTATACATGATTTAGTATATTTGCCTTAGATATGGTAAAATATTCTGAGAAATTGAAAATTCAGGAGGGATTTACTTATGTCTGGACACAATAAGTGGGCCAATATAAAACACAGGAAAGAAGCACAGGATAGCAAAAGATCCGCTGAATTCACAAAGGCTATAAGAGAATTGACAGTTGCCGCACGTTCCGGAGACAGCGATCCGGATTCCAATCCAAGACTTAGAACGGCCATCGAAAGGGCGAGAGAGATAAATATGCCAAAGGATACGGTCGAGAGAGCCATAAAAAGAGGAACTGGAGAACTGGAAGGTATCAATTACGAAGAAGTTATGTATGAAGGATATGCTCCGGCAGGTGTTGCCCTGTATATAAGCACTCTGACTGATAACAAGAACAGGACGATAGCCGATATAAGACATTTGCTCACGAAATACGGAGGCAGTCTCGCAGAAGGCGGCAGCGTAGCGTGGCAGTTTGAAAGAAAAGGCATCATAACGCTTTCAAGGGCAGCAGTTGCCAATGGTGATGAATTTATGATGACTGCCATAGATGCCGGTGCAGAAGATATAAAGGAAGATGACGAAGGATACACAGTAATGACTCCACCTGAATCGCTTTACAAAGTTGCCGATGCACTCAAAAATGCCGGATACGAACTTGACTCTTATGAACCAACGTTTGTCCCAAAGATGACAGTACATATCAGTGGAAAAGATGCGGAACGTGTGCTTCAGGTTGTAAGTTTTCTTGAAGATCTTGACGATGTTCAGGAAGTTTATGCGAATTTCGATATTGATGACAAAGAACTCGAAGACATAATGGCAAGAATAGGCTGATAGAATGTTTCAAAGAGTCGATTTGCATTTTCACAGCAACAATTCCGATGGAGAATTCTCGGTAAGAGATGTACTTGAGATAATTTTTAACGCCGGAGTTACTGTTGCATCTCTTACAGATCATGATTCTATAAATGGAGTTGAAGAAGCGCTCGATTATTCTTCGAAAATTGGCTTAAAACTGATAAGCGGAGTTGAAATATCTACTATGTATGAGAATGGTGAGGTCCACATTCTTGGTTATGGCTTCGATCATAGAGATAAAATTTTCAAAAACTTTTTAGATGAGCGTTTTAAAGAAAGAACGGAAAAGGTTGTTGAAACTGTTCAAAAGCTTAATTTGCTTGGTTACAACATAACCTTCGATGATGTCATGAATCAATCACCCGGACCATTTGTTGGAAGACCTAATGTCGCAAAAGCACTCATATCAAAAGGTTATATAAATTCTGTGAAAGAGGCTTTCACACCAGATCTCATAGGAGACAAAGGAAAGGCTTACGTTGCGCCGAAAGGTCTTGATCCAAAAGAAGCAATAGAGAGAATACATGCAGCCGGAGGATGGGCCGTTCTCGCACATCCTGGATTGTACAAAAATGCAAAATCAGGTCTCGATGAATCAGATATACTAAAAATGGCCGGATGGGGTCTCGATGGTGTTGAAGCTTACCATTCGCAGCATAACAGTGCACAGACGAAATATTATCATGATGTTGGGAGAATTCACGGTCTTATCATAACTGTTGGAACGGATTACCACGAAGGAACTTATCCAATAGAGCTTATGAACGTTCCGAGAGAGGTTGTTCTAAACCTTCTGAATTTTTTGAGATGAAAGGATGCTGATATGAAAAAAGAAATCGCATTCTCAACGATCTTGATTCTACTCTTTACAGTTTCATTTGCCATACCGTTGAGTACGATCTCTTTCTTATCCGGCCCTTCCATCTCACAACAAGGATTTGCACTTTCATCCGGTGTTGAAATGACTCTTAACTTCTGGGTGGCCCACGTTGAATCTTATTTCACGTTCAACACGTATTTTGCCAACAACACGCTGCTTTTTACACCCGGTGCTTCCGAACTTTTCAAATATGTTGATTTTAACTGGGGCGTTTTTAGGGTTGAATACAATGCAACGGATACTCATGCCACAAATTTTTACACACCCTGGGATGTGTGGAATATCAGTACAATACCGTCCGGCTGGACTTTAAGATTGAAAGGAAGTGCCGGAGGCAATACACTTGAATTTTCGGCTGACAGAGGAAGTTATTTTGCTAGATTTAGCGGTCCGGCATATCTTGATGCCTTCTGGTACGCGAACACTTTTTTGATGACGGCAGGTTTCAATAATTTTTTCCTCACAGGCGGAACTTCTAAAGGCGCTTATACGCTTGGGCTAAATGGCAATTATGGAAACTTTTCAACCTCTGTGATGGGTTTTTCGTCCCCGATAATGATCTTCCCAAATGTTATTCATCAAAATTTTTCGCAATATTTGTGGCTTATTTCATATCATGATAAAAATCTTTCAATTCTTACAGGCATAACTGAGAATGAGATTCGCTTTCAAGGAGAGATACCTTTTACTATCTTAGGTGGTAATGCAAATCTTTCTGTTTCAGGTTATTATTTGGGTGGTTTTTCGCCATTATTTGGATCTTCTGGGAACTTTGACTTCGAAAAAAATATATCCGAAAATCTTTCTTTCTTTCTTTATGCGTCTTTGAATGAAAATCCAGATCCAATTTTATGGTCTGGACTTATGTGGAGGTTTTGAATTGTTAGATGATAAATCTTTCATGAAATTTGCTGATGAGATAAGAAAACGTCTGAATTTCGACATGTCAGGCTACAAGATTGAAAGAATGAAAAGGCGTGTTGATCTTTTGATGAAAAGATATGGATTCGATGATTATGAAAGCTATATAAAAGTACTTACACAAGATCCTTCCAAAGAGAAGGAGTTTTTTGACAGGGTAACGATAAACGTTTCAGAATTTCTCAGAAATCCGGATAGATGGGAGAGATTTAAATTTTATCTTACCAATGAAATGGATAGAACAAATACGGCTAAGATATGGAGTGCCGGATGTGCAACCGGGGAAGAACCTTATTCTGCTGCAATTCTGCTCGAAGAGATAAAAGCTCCATTGTACTTCACGGTGCTTGCAACTGACATAGATGCTGAAGCAATTGACTTTGCAAAGCAGGGAATCTATGAATCGAGAGTGCTGGTGAATGTAAATCAAAATTTGCTTTCAAAATATTTCAAACAGATCGACGCAGAGAGGTGGGAAGTCTCCGAAAGGCTTAAAGCACGTGTGAATTTCAAAAGACACAATCTGCTTTCGGATCCTTTTGAAAAAGATTTTTATGCAATTTTGTGCAGGAATGTTGTGATATACTTTGAATCTGACACGAAAGACAAACTTTACGAGCATTTCGCTTCTTCTTTAAGAAGTGGTGGTCTCCTTTTTATAGGAGGTACGGAGAGAATTTTCAACGCCCAGAGGATAGGTCTTCAGTTAGCCGAACCTTTCTTTTATAGGAAAATATGACATGCTTCTCGAATGGTTAACGGTTATAGCGGTTGTTATTTCTGATCAGATCGTGAAATACATCGTAAGTACACACATGAAATTATGGGAATCGATTCCGATTATAAAAGGAGTCCTCAATTTCACATACGTCAGAAATACGGGTGTTGGATTCAGCCTTTTTACCTCTCGAAGTACTTTCGTTGAATATCTGACGCTGATAATAATAGCCGCTCTGATCATCTTTTCATTTATCTGGAAGGATAAAAGCTGGCTTTTTAGACTTTCTGTGGGGCTTCTCATAGGCGGAGCTATATCAAACAATGCCGTGAGCAGACCCATTTTTGGGTATGTTGTGGATTTCATACAGATAGGGTGGTGGCCTGTTTTTAATGTTGCAGATTCCTGTGTTGTAGCCGGAGCTATCGGACTGGGACTTTACTTCTTGAAAAGGAGTAAATCTCTTGGATCAGATAGAATTTAAAATAACAAGCAGAGAAGCGGGAAAAAGAATAGATATAGCTATGATGGAATTTGCCCCATCTAACACTTCGAGAACAGTCGTCCAAAATCTTATCCGTCTTGGAAAGATCACGGTCAATTCAAAAATTGTTAAACCGGCTTACAAAATTAAGATAGGGGACACGGTTGAAGCCGTTTTTCCTCCTTCCGAGGTTCCACAGATTCTTCCGGAAGATATTCCACTTGACATACTTTACGAAGATGATTCGATAGTCGTTGTAAACAAACAAGCAGGCCTTGTTACACATCCTACTTTGAAAAAAACAACAGGTACCCTTGTGAATGCGTTGATCTGGCATTCACAAGGCAATTATTTTCCTTATATCGTTCATAGACTTGACAAAGATACATCAGGTGTTATTGTTGTGGCAAAAAATCCAGATGCTCAAAGAATACTTTCGGCACAGTTCAAAGCCAGAAGAACGTACAAACTTTATTTCGCCGTCATTGAAGGAGTTCCAGAACAAAAAAATGGAGAAATAATTGCGCCGATAGCAAGAAATCCGCAGATCAGGACAAGAATGGATGTATTGAGCTGGGGAAAAGAAGCCAGAACACTTTACAGATCTTTGAAAAAATTCAAAATTGCAACACTCATGGCCGTTAGAATAATGACCGGACGCACCCATCAAATAAGGGTTCACATGAGTTACATGGGAAATCCGGTATTAGGTGATAAAATATATAATAAGAAAGGGTATGTTCCATTCGAATGTGAAAGGCAGATGCTTCATTCTGCTATTTTAGAGATATACCATCCGATCACTGAGGAACGTATGAGATTTGTTGCACCTCTTCCGGATGATTTTAAAGATGTACTTGTAAGACTTGCAGAATATATGGAGGAAAAAGATGTTTAGTCTTGACAACATACGGGCTTTCCTTTTCGAGGCCCTCGAAGCGATACCCGCTGTTTTGATAGCTTTAACGATACACGAATATTCCCACGGACTTTTTGCTTATATGTTTGGCGATGATACGGCAAAAAGGGCGGGAAGATTGACTCTTAATCCAATAAAGCATCTCGATCCTTTAGGGACGATCTTCCTCATTTTCTTTCATTTCGGCTGGGCAAAGCCTGTACCTGTGAATTTTTGGAAATTAAAACATCTAAGAAGGGATACTATAATTGTCTCTCTTGCAGGTCCATTCACAAATTTAGTTGCTGGCTTCATCACTGAGTTCATATATTTGAAGACGGATTTTTTTATCTATGCAAGGTACGTACCGATCTTCAATATGCCGACCATCATCTCTAATCCATATCTTTCTTATTTTTCAGATACGGTATCTCTTTTTATACTCATAAATTACGTGCTTTTTATCTTCAATCTCATTCCGATCCCACCACTTGATGGATCAAAAGTCCTGACGGCTCTTTTGCCGGGAAAATACATGAACTGGATGTTAAAATATGAAATATACGGTACAATAATCCTTTTTGTTTTGATATTACTTGGCGTTGTGAACGTCATACTCGATCCGGCCCTTACATGGATGATAAACAGTACGGCTTACCTTTTTCTGAGGTGATGTTATGAATAGCGCTTTAAGGGTATATATAGGTGAAAATGTTAAATACTCTCAAGACTTTCTTGAAAAGATCGATCGTGTTTCTACGCCGGCAGAAGCAGATATTCTGATCGTTGATAGATATGTTGAGAATGAAAAACCGGTGTGTGTTAAAGCGGGTCTATCCTTTGAAATTCATTACATGAAAAAAATTTCTCGCATCGAAAGTGAGGATCCATTTTTAGCCGTTGCGGTTGCTTTTTCACTGTCTCATGAATTTGAAAAATCTTTCGTCTACCGTCCGAGATTTAGATTGATGTTCATGAGGATGCTGGAAGCATTTATAATAAATCAGGAAGTTGAAGACAGAAATGGCATGAGCCATTCTGAAAGAGTTGCAAAACTCACGCAGAAATTTGGCAGGTATCTGGGAATTGAAGGTGAAGACCTTGATCAACTTATCGAGTATGCGATGCTTCATGATGTCGGTAAAATAGGGTTGGAGCAGATCATGCTTTTCACTCCTACAAGATTGAGAAACTGGCTTCACAATGGTCATGATCATACGGTGGTTGGTTCGATCTTTCTCGCAACAACAGGCGTTTTGATGGATGCCGCTCCGGTAGCCAGGAGTCATCACGAAAGATGGGATGGCCGTGGTTATCCTGATAATTTGAAGGGAGATAAGATACCTTACTACGCAAGGATCATAGGATTGTGTGATTTTTACGATGAAGCCCTGAATACCGTTTCATCCGAGATAGCCGGCAGGCCTTTGAATGAAACAGAAACACTGAAAATGATAGAAGAAGAAAGTGGAAAGATGTTCGATCCGTCTTTGGCAAAAAAATTCTTAGAGATGATGTATTCATTAAAATAAAAAGACGTCATGCAACCTTCTTCGATTAACTCGAAACAAGGCGGTACTTTATCAACGGGCTCCGATAAGGTTCCCCTGTGTCGCCCAGAATTTGCCACTTATGGCTGCTTTCTTTCGAACCTGACCAGGTTCGTGGTTTTTTGTCGCACAGGACCCTGTCTTCAACGCCCTTGAAAAAAGCCCTTACCTTACCTCCAGTAACCTCGGAAAGGCTTTCAGCCCCGCGTAGAGCGGCTTTCGGGTTAAGGGAACCGCTGACTCCCCGCTTAGCATGACGTCCAAAAGGATTTTACCACAATTTGCACATAAAATGAAGAGGTGAATTTTGATGAAGGTACTCGGGATCGATCTTGGTGGCACGAAAATTGCCCTCGGACTGGTCGATGAAAATGGAAAAATCTTGAAGAGAAAAACGATCGATACAAATGTCTTTGAAGGTTTCAAATCTGTTGTTGAAAGGATGGCCGCTGCTTCACAAGATTTAATGAAAGATGAGAAGGTCGATATCGTTGGGATAGGATCACCCGGTTCGATAGATCATGAAAAAGGAATTGTAAGATTCTCACCCAACTTTCCAGGATGGATAAATGTACCGCTCGGCCCTGAATTATCTGAATATCTTCACAAGAAAGTTGTCGTTGAAAATGATGCAAATGCTTTCGCAGTTGGAGAGAAATGGTTTGGAGTCGCAAAAGGATATACCAATGTACTTGGTCTAACACTTGGTACGGGTGTGGGTGGTGGAATAATATGCGATGGAAAAGTTTTCAGAGGATCAACGGGCATAGGAGCGGAACTCGGACATGTTATCGTTGAACCGGATGGATATCTTTGTGGATGTGGAAATCATGGATGTCTTGAAACAATAGCTTCAGCAACCGGCATTTCAAGGATCGCAAAAGAATGGAAAGAAAGATATCCTGATACGATCATAAAAAACTTCACTGCAAAAGAAGTCATTGATGCGGCGAAAGCTGGAGATGCTCTTGGTATGAAGGTTTTCGAAAAGGTTACAAATGCGCTTGGTATTTCCATAGGATCCTTTGTTCACATATTCAATCCACAGATAATAGTGATAGGTGGAGGTGTATCAAAAGCCGGAAAATTTCTCCTTGATGGCATAGAAAGAAAGACGCACGAGAATGTAATGGTTTCTTTCTGGGGAACATATAAGATAGTGCTTAGCAGTCTTGTCGATGATGCCGGTATATACGGAGCAGCATCGATGGGTTTTGAAGAAATAAAATGATAACCGTCCTTTTGATCGATTCTGATTGGAAATTGAAAAAATTTCTCAAAAATTATGATGGAATGATTTTGAAGATCGAGCCGGATTCCGATTCGAAAATTGAAACTATGAGCACGTCTCTTTTTTCAGATTCAATCTTTGGAAAATTTCTGATCCTTGCAAAATCGGTCGATAAATGGAACAAAGATGAAAGAAACTGGCTTCTGAAAAATTCAAAAGAAACCCAGCACGATCTAGTTATAACATCAAGTGAGGTTGAGATCTTGAAAACTTTCGGTTCCATCCAGGATATGTCAGGTCCTAAACAATGGGATACTAAAGGATGGATCGATGAAATAAGCGAAGTTTGTTCGGACTCGGGCATAGAATTAAGTGAAGAAGAAAAACAATTCGTGCTCGAAAACGTTGGAATGAATCTTGACAGAATCGTAAACGAAGTAGAGAAAATATCTATAATTTCTAAAAAACCTGATATGGAAGATGTGAAAGCAATTGTTACAAGTTACTCTATACCGCACCTTTTTGATTTTTATCATCTTTTTTTTGAAAGATCGCCATCTTCTATGGAACTTTTGAAGAAAATTTTATCGGATGTTCACCCACTCATCGTCTTAAGAGGCCTTGAGAAAAATGCAATTTTACTTGGACAGCTCATTTCTATTGGAAAGGTCGAATATTCGTGGGATGATGTTAAAGGTGCATCAAAGGATCTCATGATACCCGTGCCACAGATCGCTGATCTTGTTGGTTTTTCTTTAGGAGGGAAAAAGAAAAGCAGTGTTTTGAAATTGTGGGATCTCAATTCTTTGAATGATCTCATTGAAAAATTGCAGGGTGCCGGGATCGCTGTGAAAAATGGAACCGATCCTGTTTTTACGGTCATGGCGCTTGTAAGACAGAATTTTGATGAAGGGGGCGTGACAAGATGAATTTGGGTTCTTTTTCAACTCTTATGGTTACTTACTGGCCAATTGCTTTGATCGTTGGAATAGTGCTGACCTTTTTTGGTTATTACATTTTAAGAATTTCAATGGCCATAATAGGACTTATAGCCGGTGCTTATGCCGGCCAATATGTATGGATGAATTTCATAATGACAAATTTTCATGTGGCCGCTTCAGATTCAAAAACGATACATATCATAATTGTACTGATAATAGCATTTCTTGTAACGGCACTTTTCATAGCGCTTTATAAGTTTGCACTTTTTATGATGGGCTTTTTGGCTGGAGGCTTCATAGCTTACTATGTCTATAACTGGATCATATCGGCTATGAATATAAAGATCGGTACCGATTCGCAGTGGGTAAAGATAGGCGTCTTCGTTGTTTTTGGCCTTATTTTCGGTCTTTTGACAGCTTTCAATGAAAAAAGGGCCGTTGGAACAGCTATGGCTGCGATCGGTGCTCTTATAACAGCTTTCTCAATTTTGGTACCTATTTCAAATTATTTCAGCGTTAAACCGCAGGATCTTCTCAATTCTCTGATCGACGGAAAACACATACTGCTGTTAACACTTTTTGTTGGAATATTTCTTATTCTTTCAATATTTTCAGTTGGAATTCAAATCAGGATAAAGAGAGGCAGAAAAGTTGATAGCAAAAATTCAGGGTAATTCCAAAATAAGCGGTGAGGTGAGTGTCGGGGGAGCAAAAAACGCCGCCCTTCCAATTTTGGCAGCTTCAATTCTGTCATCCGAAAAGGTGGTGCTTAACAAGATACCCGATCTGCTCGATGTAAAACAGATTATTTCAATGATGAGAACAGCAGGTTCTAACATTTTATTTGACAAAAACACCGTGATCGTTAGAAATCAAAATTATAAAGGTGAAATTGAGAATTTCGAATCTGAAATAAGGGCTTCAATTCTTTTGCTTGGCCCTTTAGCTGTAAAGACGGGGCATGCGATTCTGCCCTATCCCGGAGGATGTTCGATAGGAGAGAGACCGATAGATATACACATCGACGGTCTGAAAGCACTTGGATTTTCTGTAATTCAAAGAGAAGATAGCGTTGAGGCTTTTCGTGGATCAAAAATTAAAAATGTTGAAATAAATATGCATTTTCCGAGTGTTGGAGCCACAGAGCATCTCATGATAACCGCATCTATGCTCGATGGCACTCACACGACACTGATAAACTGTGCAAAAGAACCGGAAATAGTAGATCTGCAAAATTTTTTACGCTCGATGGGGGCAAAGATCGAGGGAGCCGGAACAGATATAATGGAAATTTCTGGCATCAAAAAACTTGGAAGTTCTGAATATACTATAATATGTGACAGAATAGAAGCCGGAACTTACATCATAGCCACTTTAGCCGGTAGAGGAAATCTAAAAGTCAACGGTGCTGTTAATGAGCTTATGAATGTCATCAAAGAATTGAAAAAGTGGGGTGCAAGACTTGAAATAGATGGTGATTCAGTGATCGTTAAACCATCAGACATAAAAGCTTTCAAAGTTTCGACAGGGCCCTATCCACAATTTCCAACAGATCTCCAGCCACAAAGTGCACTTTTAGCATGTTATACCGAGGGTGTTTCTGAAATAACAGAGAATATTTTTGAAAAACGTTTTCTTTATGTTGATGGTCTAAGAAGAATGGGAGCAAAAATAGATATTAACGGTCAGACTGCTAAAATAGAAAGAAGAAATCTTCATGGTGCTATGATGAGCGGAAGCAATTTGCGCGAAACTGCTACACTGCTTTTTGCCGCTGCCATAGCCGATGGTCCCAGTGAGATCAGCAACTTTGAAAAAGTTTTGCGCGGTTATGAAAAGATAGATGAAAAACTCGAAATGATGGGAATAAAAGCAGAAATAATAGAGGCAAAAACCGAAGCATCGTGAATTCTTATACGGTATGCACAACGTTGAATTTTGAATTTCAAAATTTATGTGCTATAATTCACATGTACTGAACTCTCCTACGGAGGTGAATATTTTGAGTGAAGTTTCTATCTCTATAAACGGTAAAGCTTACAAAGTGAATTCTGAAATGACCGTACTCGATGCCTGTAAAAGTGTAGATGCATACATTCCAACACTGTGTCATCATCCATTACTTCAAGATATTGGAGCATGCAGGGTCTGTGCCGTCGAAATCGAGGGCTCGCGCACATTGATGACAGCATGTACGACCAAAGTTAATGATGGAATGAAAGTGAAGACGAGCTCCGAAAGAGTCGAGCATGCGCTCAAGGAAAATCTCTCACTTTTGCTCTCAAGGCATCCAAATGACTGCATGACATGCGATGTAAATGGAAGATGTGAATTTCAAAATCTGATAAACCGTTATGATATTCATGATATTTATCCGAAAGAACTCAGAGATGTTGAATTCGATAGCACAAGCAATGCGATATTCAGAGATCTTAACAAATGTATAAACTGCGGACGGTGTGTAAGAGTATGTCAGGATGTTCAAGGATTGAGTATTTACACACTTTCAAACAGGGGATCAGAATCTCTTCCTGTACCTGCCTTCGACTTTGAAATGAAGTACACAGATTGCATAAGTTGCGGTCAGTGTAGCGCTGTGTGTCCGGTTGGTGCCATCACCGAAGAACCTGATTACAAAAAGGTCGAGGTTAATCTGAGAAAACACGACAAAGTGCTTATAGTTCAGACGGCACCTGCTACAAGAGTTGCAATAGGTGAGGAATTCGATATGGCACCGGGCCATGTTTCAACGGGCAAGATGGTATCTGCTTTAAAAAAACTTGGCTTTGATTATGTCTTTGATACGAATTTTGGGGCCGATCTGACTATAATGGAAGAGGGTACAGAACTTATAGAACAGCTCACAGGTCATGGAGAGCATCCTGCACCGATGTTCACATCATGTTGCCCTGGGTGGATAAATCTCGTTGAAAAACATTACCCCGAGTTCATTCCAAATATTTCCACGGCAAAATCCCCACAGGAGATGCTTGCATCTACCATAAAGACCTATTTTGCAAAAAAGATAAATGTTGATCCACATGATATCTACGTTGTTTCCGTTATGCCCTGTACGGCAAAAAAAGATGAAGTTGTGAGGCCAGAGCATATTTACGGTGATATTCAGATGATTGATGCAGTGATAACTACAAGAGAACTTGCAAAGTTGATAAAAAATCATAAGATAAATTTCCTCGATCTCAAAGATGAAGATTACGATGCGCCTCTTGGTCTGTCGACGGGTGCTGCAGCGATTTTCGGGGTTACCGGTGGCGTTATGGAGGCCGCTTTGAGAACGGGATATGAACTTGCAACAGGAAAAGCTCTTCCGAAGATCGAGTTTAGAGAAGTTAGAGGATTTACGGGTGTCAAGGATGCTGAAATAAATCTTGACGGTCGTAAGGTGAAGATCGCCGTAGCACACGGAACGGCAAATGTGATATCTCTTATTGAAAAGATAAAGAGCGGCGAAGCAAAGTACGATTTCGTTGAAATAATGGCATGTTACGGTGGCTGTATAGGTGGAGGCGGCCAGCCAAAATCTACAGATGCAGATATATTAAATAAAAGATCGGCTGCGATATATTCGATAGATGATATCAGTAAAATCAGAAAATCACATGAAAACCCTGCCGTAGCAGAGCTTTACAAGGACTTTTACGGTAAACCTTTAAGCGATCTGTCAAAAAAGTACCTTCATACACATTACACGAACAGAAAGACATCAATTTTAGATAGAGCCAAAGAGGCCACAAAGGTTTAAAAATTTAACTGTCTGAGATGTAGGGAATTTTCCTGACATCGAGGAGGCAAAGATGAAAAGATCAAATCCAATTAAAATTGAATTTATAGAATCTTAAGATGATCTCGACGAAAGATCGAGGTTATCTTTGTTTTTA
>JAVRKU010000019.1:0-7129 GCA_031962125.1 Mesoaciditogaceae bacterium | reverse complement strand
TACTTTAAAAAGTAATTGTGAAAATAATAACAAAAAAATAAAGAGGTGATCTTTTATGAGAACAGAAACAACATGGGTTGAAAACGTAATAAAAGAAGAAGAGTACAGAAAGTACATGAACGGTGGTAAAGATTTCATAAATGACGATGAGATATGGAATAAAATCGAAAAAAATAAAGACCCTGATCCACAAAAAATAAGATCGATCCTTCAAAAATCTTTAGCAATTGAAATTCTAACGCCGGATGAAATGGCTGCGTTGCTGAACGTAAAAGATCCGCAATTATGGGAAGAGATCTTCAAAGTTGCAGGAGATGTAAAGAGAAAAGTGTATGATAACAGAATAGTCACATTTGCTCCCCTTTATTGCAGCAATTTTTGTGTTAATAATTGCCTTTATTGCGGATTTAGAAGCGATAATCACGATGAGAAACGCATAAAACTCACACTCGATGATGTAAGAAAAGAAGTAGAAGTACTTGCGGGGAAAATAGGACACAAACGCCTCGTAGTTGTTTATGGAGAGCATCCAATTTCAGATGCAAAATACATGGCTGATACTATAAAGACGATATACGATGTGAAGGTTAAAACAAAAAAGGGTATCGGCGAGATAAGACGTGTTAACGTTAATGCTGCTCCAATGTCTGTTGAAGATCTCAGAATGCTCAAAGATGCGGGAATAGGTACCTATCAGGTTTTTCAGGAAACATATCATCATAAAACATACTCACAAGTCCATCCAGCTGGAACTTTGAAAGCTAATTATCAGTGGAGAATTTATTCAATGCACAGAGCACTCGAGGCTGGCATCGATGATGTTGCAATAGGCGCACTATTTGGTCTCTATGATTGGCGTTTCGAGGTTATGGCTTTACTTTACCATGCAATAGAGCTTGAGCAACGTTTTGGAATAGGGCCTCATACCGTTTCCTTTCCAAGACTCGAACCAGCCCAGAATGTGCTCTTTGATACCAAAAAATATGCCGTTTCCGATGAAAATTTCAAAAAACTCGTTGCCGTTTTAAGACTTTCAATCCCATACACCGGCATGATTCTGACAGCAAGAGAATCGGCACATGTAAGAAGAGAAATTTTACCGATAGGCATAACCCAGACAGACGCTTCAACAAGAATAGGAATAGGTGCTTATTCCGAAATATATGGAGCAGAAAAGATGATTGACAAAAAAGATGCTCAGGATCTTGGAAAGCAACAGTTCATGATAGGGGATCCAAGAGATCTTGATGATGTTGTCAGAGAACTTGCGCAGATGGGATATATAACTTCATTCTGCACGGCCGGATACAGATGTGGAAGGACAGGCCTTAATATAATGACACTTCTCAAATCTCAAAAAGAAGGTCAATTCTGTAAATTGAACGCAATATTGACATTCAGGGAATGGCTTGACGATTTTGCTTCCGATGAAACTAAAAGAATAGGAGAGGAACTCGTGAAAAAAGAAATGGCAGAAGTAAAAGCAAGATCACCAAAAGTGTACTCTCCTGCCGTTCTTGACACGCTTGATAATTATTACGAAAGGATAAGCGATGGAGAAAGAGATCTCTATTTCTGAACTTGAAAAGATTTCAGAAAAATATAATATAAGGATATGGATCTCGGAAAAATTTGGAAAAAGATGGTCGTATATTACCGGCTCTGGCGAAGAAAGATTTTTACCTGCCAGGCTGATAGGCGAGATCAAAAATTACGGTATTTTTGTCGAAGGTGAACTTTTTGATAGAGAGGCGGTTATGAAAGATGTCAGCCATTTATTCTCCTGATAGCTCAACATATCAAAAGATCTCCAGGATAATTTCAGAAACCCGTGCATCGCCGATCGTTAAATCTGTTGCTTTAAAAATAATGGAAGGTCAGGTACCATCAAAAGAAGAACTCGTTTACTTGCTCGGTCTTCATGATTCGATTGACAGGACCTTTCTTTTCGATCTTGCAACATGTATAAGGCACGACACGGTAGGCGATACGATCTTCATAAAAGGCATAATAGAATTTTCAAATTATTGTAGAAGAGATTGCGCTTATTGCGGGATTCGTGCATCATCTAAAATTGATCGTTACAGAATGAGCGTTGATGAAATACTTGGTGTTGCAGTCGATATATCTAAGTGTGGTGCCGACACGGTGATACTCCAGTCTGGAGAAGATCCGTTTTACACGACAGATATGATGGTCGAGATCATAAAAAAGATAAGAGAAATAACACATAAACCCGTCTCTCTTTCAATAGGAGAAAGGACACCTGATGAGCTGATAATTTTCAAACAGACCGGTTCATCAAAATATCTTTTGAAGCAGGAAACGGTTAATAAGAAGATCTTTAAAGAAGTTCATGGATCTGATTATGATACAAGAATTGCACTTTTAAAAACGCTTGTTTCTTTGAAATATATAACGGGCGGCGGTGATATCATAGGACTTCCAGGACAGACACTTGAAGATATCGCAGATGATATCATTTTCATGAAAGATATAGGAGTGATGATGGCAGGCATCGGTCCATTCATCCCGGCTAAGGGAACTCCGCTTGCAAATTTTCCTCCTGGAAGTGCCGATATTACTCTAAATGCGTATGCCTGTACGAGAATAATGATTCCAAGAATTCAGCTTCCAACAACAACAGCTCTCGGAACTTTGAGCAAAGGATTACAGTACAAGGGGTTCGATGCTGGATGTAATGTCATTATGGTTAATTTTACACCACAGAAATACAGAGCGAATTACAGAATATATGACAACAAAAGAAGAGTTGAATTTTACGAGACGGTTAACGATCTCATGAAAATGAATAAACGACTTACCTTGTTGGCCCGATCCAAACACGTATGAGCAAACAATCTTATTCACTATCCACCCCGTCATCTCTATTTTATGTACTCTTTTGATCTGCTAAAAAATATGGTACAATATTATTGTTAAAAAAATCACTTGGAGGAATAGATGCTTCTTTCTGACATAATAAAAATAGTTAATGGAAAAAAATTGTGGGATTTTGAAGATAAAAATTGTGATATAGCCGGTGCAACTGATATGATAAGTGAACTTTTGGCCGTTGAAAAAGATGGGATGCTTTTGATAACCGGCATGGCCACGCCTCAAATGGTTAAGACTGCTGACATAGTTGGAATAGGTAGTATCCTCATCGTGAGAGGGAAAAATATTCCGGTTGAGATGGTAGATGTGGCGAGAAATTATAAAATACCGCTCATATCCACTGATCTTGTCATGTTTACCGCATGCGGGAAGCTTTTTTGTGCTGGTTTGATCGATATAAATGGTGTAAGGTATGGACGTTGAAATTATGGAAAATGTCGATGAGTTAATCAAGAGAATACAGCCTTACTTTTCTGAACTTTCAGTTCAGGAATTCATGTCGACTCCGGTCATAACCGTTCATGAAGATCAGAGCGTACTTTATGCAAAAGAGCTTATGAGGTTGTGGAGAATCTCGGGGCTTCCAGTAGTTGATGATCAGGAAAGATTGAAAGGTATAATAAGTATTGAGGATATAATTCACGCGCTTGAAAGTGGGAGCCTTGATCTTCCGCTCTCCGAGAAAATGACCAAGAATGTCATTTCTTTGTCAAAATACGATAAAATAATGGAAGTGGTAAAAAAATTTGAGATGCATGGGTTCGGACGTTTTCCAGTAATCGATGAACAGAGGCATGCTGTTGGAATGGTTACAAAACAGGATCTTATGATAGCGTTGTTGAAAAAGTTGAGTATTCTTTACGTTCATGACACAAAACGGGAAGATTTTGTTGGAGTCGATGGATTCAGATCCGTTCCCCAAAATGTTAAATTTGAAAAGACCGAATTCGAATTTCAAATAGATTATAAAGAGATTTCTCTAGCAGGTACTGGTGCCGCTGAATTGAAGAAATTTTTGCTTTCGAGGAATTTTGATCCAAAATTTGTAAAAAGGATTGCCATAGCAACTTACGAAGCCGAGACAAATGTCGTGATCCATTCTAATTCAACCGGCAGAATAAAAGCTTATATCGAACCAGATTTCGTTGAGGTAAGAGTCAACGACAATGGTAGGGGAATAGAAAACATAGAACTGGCAATGAAAGAAGGCTATTCAACGGCTCCTGATTATGTAAGAGAGTACGGGTTCGGTGCCGGGATGGGACTTTCAAATATGAGAAAGTGTGCGGATAAAATGGTAGTACTTTCTTCCAAAGGTAATGGTGTATTCGTTGAGATGCATTTTTGGAGGCATGATGGTGAAAGTTGAAAATCTAAAGGATCTCGGATTCGAAATGATCATATCCAATCAAGAAGAGATCATTCATGGTTACACGTGCGATCTACTTAGCGAAGTCATGGGAAAGGCGAAGGCTAATACAGTATGGATAACCGTTCAATCTCATGTGAATATCGTGGCAGTGGCAGTAATTACAGGCATAAAAGCTATAATTCTGTGTGATGATCGCAAATATGAATCAGAAACGATTGATAAGGCTAAATCTGAAGGTATAGCTCTTTTCATAACTCCCATGAGTGCTTTTGAGGCAAGTGGGAAGATATATGAACTTGGAATAAGATAAGATGAAATTTAAAGGAGATTTTCATATTCATACATGCCTTTCTCCCTGTGCAGATTTAACGATGGTACCGAATGAACTGGCAAAAAAACTTGTATCTTGTAAAATAGATTGGGTAGCCATAACGGATCATAACAGTTGTGGGAATGTTCGGGTCTTTGAAAAGGTACTTTCAAAATATGGAATAAACGCTTTAGCCGGCATCGAAATTCAGACTCTTGAGGAAGTTCATGTGCTTTCGTACTTTCCATCTGTGGATATCGCAGAAAGTTTTTCTGAAATTGTGAGTACTCACTTGCCAGATAAGAAAAATGATCCTGAACTTTTTGGATACCAGCTTTTTGTTGATGAAAATGATCATTTTACTGGAATGGAAGATAAGATTCTTTCAATGTCGATAGATCTCAACATTACAGATCTTTGGAAAGTTGTCAAATCATTTAACGGCCTTTTTATTTATGCCCACGTTGATAGATCCTTTGGAATTATAAAACAGCTTGGCTTCATACCCGATTATCCTCCCTTTGATGCCGTCGAATCAATTGGTGATGTTGAAAGTGATAAAACAATTTTCAAATCTTCTGATGCTCATTCTCTTGATCAGATAAAAGCCCCAAAAGTTGAGATTGAAACTTTAAAAAGAGATTTCGAACACCTAAAACTGGCAATAGAGAGAAAGGAAGTTCGTAGAGTATGAGAACGATAGCCGAACATGTACTTGATATAGGCCAAAATTCGATCGATTCGAAAGCGCAAAAAATAAAGGTAGAATTCATTGAAGATGATTGGAAAATCTTCTTTTCCATAGAAGATAATGGATGTGGTATCGGATCCGAAGCACTTTTGAGAATTTTCGATCCTTTTTTTACGACAAAAAAGAAAAAATTTGGTCTTGGACTTCCACTTTTAAAAGAATATGCAGAACTTACCGGTGGAAATGTTTCTATTCATTCTGTTAAAGACGCTGGCACAAAAGTGGAAGCAATGTTCATGAAGACGATAGATTGCCAGCCAGTTGGCAAACTTGCCGATACTTTTGCGATGCTTATCACTTACACATCGAATATATGCTGGGAAATACACAGATGTTTAAATGAAAAATGTTATGATTTTTCATCTGAAGATATTGAAGGTCTTGATCTTACAAGTCCAGAAGTTATAAAAGCTATTTTCGAACATTTTAAAGTACTGGAGGATGAAATGAGAAAAGATTTTGGAGGTGCAAGAGATGCCAGTGATAATTGAAACAGATCCTGGATTCGCAGAATTAGACGAATTCATAAATGATCTTGAAGACAAGCATGGAATGCTGATAGGGGTTTTGCACAGAGCTCAGGAGATTTTTGGTTATCTCCCGAAAGAGGTTCAGCATCATGTCGCAGAAAAGCTTGAAATACCTGAAAGTACAGTCTACGGTGTTGTTACATTTTATTCTTTCTTCACAATGAAGCCACGTGGAAAATACCAGATAAAAGTTTGTCTCGGCACGGCCTGTTATGTCAAGGGCGGCCAAAAAATATCTGATAGAGTTAAAGAAGAACTTAACGTTAAAGGAGATGAACCAACACCGGATGGACTGTTTTCTGTTCAAGAAGTAAGATGTCTTGGTGCCTGTAGCATGGCTCCTGTTATGCTCATAGGTGAGAGAGATTTCTATGGAAGATTAACGCCGGATAAGGTTCGACAGATAATAGAATCGTATAAAAGAAAGGAGAGTAAGAAAGATGAAAATAAAAAATCTTGATGATCTTGAAAAGATAAAGGAAAAATCATTGAAAGAGATGAGTGGCCGTCAGAGTAAAAAAAGGGGAAGAATAACAGTAGCAATGGGCACATGCGGTATAAGTGCGGGTGCAAAAGACACATTGGAGGCAATAGTTGATGAGCTTGATAAGAATTCGATAAATGATATCGCCGTTATTCAATCCGGCTGTATGGGTCTTTGTGAGGTTGAGCCGACAGTTGAAGTACAAATGGGTGATGAAACGCCAGTTATCTACGGTCATGTGGACGAAACACAGGCAAGACGAATCGTTAAGGAGCATGTTGTCGGTGGAAAAGTACTTGGAGATATACTCGTAAAAACTCAAAGCAAAAAATGAGGAGGCTATGAGATGCCCATAGAGAACACGATACTTATATGTGCTGGAGGAGGATGTATCTCTGCCGGGGAGATATCTGTAAAATCGGCACTTGAAGAGGAAATAAAAAAATATGCCCTTGATGGTGCTGTAAAAGTGGTAGAAACAGGATGTATGGATGCATGCAGTCTTGGTCCTTTGATGGTTATATATCCAGAAGGTGTTTTCTACCAAAAAATTTCTCCAAATGATGCCAAAGAAATTGTTGAAGAGCATCTTTTAAAGGGCAGGGTCGTCCAGAGATTACTTTATAAAGGTCCGACCGGAGAAGTTAAGCCACGGGCAATGGATGAGCTTTCCTTTTTCACGCGACAGGTAAAGATAGCGACGAGGAATCTAGGTGTCATAGATCCATCGAGTATAGATGAGTACATAGCACAGGATGGATATTTTGCACTCAAAAAAGTGCTC
>JAVRKU010000018.1:0-27484 GCA_031962125.1 Mesoaciditogaceae bacterium | reverse complement strand
TGAAGAGTTTGACTATGTAATCAAGGCCTTGAACTGCTCCGGCATTTGCAAGTCCTATATCATTCGGATTCAAAGATCCATCAGGATTTGTTCCAAAAACATATCCTCCGAATCCCTGAATAAACGGTGCAGAGAAATATGGGTTACCGTAAACACCGTATGCAAGACCGTAAAATCCACCTGCCGTCATCTGTTGCGCCATTGTGAAGAGTTGATCGGGAGTTGTTGGTGGGTTCGTAACGTAATCTTTGTTGTAGAACAAACCGAGCACGTCTATACCGTAAGGAAGGCCGTAAAGCTTACCACCGTAGGAAAAAGCCTGAAGAGATGAAGGAGCAAATTGTTTTAATTGATCAGAGGAAAGAAAAGTGATAGGAGTCAAAAGCCCATCTGCTGCAAGTTCTCCGACCCAGTCATTGGCACCCACTATTATGTCCGGCCCCTCATTGGCGGCGGCAGCCGTGATGAATTTCGTTCTGATGTCACCAAAGTTCATCTCAACAACTTTAACGGGTATTCCATAAACTGCCTGGAACTCATTACCAAGTTGAGTGAGTATCGGCGCCCTCGTAGAATCGGCCCAGATCAAAAGCTGACCTGGTGTGGCAGCAAATACACTCATTGTTAAAAGGCCAAGAATCGCAATACCAAGGATCACTATACGCTTCATTGAAACTCCTCCTTTCGAAATGTGAATACAAAGTAAAATTGCCTTGACAGGCAATTAATATAATATCACCAATTCCTTTTCATTTCAATACCTGTCAGATCAGCAGGAATGATGTGAAAGTTCAAAAATTTAAGTCGTTGTAGTATAATTTCAACGGGTAAGATCGATGAAAAAGGTGGAAAAAATGATAGCTATAATAACAGATCACGGATCAGATGAACTTTTCATGGGTGTATTGAAGGGAAATCTCGTTACAATGGCACCCGATCAGGAAATAATAGAGGTTATGCATCCGATAAATGTAAGGGATATTTATTCTGCTTCCTGTATCACCGAACGACTTGCGTGCCATTTGCCAAAATCGACGATCTTTTTAACGATCGTCGATGGCCAGAATGAAAGTGCAAGAAGGCCAATCGTTCTCAAAACAAAGGATGACAGGTATTTCATAGGCTTTGACAACGGAGTCTTCACGATGCCGATAGAAAGATTCGGGCTGAAACAGATAAGAGAGGTAAACATACCGAAGATCAAATTTTCTCTATCCTTCACGAGATCCGTGCTTGACATCTTGCTTCCGGTCGCAGTTGAAATGTCGAAAGGGAAAATTTTTGAAGATATAGGAAGCATTTATATGACATTTTACGATTTGAAACATAGAAAGGCTTCTCTAAGCGATCACAAAATAAATGGTGAGGTTGCATTCATAAATGATCTCGGTGATCTTTCAACGAATATTCCCTTCGAAAATCTCATCAAATTAGGATTACACGAAGAGGACAGATTAAGGGTGAATGGTAAAAATGCGAGCATAATGTTAGATAGAAGAGCTGGAAGAGGCAATGAACTTATCGTGTGTGAAGGACTTGGCGGTTATCTTGAGATCACTTCAAATTATTCACGTGCTTCAGATATTTTAAAGCTTCTTCCAAGATCCGAAATGATTCTGGAGGCATGAAATTTGAAGATATGGCCATTTTCAAGAAGCGAGAGTTCAACCTCTTACGGGATGAAGATCCTTATCTTTTTCATGTCTGTAATACTTTTTATAGAGATTTTTCTGTATTTGCTCTTTTTTCCGCCACCGATTCAGTACTGGCTCATCGTGCTGTCGCTTGATCTTGTAATTTACTTTGGATCATCCATTTTTCTTTTTCAATTTTTCAGTGAACCTCTGATCCAGCTCGTCAATCGTGTAAAACATACATCTATAACGCTTGAACCTGTTCAAAAAATAGGTTTTAGCGGAGAATTTGGGGAAATTTTGAGAGATGTGGACAGACTGGCAGAAACATTGAACAGAGAAAGACTTGGACTACTTGAAACGTATGGAGAATACAGAAGTATAGTTGAATCTCTAAAAGAGGGTATTTTAATGATAGACTCTGACGCAAAGATCATCATGATGAACGGTGGAATGGAAAAGATCTTTTCAACCCAGAGATCTGAATGGAAGGGAAAACTTTTTGAAGATTTTTTAAGATCTTACGGAATGATACTTGATAACACCAAAGATGTTGTTAATTCAAAAAGCCTTGATAAAAAGCTTATGGTAACAAGCATACCCGTCTATCTGAAAGATAATCCAGCTTCACTCTATATATTTAACGATGTGACTGAAGTCTCGAACCTTGAGAAAGCACTTGGACGGGCAGAGCAGTTAGCTTTACTTGGTAAAATGACTGCATCGATAGCCCACGAGATAAAGACACCGATCGCATCTATGAAATTATCCGTCCAGCTTTTGAGAAAGCAGTTAGGAGAGATCGATGAAGAATCATCTGAAACTCTTGCTATACTTGAAAAAGAGATAAAAAAACTTGAAGAGAGAGCATTACAATTTCTCACATTCTCAAAGACTAATTTCGGTTTGAAGCCAATAGATGTTATCACCGTACTTGAAGAATCTGTAAAACTGGCGAGAATAAGGGCAAGGGAGAGGGGCATAACGATAGAATTTCATACAGGTCAGAGTAGCATGATTTTGAATGGCGATGAAAATTCTCTGAGTTCAGCATTTTTGAACGTGTTGGTTAACGGGATGGATGCGTCAAAAGAGAATGGAAAGATAAATATCAAAGCGGATAAAGTTCATAACAATGCCATTATCATATTCTCTGATAATGGAAATGGTATACCTCCGGACTACATGGACTACGTTTTCGAACCATTTTTCACGCTAAAAAATGGAGGAACTGGGCTTGGAATGAGCATAGTTAAAAGAGTCATAAATGCCCACAATGGAAGGATAGATGTGAAGAGTGA
The DNA here is from genome assembly GCA_031962125.1 of Mesoaciditogaceae bacterium. Taxonomy (GTDB): domain Bacteria; phylum Thermotogota; class Thermotogae; order Mesoaciditogales; family Mesoaciditogaceae; genus JAVRKU01. The sequence goes on along the minus strand of JAVRKU010000018.1, from coordinate 24,549 downwards.
AGAGGGAAAAGGTACAGTTATCACGATAAAAATACCTCTTTTGAGGTGAGATGATGGCAAGAATTCTCGTTGTTGAAGACGATGCAAGTCTTAACAAGCTCATATGTAAATCTCTTGAGCTGGAAGATCATGAAGTTGAAGGTGTCAAAACAAAAAAAGATGCCATGAAAATGATAGAAGAAGATTTCGATCTTGTCATACTCGATCTTATGCTTCCGGATGGAAATGGTATGGAGATGATAGACGAACTCATAAAAAAATCTGCAGTTATAGTCATAAGTGCACATGCGGATATAAATGTTGCCATTAAAGCCGTTCAGCTTGGAGCCTTCAATTTCATTCCCAAGCCATTTGAACTTGCAAATCTAACAATCGAAGTCAACAGAGCACTCGAAAGCAGGGCGTTAAAACTTGAGAATATATCTCTCAAATTACCTACCAAGATCATGGGTGAAAGTTCTGCGGTACGTAGAATGAGGGATATGATAGAGATGATAGCTTCGAGGGACGTAACCGTCCTCATAACAGGAGAATCAGGTACGGGAAAAGAACTTGTCGCCCGGTCAATATGGGAGATGAGTTTGAGGAGCAAGGGGCCATTTGTTGCAGTGAATTGTGGTGCCATCCCACAAGATCTTTTTGAATCCGAACTTTTTGGATATGAAAAGGGGGCTTTTACTGGAGCCACAACGTCTAAACCCGGGAAATTTGAGATGGCGGATGATGGCGTGATCTTCCTTGATGAGATAGGAGAACTTCCAAAAAACGTTCAGGTTAAACTTCTCAGAGTTCTTGAAAATTCTGAAATAGAAAGGCTTGGCGGTGTGTCAACACATCAGGTAAACGTCCGCGTGATATCTGCGACGAACAGATCTCTCGAAGAGGAAGTTAAAAATGACAGCTTCAGAAATGATCTTTATTACAGGATAAATGTGGTGAAGATAGATATACCTCCTCTCAGAGAGAGAAAAGAAGATATACCCTTACTTATAGATCATTTTGCAAGAATTTACTCGAAACAGATGGGGATAATTTACAGACCTTTTTCTCAAAAAGCTATAGATCTTCTCACAGAATACCCATTTCCCGGAAATGTGCGGGAGCTTCAGAATATAGTACGTTCGGCTCTCATCTTTGGAAAAGAAAAAGAGATAGGAGTTGAAGATCTTTTCGACCAGTTGAAAAACGTGGAAAAAAATTACATAAAGGTACAGATAGGAGAAAGTTTAGAGGCATCGGAAAAAAGGATCATAGAGGCAACTCTGAATTATTTCAACGATAACAAAACGCAGGCCGCTAAATCATTAGGCATAAGTTTGAGCACGTTACATAACAAATTAAACCAATGGAGGGAAGAGAGCGTTGGAAACGATAAAGGTACTTGATAGAGGATATGTTGAATTCATCGATCTTTTTGGAGGCGATACAGCGGTAGTTAGAGCGGCAAGAATCTCTTACATGTCGAAATCAGATCCGCAAGGTGATGAAAATCTTATAGATCTTCTCATGAAGCTCGGTCATGAATCTCCTTTTGAGCACATATTGTTCACATTTCATGTGAAAGCGCCCATATTTGTTGCAAGACAATGGATGCGTCATAGGATAGCAAGTGTGAACGAGAGATCAGGACGATTTACAGAATTTGATGAAGAATTTTATGTTCCGGATGAAAGAAGAGCCGGAAATTCTGTCAGATTGATGGAAGAAACGATGCGTTTGGCCTTTGAAAATTATAAAGCACTGTTATCCGGTGGCGTCAAAAAAGAAGTTGCCCGCATGATTCTGCCTTTGAGTCTTTATACCGAATGGTACTGGACGATCAACGCAAGAAGCCTTATGAATTTTCTAAATCAGAGAGCAAACTCCCACGCCCAGTATGAGATTCAGAGGTATGCGATAGCCGTTGCAAAATTGTTCAAATTGAAATGTCCATTAACTTATAATGCTTTCATCAAAAGAGCGTACAAAGGAGATCTTTTGAAGGTTGAAGATGATTGATATGCTTGTTTTCTGGACTATAAACATTAAAAAGGAAGCGTACATAATGATAACGAATGAAGTAGAATTTGCGAGATCGATGGTGATATGATGGATCTTGTTAGAACGATTTTGACAATATTCGAAATCAAAGAAACACCGTCATTCCCGGCTTATTTCGAGTGGGCACTTACTCACAGCTCTTATGCAAATGAGAATGGGACTATTTCGTACGAAAGACTTGAATTTCTCGGAGATTCAATAATCGGGTTCGTGATAGCTTACAGAACTTTTGAACTTTTCAAAGATATGACTGAAGGTGAACTTGCGAAGATAAAAGCCGTCGTCGGAAGTGAGATGGTTCTCTCTGAGTTGAGCAAAGAAATGGGACTCGCCGATCTCGTTTTGATAGGGAAAAGTCTTAATGCTGCCCAGCCGGATGAACTCGATTCTATATATGCTGATGTTTTTGAGTCAACAACGGCAGCATTCTTCTTGAATTTTGGATTTGACAAGACATTTGAAATGCTCTCAAAATTTTTATCTGAAAGAATAGAAGATGTGGCAAACAAAAAGATCTTCTTCGATTACAAAACGATCCTTCAGGAATACACGCAGGAACGTTTCACAACTTTGCCTGAATATATGATGATCGAAGAAAGTGGGCCGGCACATAGAAAAAAATATACATTTGAAGTGAGTATAAACGGTCAAATTTACGGCCGTGGAAGCGGAAGATCCAAAAAATCTGCCGAGCAGCTGGCAGCAAAAATGGCGTATGAGAGGTTGAAATCACTTTGAAGATCATACCCGTCTTCTTTCCGAATCAGGGATGCCATTACAGATGTGTATTTTGCAACGAATGGATGGCTACAATGAAAAAAGCTCCGATCTCTGTGGAAGAAGAAATTTTTAAGGCTTATGCTCTATATCATGGTAACAGCGAGTCAGAAATAGGTCTTTATGGTGGAACTTTTACGGCAATTGATGGATGGAGGGAGATCCTAAAAAAAGTTAATAATACCGCTGAAGCTTTAGGTATCAAAGGTATAAGAATATCGACGCGTCCGGATGAGTTAAACGATGCTGCATTTTTAGCCGAAAACGGTGTCATATTTGTAGAAATAGGTGCCCAGTCCATGGTTCAGGAAATTTTAGACGCATCCGAGAGAAATCATACGGTCGAAGATGTTAAAAATGCCGTGAAAATTGTGAAAGCAAATGGCATGAAGGTATCGGTGCATCTGATGACGGGCCTTCCGAAAGACACGAAAGAAAAATCTATCTTCTCGGCTTTTGAGGTGTCAAAACTCGAACCAGATGGAGTGAGAATTCATCCAGCACTCATTTTAAAGAACACAAAACTTGAGCATGAATATAAAAGCGGAAATTACAGGCCACAATCCTTAGATGAAGCTTTAGATGTTGTTTCTGATATGCTTTCGATCTTCAAAAATGATAAAATATCCGTTGAAAGGATTGGAATGTACCAAGATTCTGAAACGATTAAAAATGTCATTGCTGGACCATACCATCAGGCCTTTGGAGAGTTGGCATTGAGTATGCTATACAGAAAATTCTTGATTTCTAACAATGCCCAGGAAGTTCATGGACCCGCAAAGCTTCGATCTCAGATAGCAGGAAGAAATGGAGATCTTAGAATTTATTTTTACGATTCGGAGGAGATCTTTATCTTGAAAGACAACAAAAAGATTTTGTTCGATTCATGGCTGTCCCAACATGTTTCATCTCTCAAGGAGATGATCTCTTGAAATTTTCAAGACTGGAAATAAGCGGATTCAAATCTTTTGGTGCATCTGTAAGCTTAGATATAAAAGATGGGATAGTTGCGATAGTCGGCCCGAACGGTTCAGGAAAGTCCAACATCGTTGATGCGGTGAGATGGCTTTTCGGTGAAAGAGCCAATTCTAAGCTGAGAATGTCAGACACGACGGATGTACTTTACATGGGATCCGGTATGCTAAAAAAAGCTGAAAAAGCTTCTGTTAAAGCTGTATTTTCAGACGAAAATCGTGAGATCGAAATAGAAAGGGTTTATTCCGAAGATGGTAAAAATCTTTATATGATTAACGGCTCTGCCACAAGATTGAAAGATATAGATGATATTTTTTCTGGGACAGGTACCGGAAAGGATTTCTACTCGATAGTCGGACAAGGTGAGATATCAAACCTCGTAAACTCCTCTCCCATGCAGATAAAAGCTCTTATCGAAGAGGCTGCAGGTGTTGCAATATACAAGGAAAGAAAAAATGAAGCATTCCTAAAGCTCAAAGATGTCAGTGAAAACCTCGAAAAGTTGAAAACCATCATGGATGAGATCGAACATACGATGAGATCTCTCAATCTTAAAGCAAAACGCGCTCAAAAATACAGAGAGTATGAAATTGAAATAAATGAAAGAAAAAGAAAATATTTCGGACATTTATTTTTCGTCAATTCTCAAAAACTAATTGAAATTAACGATCAAATAAAAGAAAAGAACGATCAGATTGATAAAGTGCAAAGGGAACTTCTCGAACTTGAATTGCAGGGATCCCAGTTGAAAGAATTCTCGGAAAATGCCGCAGAGGAGATAAAAAGATTCGAAGATGAGATGGAAGGTTACAGGCAGCGGGAAAAAAATCTTTCAGAGTTGAAGGATGAATATTCTACAAATCTTTCAAAGATGAGATCCTCATATGTGGAATTTGGAACGAGAAAAGATGGAATGAAATCTGAATTTGAAAGAAATTTGACGAGATCGGAAGAATTAAAAAGACTCATGGCAAGCCTGAAAACAGAAGATGATGAACTTTCTTCAGAACTTAAAAGACTGGGAGCACTTTACGATCTGATGACTGACGATGCAAGCAAAGAACAGAAAAAACGTGCTCAGATGGAGAGCAGAATCTCACAGCTCACGAAAGAAAGAAATACCAAAGAAGTTGAAAGGGCCAAAGCCGTCGAAAATTCAAAAGATCTTGGCCAGCGCTTGAATGTTTTGGAGGCTCAGCTTCAAGAAAAAAAACAATTAGCACAAAAACTTCAGAATGATCTTCAACTATTTGAATCAGAAGAGTCTAAATCTGTTGCTGAACTTGAAAATAAAAATAAAAGACTAAGTTCGATAGATGAAGAAAGAAAAAGTATAGAAGAAGATCTCACAAAAATGAAGAGATCGAGAGAACAGATCTCAAAAGAATTGTTCGATCTGAGATCACACCATGAGATTCTCTTTAAGAATATCGAAAATTACTCGGGATATACGAATGCAGTGAAATCTATCATTTCTTCCCATGTCAATGGTGTAATAGATGTTGTTGCAAATCTGATAGAAGTACCTGGAGATATCGAGATGGCAGTATCTGTGCTTTTAGGCGGTCGGGCCCAGCACGTTGTGGTAAAAAACTCTGATGTTGCCAAAACATGTGTTGATATTTTGAAAAAAAATGGAGAAGGACGTGCCACATTCATACCGCTTGATATGGTAGATCTCAGAGAACCAAACGTACAGCCGGCCATTCTGTCCATGCAAGGCGTTGTTGGATATGCTTTTAAACTTGTTAGGGGTGCAAAGGGATACGAAAATCTCGTCAATTTTCTCTTCGGAACAGATCTCATAGTCGGATCTCTTGATGATGCTATAAATTTGAAGAAGATAAGAGATTTCAGATCGAGGATTGTGAGTCTTGATGGCCAGATAATATCCATAATAGGAACAATAACGGGTGGAAGTCCGGAGAGAACAGATCTTATCTCTCAAAGGAGAATATTGAAAGATATGTCGTCACAAATACTCTTATTTTCTGATCAATTAAAAAAAATTGAAGCAGAGATATCCGTCACTGAAAATAGAAGAGAAGATCTGCTCCGCGATAGAAATGATGTTGAAAGATCACTTCTCAAAGATAACATCTCTCTGAACAATTCAAGAGGAAGCAAAAATGCGATCCTGACCCAGCTTGCTTCACTTCAAAAAGAGGTCAACGAGATCGAACGAATGAAAGGTGAATATTTAGCAAAAGTACAGAAGGATGAGAAGGTAGTCTTACAATCAGAAGAAGAGATGCGTGCGATCGATTCAGAACTTTCCAATCTTGATTTCGCAATGAAAAGCGATTCGACGGAGAACATAAAAAGAAGACAGGAAATGGAAAAGTTACAGGAAGAGATTATAGATCTCAGAATGAAATTGAACTCCGTTAAAGAAAGATTATCCTCTTACATGAATGAAAATGCAAGGCTCTCGAAGAGAATGGACGAACTCTCCACCGAAATCTCCTCGGCAGATTCAAATTTAAACGTTTTGATCTCCGAAATAGGCAAGTTCGAAGAGAGACTTAAGAATATAGAGAAAGATCTAGATGCAGTGAGAAAAGATGTCGAAATGCTCTTTACGAGATCGAAGGATACAAAAGGTGGAAGGGATGAAATTTTAGATAAGATCGAAAATATAGACGGAGAAGTAAAAAAGCACAGGAGTGAAATTGACTCTTTAAGAGAAATGCTTCACGCTTTAGAGATAGAAAAAATTTCTTACGATTCATCAGCCAAGGCTGCCATCTCAGAACTGACAAAAGTCGGCGGAGTTGAAGATAATGCGAAGGAGATCGATTCTCAAACATTTGAATCCATCTCTTCAGAAATAGAAGAATATGAAAGAAAGTTAAAATTTCTCGGTCCCGTTGATCTATCTGCAATAGAAGAATACAGCGAAACAGAAAAACGGTTTAACGAAATGAACTCACAGAAGATCGATCTTGAAAAATCTTATCAATCTCTTGAAGATGTCATAAAGAGGACTGACGAAGAGGCAAGATCGCACCTTATGCAAACGATGGAAAAAATAAATGAAAATTTTGGAAAGATGATTTCCGTGCTCTTTTCTGAAGGAAATGGTAGCCTGTCATTCGCAAATGATATTGATATTCTCGAAGCTTCTGTCGAGATAAATGTCAGATTGCCTGGAAAGAAAATTCAAAAGCTTTACATGATGTCGGGAGGAGAAAAATCTCTCGTTGGTATAGCTTTTATCTTCTCGCTCCTAATGATAAATCCGAGCTCTTTTTACATACTTGATGAAGCAGATGCGGCGCTTGACGACTTCAGCACACAAAGATTCGTAAATCTTCTGGTCGAATATTCTGAAAAGGCAACATTCATTGTAATGACACATAACAAAGTCGTCATGGAAAAAGCGGATATACTTTATGGTATCACGATGATAGACGGAGTTTCAACGGTTATACCCGTAGAAATCTCTGAATTTTCAGAATCAAAGTCAGAATCAAAAATGGAGGGTTAAGTGTGTATAGCAGAGAGTTGATAAGAAACATCTCGATAGTTGCACACATAGATCACGGAAAGTCGACACTTGCGGATAGAATTCTCGAGATGACTCACTCTATAGAAGTTCGAAAGATGAGGGAACAGTATCTCGACATGATGGATATAGAAAGAGAAAGAGGTATAACTATAAAGGCGCAGCCAGTAAAAGTCATGTATGATTCGATTGGTGGAAAAAAATACGAAATAAATATCATCGATACGCCGGGTCATGTTGATTTTACGTATGAAGTTTCAAGAAGTCTTGCCGCCTGTGAGGGTGTAATTTTACTTGTCGATGCAACACAGGGTGTTGAGGCCCAGACAATAGCAAATGCTTACTTAGCAATAGATAACAATCTTGAAATAATAACGGCGATAAATAAAATAGATATGCCGAACGCGAACATCGTGGAAACCCAGCGCGAACTTTATGATACTCTAGGGATAAAACCTGAAGAAACATTGCTTGTGAGTGCTAAAACTGGTCAGGGAGTGAAAGAACTCATAGAAGAAGTTATAAAAAGAGTACCACCGCCAGCCGGAAATCCTGAAAACAATCTTCGTGCACTCATCTTTGGTGCGAATTACGATCCATACAAAGGAACGGTAGCTCATGTGAAAATTTTTGATGGCAAGCTTGCAAATGGCGATATCATAAGGATGATGTCATCGAATCAAGCCCATGAAGTGGTGGAAATAGGGATCTTTTCTCCTGAGATGATACCGGCTGATACACTATGGGCCGGAGAAGTGGGGTACGTAGCTGCAACGATGAGAGATGTTTCACAAGCGAGGATCGGTGATACCATCACGCTGGACTTAAAGCCCGCTGATACACCACTTGCTGGATACAAAGAGATAAAGCCCGTAGTTTACGCAGGAATATACCCGGAAGATCCGCAGGATTACGAAAACCTTAGAAAAGCAATAGAAAGATTCAAACTAAACGACGCAGCTTTCAGTTTTGAACCTGATAATTCTTCAGCGCTTGGATTTGGATTTAGATGTGGTTTTCTTGGATTACTTCATATGGAAATAGTTGTTGAAAGGCTTGAGGACGAATACGATCTCGATATAATAGCGACGGCTCCAAATGTCATCTATGAGATCGTTATGAACGATGGAAATATCAAAAGAATAACAGATCCATCCAAAATTCCTTCTGAAGGATCCTACGCTGAGATAAGAGAACCTTTCGTGGATCTCACAGTTATGACTCCCAATGATTCGATGGGAGATATAGTGAATTTCATTCAAAATGAAAAAAGAGGAGAATTCGAGTCGACCGAGAATGCCGGAAAAAATCGTGTTGCACTCCATTTTAAAATGCCGATGGGAGAAATGATCTTCGATTTCTTTGATAAAATAAAGGCTATAAGTCATGGATATGCCTCTATGGATTACGAGATCGCCGAGTACAGAAAATCAGATCTCGTCGTTGTAAGCATTCTCGTTAACAGAGAAGCTGTTGAAGCACTTGATATAGTCGTTCATACGAGTAAAATGTTTAACATCGCCAAAGCTTTGGTTGAAAGTATCGCTGACAATATACCGCGCCATCAATTTGAGATACCGGTACAGGCAATGGCACATGGAAGAATAATAGCAAGGGCAACAGTTAAGCCTTTTAGAAAAGATGTGCTTGCCAAATGTTACGGGGGAGATGTGACAAGAAAGATGAAACTTTTGAAGAAACAGAAAGAAGGAAAGAAAAAGATGAAGATGCTTGGAAATGTCGAGGTACCAAAAGAAGTATTCCTTTCGATATTGAGCATAGGAAAGGAGAATAAAAATTGAAAATATCCATCGAATTTAAAATTCTCATAGGCCTTGTTGCCGCAGCGCTCGTCCTATGGCTTGTATTTTCTCTTGAAGATACTACAAATAGAACTATCTCTAACATCTTCATGAGAGGTTCAAAAGCAAACATCGAAAATATCGATCCGATTTACACGAATGCGATGATCAACGCAAAAAATTATGGCTTTTTCAGTTCAAACGTGAAAGTTTCATCGATACCTGAACTTTTCTGGTCAACTTACATAGGAAAACAGGTAAAAAATGTCAGCGTAATTGGGAGGCAAACTTTAGACGCAACTCAGATTCAGGCTTTCTTCTCGAATTACACATTTATAAACACCAATACACTGAAAGCACTGAAAGATATGGGACTCGTAAATTCTGATGATGCAACTTCCATGAATGCAAATTTTCTGAATTACAATATGGCATCCATACAATCGATGCTTCAAACAAGAGAAAAGATACCTGAATTTGCCGCTTACAATTACGATCTGAACGTAAAATTCTCCGATGAATCACAAAAAGAAATGCACGCTGTTGTTATGAGGGTTATATCTTCGGCAACCGGCGAGCCATACAAGCACATGAGATGGGCGGTGAGTGTGATATATTGATATCCGAATTGATAGATCTTCAAAAACGGATGGCTAATGAAGTTGTGATCGGACCTCTTTCAATTAAACCAAAGATCCTGGGAGGATTCGATCTATCATATCCAAGAAAAGATCTTGCCATCGCAGTATGTATTGTCATGAGTTACCCGGATCTTGAACTTCTTGAGATGAAATGGATAAAGTATGAAATAAATGTACCTTACATACCCGGACTGCTTTCTTTCAGAGAAGGACCTGCAATAGAAGAAGTTTATAAACAAATAAAAAGAGAGCCGGATCTGCTTTTCTTTGACGGTCAGGGTATAGCCCATCCGAGAGGGCTCGGACTTGCCTCATACATGGCCATAAAACTTGGAAAACCATCGATAGGCGTGGCGAAATCTCATTTATTTGGATCTTACGAAATGCCTGAAGGAAAAGCAGGAAAGTTCAAATACATCTATAATGATGATGATGATAAAGTGATCGGAGCAGTCTTGAGGACAAAAGACGGTATAAAACCTCTTTTTGTCTCTCCGGGTGGATCTGTTGACGTCTGGGACTGCATCAAATACACGCTTAAAACGTGCAGAGGGTACAGATTGCCCGAGCCGATCAGACTTGCCGATATGTACACAAAAAAACTTCGAAAAGAGGTGAAATATGAGTAAAGAAGATTGGGAAAGAGAAAGAGAGATACTCAAGGCCTCAGCAGATAGAATTTTCACTGTCTCGATCTTGCTCGGACAGATTGTTATATGGTTTTTGGTAAGTTTACTGATTTATTCTGAATTCATACTTGGAGAATCGGTGCAAAAAAATCTTTTAAAGATGATAATAGTTGGAGCGATCGTAATTTTTTTGATCTGGCTATCCATATTTTCACTTATGAGAGCGAGAAAAAGACTTGGAAATCAAAAAAAAGATGATGGCGGAGACGATTGATGTGGAAAAAGTTGAAGGCCGTAGACTTGGAGTTGTTTCAATAATTCTAAAAGATCGTGATGAGTCTTATGTTCCTGAGACTGTCCCAAATTCATCAAAAGTTTCGGAATCTGTCCTCGCAAGGCGCCGGCTTCCTCTGGGGCATCATGCCCTCCGCTGGAAGATTCGGAATTTAAAAAAGGTTTAGTATATACACCGTTATCATTGCAGATGAGTCTATCACCAGCCTTTATCTCTTACATATCGAAGCATGGGTTTCATTACGCGATGAGAGCGAGACGGTCAACGTTGCTCAATGGGAAGCCTCTTAAAAATTACTCTTTGACGTCTGAGATAAAAGATATGGGATTTGGGAACTACACATCGTTTGGTTTAAGGGCAAGAGTCATAATCAATAAGTGCAAGATGAATTTTGAGAATAGTAACACACTTATAATATTATGTCACTACGTCATGATCTTTTCAAAAAGTTCTATTATAACTTTTGGAGTATCAATCGAAGTCAAAAATTTGGATGATTCTTTTTCATCTTTCAAAATAATGATTGAAGCGATCAAAAATTTTGCTACCTTCAATGGCCTATCAAATCCATTTTCTGCCACCTCTTCAAGCGAGAAAGATTTATCATTTTCAAGTATCTTGACGATCTCCTCTCCAAATCTCCATGATATGTCTGTTATGGAAGGAATTAACTGTTCGATAGCTTCTTCAGGTTTTTGTTCAAAAGCATGTGTATAAAGGTATAATCTGTAAATGAAGATGAAAAGTGCAAGCATATCGGCATCACCGGAAAATGAAATTGCGGCTCTTGTAAGGATCGATTCTGCGGAATATGGATGGGTTCCATGAATTTTTATGATTTCATTGACAATTAAAAGCATGGAGATATCAAAAGCTTTTTCTTCCGATATGATCCCATTTAATACTTCCTCGATCTTTTTAGAGATTTGTTGATCTTTTCTGTCGATGAATTTTGCAAGTTCCATAAGATCAATTTGTGTATTCCAGTCATCTTGAAGGGCGAGTAATTTTTTTCTTATCCCGGCATCCGATTCTAAAAGTTCATCGCACAATTTCATAGCACGATCCATCATACCATTAAAAGCAAATGTATCTATTGAAGCTAAAATGAAACCTTTTTCATCTATACTGTAATCTGAATTATCTTCAACCGTTTCAAGCGCCTCTTCGTAAAATCCTGCCATCTTTTGAAGTATCAAAAGCTCAGTTATCACTGCCGGTTCCCTTATACCTCTTTTCTCAAGAGAATGAAGGATCTGAATGGCTTCAAAAATTTTCCCCTGTCTGTAAAGAGAATATGAAAGATTGTATTCTGACTGCCAACCACCCTCTTTTTTAGATAAAGATATCCTGAATTCCTTTTCTGCAAGAGAAAATTTCTGGAGTGCGTTGGCTGCAACGCCTATTCTCCAATGTACGGATGAAAGATCCCGATCGATAGATAAAGCCTGTTCGTAAAGAGAAATGGCAGATCGACTGTCACCGAGGGCCATGTAAGCGTCCCCCATTACGACGTAAGAAAGCGTGAAAGATGGATCGATCTCAATCGCTTTTTTACAGGCATCTATCGCATCTTCAAACTCATCTTCATTCATAAGAGTTCTCGCCAGTTCTATTCTTGAAGGCACGTACAATGAATTCATAGATATGGCTTCTTTCAAAATTATCTCTGCTCTTTCAAGATTTCCAGACATTCTTTCCATTATTCCAAGATGGAGCGGATAGCGATAATCTCTTTTATAAGAAGCGGCTTTTTCTATGTATTCTTTAGCCTTTGCGAGATCATTTTCATTCATAAAAGCTCTTGCTCTGTCGTAAAGGAAGTAAACAAGATAAGATAGGTAATAATCAACCTTCTCGCCAGTCTGAATTTGAGCTTCAAGACCACGGACAATCATATCTGGAGATATCTTATTTTCCTTCACCGCTATATCAAAATCCTCGATCAAAAGTGGAAGTGAAACCGGAAGATTTTCTTCTTTCGCTTTCTGCGGATCTATTGAAAGATAAACTATCGCCCTCATTTTTTATCATCAAGGCCGTAGAGTTTCAATTTTTTACTTAAAGTCTTGTAATTTATCTTCAAGGCCTCACAAATTTTTTGCTTATCCATGCCGTAAATCTGGATCGCTCTTTTCAAAAATTGCCTTTCTTCTTCTGAAATGATCATTTTCAGATAATCCTTCATCGGCGGAAGTACTTCTGCTTTGCTCAGATCATTTTTCATTTTCACTTCTCCAGCTAAGAATGAATTGCAAAATCTGAAAAATTCAGCCCAATTTTCCTTCCACTCGAATTTTTTTAAATTTTCAAGCATGTCGTCTGAAAGTTTGAAATCCAAATTTTTTCTCTTCTGTCCCAGAACCGAGATTGTGAATCTGAAGATTGTTGGAAGATCTTCATTTATATCTTTCAAAGTTGGGATTTCAACGATATGTTTGCCGGCTATCTGAATGAGAGTTGGAGGAATATTTTCTATCTTTCGAAAATGGAAGATAATCCTTGCCCTACAAGCTTTGTCATCATTTGTATTGTAAGAAGAAAAAGTTCCGCCTGAAGATGCTATTGATATCTTAGAAATAGCGGATTGTGAAGAAAGATCGCAGTTCATCAAAACGATCTTGGTATCGTCAAGAAAAAGAGGAAAATGATTTTTAGATCCAAACAATCTGAGAAGTGCTTCTTCTTCTTGGATGACTAAAAAATCAATGATTTCATGCTTTCCAATACTTTTTGATAGTATCCAATCTTCAAGAAGTCCATCTTGAGCGACAACGATCGAAACTCTTGAATGAAATATCCTTGATAGTTTTCTATAAGCAAGGGCCATTTTGGGATTTAAATTCAAAGGTTCGAAGAGCAGGTCCTGATCTTTTTTGAGATTTTCAAGCTCTTTTTTCTGTTCTATGAAGTGAATGAGAAGATCGAGAAAAGGCTCGATCACGTTGAGATCTATCTTTAAACTACCCTCTATTCGATCTTCTCCCACATTCAAGACATACATTCCCACTTTTTTAAATTGAAGGGCCACTTTTGCATCATCTAAATTTTCAACTATCACGATATCCCAAAAATTGGAATACATCTGCTCGTTTATCTTTTCATACCATGAATGCTCAAAATTACCAAATTTGTCTTCAATTCTTTTGGGAACGAGTATCTTTACCATTTTCGCCTCAATCCGGAACCACGAATGTCCCAGCTTTACCCTTTAAAGCTTCTGCAACCTTTTCAAGCGAAGTTATGAAACAGCTACGTCCTGTCGCTTCAACAAAAGAAATAGCTGCCTCTATCTTCGGCCCCATTGAACCAGAAGGAAATTGATTCTGGGCAAGATACTTTTTAGCATCAGAAACTTTTAGTTCTTTAAAAGATTTTTGATCGGGTTTTCCATAATTTATGTAAACTTGCTCAACGCCTGTAAGAATGGCAAAGATATCAGCATCGAGTATCTGTGCCATAAGCGATGATGCCCTGTCTTTATCTATGACAGCTTCAACACCTTTTATTTCTCCGTTATCTTCTCTCAAAACAGGGATTCCGCCGCCTCCGACAGCAACCGTCAAAACGCCCTTTTTCATAAGTTCCTTTATGAGATCCTTCTCAACCACATCCAGAGGCTGCGGAGATGGTACAACACGCCTGTACCCTCTGCCCGCATCTTCCTTCATCTTCCAGCCTTTTTCTCTTGCAAGCTTTTCAGCGACTTCTGATGTATAAAATGGCCCTACAGGTTTTGTTGGATTTTGAAAAGCCCTATCCTTAGGATCAACAACGACCTGCGTGACAATCGCCACACATTGCCTGTTTATTCGCTGGGCAATGAGTTGATTTTCCACCGCTTCAACAATAAGATAACCAAGCATTCCCTGGGTGTAAGCATCATTAACATCCAGAGGAAGAGGCGGGATAACATCTTTAGCATGATCCTGCTGAACCATTAGATTACCAACTTGAGGCCCGTTACCATGAGTTATGACAATATCGATATCATCAAGCATATTGATGAGGTACGAAGCCGTGATTCCGAGATTTTTTCTCATAACTTCGGCCGTTGGTAGCTCCTTTGGCCCTTGAATTGCATTTCCTCCAATTGCTATTACAGCACTTTTCTTCATATTTCCTCCTTATATGGCAAGTACGCTTAAAGCTATCGAAGCAAGTTTGGCCCTTGCTTCATCGGCTCTTGATACTACAACTATCGGAGCTTTTGCTCCGAGCACGATGCCACCTATGATATAATGTGCACAGTAATCCATGGTTTTGCCGATGAAATTTCCAGAATGTATGTCTGGCACCAGCAAAATATCAGCCTTACCGGCAACTTCACCTTTAATTTCCTTGATCTTTGCGGCTCTTTCATCTATTGCATTATCAAATCCAAGCGGACCATCGATTATACAATCATTTATCTGCTTTCTCTTAGACATCATAGCAAGTTCAGCCGCTTCAACTGTTTCCGGCATATCAAAATTGATACTTTCAACGGCTGCAATACATGCAACTTTGGGAATATCTATCCCAAGCTTTTTAAAAAAATTAACCGCATTAACTATAATATGTATTTTCTGATCCAATGTCGGTCTTATTATCATACCACCATCTGTTATACCTATGAATCTTTCGTAATTTTTAGCCTCAACAACGGTCAGATGGCTCAGGAGAGCCCCGCTTCTCAATCCCCATTCAGGATTCAAAACAGCTTTCAACAGGTCTCCGGTCTTGACAAGACCTTTCATAAGTATATCCGCTTTTCCGCCCGAAACGAGTTTAACCCCGATCTCCGGAGCGTTTTTGATATCGGAATTTACGATCTCAAAGTGTTCACCATCAATCATTTTGAGATTTTCCTTTATTTTTTTCTCTTCTCCAACTAAAATTGCGTCGATGAACCCGGCTTTTGAGGCATCATCTATAGCTTTGAGCGATTCTATGTCCTCGGCACCAACGAGCGCAACACGTTTCTTTTTCTTTTTTACCGTCTCAAAAACTTCCTCAAAGTTCTTCATTCTCCTCCTCCTTGCTGCATAAAATTTAAAAGATCTTCAAAAGTTTCTCTTCTTCTTATTATGAAAAAATCATTTCCATCATATGCAACCTCTGCTGGTCTGATAGAGAGATTATAATTGGAAGCCATTGAATATCCGTAAGCGCCGACATCATGAATTACACCAAGATCACCTACCTGTGGTAAATTAACCTTTCTCTCTCTTGCAAGAGTATCACCACTCTCACAAACACGACCGACAACATCTGCCATAATTTCATCTGAATTTGAAAGAAACTCGATCCTGTGGTAGGCATCGTAGAGTGTCGGCCTTATAAGATCGGCCATAGATGTATCAACAACGATAAAAGTTTTATCGGATGTATGCTTTACCTCCGTAACGTGGGTAAGGAGATATCCGGCTGATCCCACTATAAATCTTCCAAGTTCAAGATATATCGGTTTTCCGAACGAAGAAAGCAAAGGAACGATTGTATTTTTATAGTTTTTCAGATCGATGCCATCACCATCTTTAAAATAATCTATGCCCCATCCTCCACCTATATTAACAAATTGAAGATCCAGATCTTCATCATCCACAAACTTTTTAAGCGATCTGAAAGCCTCAACAAAAGGCTCAACATCTATTATTTGAGAGCCTATATGGCAATGAATACCCGCCAGATCGAGATTCGGCGGCAAATTTTTAACGATTTTAGAAACAGTTTTAATATCCATACCGAACTTGTTTTCTTTAAGCCCTGTTGATATGTGTGGATGCGTTTTGGCATCTACATCTGGATTTATCCTCAAAGCAATGCGCATCTTTGAGCCATACTTGTTTAATTTTTCTATTTCTTCATAAGAATCAACATTAAGACAAAATGGTCTTTCCTTCAAATAAAATTCCAGATCTTCAAGACTTTTTCCGTTTCCATTCACGATGATCTCATCCGGCAGAAAGCCGGCAAACCTTGCCATCCTGTATTCATTCAAAGAAACAGCATCAGCCCCAAGACCAAGGGTACGCATAAATTTTAAAAGATGAAGATTGGCATTCGATTTCATCGCAAAAAAAACTTTAAAATCAATCCCTTTCAAAGTTTCTTTTAAAAGTCTGGTTCTTCTTTTTATCTCCTGCAGATCGTAAAAATAAAGCGGTGTACCATATTTTTTAGCGACTTCATGCAAGATTTCCATCTTCAATTTTATCACCACTTTCAAAGAAGACTCCACCTACACGGTGGGGTAGTTCACCATCTCCGGTGAAATATGATAATACAATTATACAGGATTGGGAGAAAAAATGTGTATGTATACAAGTTATAATGAGGAATTTACAGATGTCAGTCGCTTTTCACCCATATTCATGAAAACATTCACAACGCCGGAGGCTGGATCCTCTATAACGTTGCAATCAGCCGCATAAACATCCTTTATCATCTTTTCAGTTAAAACCTCTGCCGGTTTTCCAATCGAGTAAATTTTTCCGGATTTCATAACGATAATTCTGTCTGAAAATGCAGAAGCCTGATTTATGTCATGGAAAGTAGCAAGTACGGTCGTTTTGAATTCGCTAACTCTTTCTTTTATCTTCAAGAGCAGATGTTGGGCATTCCCTATGTCAAGGTGTACGGTGGCTTCATCAAGAAGAAAAAGCTTTGAATTTTGGGCAAAGGTCTTTGCAGTGTAAACTATCTGTCTTTCTCCTCCGCTAAGAGAGTAAAACATCCTGTCTTTTAAATGCGAAATGTTAAGAGCTTTAAAAGCCGAATCAACATATTCTCTATCATCTTTAGAAAGATCTCCAAAGATGTTAGTGTACGGGGTTCTTCCCATTTCGACGATCTCTGAGACCTTCATATCGTATATCGGAATGAATTCCTGGGCAACAACGCCGACAATTTTTGATAACTCTCTTCGAGGAATATTTTTGATCTCATGATCATACAATCTTATGCTACCTTTATAATCATTTACTGCTAAAATTGATTTTATAAGCGTCGTTTTCCCGGATCCATTCGGCCCTATTATTCCAACAATTTCTCCCTCTTCTATCTGAAAGCTCACAAACTCAAGAGCCATGCGATTGGATTTTGGATAAGCGTAAGAGAGCTTTTCAACTTCCAAAATTTTAGACATTCTGGATGCGCCTCCTTAAAATGTATATAAAAATAGGAGCACCGATCAAAGCCGTGATAGTTCCTATGGGCATTTCAGCGGGGGTAAATGCTGTCCTCGCAACGGTATCACACGCTACAAGAAAAGTTCCACCTAAGATGGCACTTGCTGGCATGGAGATCCTGTGATCGGCACCGAAGATCCTCCTTGATATGTGTGGCATTATGAGCCCTACAAAACCTATTATGCCCGAAGTAGAAACCGCAACGGCCGTCACCAAAGTTCCAACGACAAAGATGAGTAATTTCAAAAGTTCAACATTTACTCCCAAAAACATAGCTTCTTCCTCGCCGGCAACCATGGCATTTAAATATTTACTTATTGATGTGAAAAAAACACCGGTTGCGATTGAAACTAAACCAACAAGTATAACATCATGCCAGCCAGCTCCCGAAAGACTTCCTAAAAGCCAGAAGGATGTGATCTGGATATCTCTCCATCCGTAAACTATGAGAAAGGTTACACCGGCTCCAAACATGAGGTTGACTATAACGCCACTCAAAATAAGTTCAGTTGTGGGAAGTTTTCCTCCCCTTCTCGAAACAAAATAAGTGATAGCGGTAGCCAAAAGCCCGAACGCAAAGGCAAAGATCCACATATAAAAGACGAAGTACGGATAATAAAGCTGGGCTATAACATTTGCAAGAATCGCTCCAAAAGCGGCACCTGATGAAACTCCAAGTATGTAAGGGTCAGCAAGCGGATTTTTAAGCATTGCCTGAAAAGTATTCCCCGTCATAGAAAGTGCAGCTCCAACTCCAAGACCCAGCAAAATTCTAGGTAATCTGAGCTGTAAGACTATTATTTTATAAGTAGAAGGAACGTGCATACCGAGAAGAGCCTTGAAAACATCGAGTACGGGAACATAAACAGGTCCAAAGGCTATGTTCGCAAGGATAAATATCAGGATGAAGGGAAGGATCATCCAGAAGATCCTTCCCCTTTTTACCTCTTTCACCATTTCTGGAATATATTGTAAATTTGTCCTAAAAGTCCTATAAGCTGTGTATTTGGCTGTGATGCAATATTACCATCTATTGCGTAAACATGTCCTTCTTTAACGGCTTTTAAATCCTTGAAAGGTGGAAAGGTGTCAAATTGTTGAATTGCCGCTTTTTCTCCTCCGGGTGCATAGTAAGGTACAAGTATAATATCCGGATTTTTCGAAACTATAAATTCCGGACTTACAGGTAACCATCCATTCGGCCCCGCATAATTTCCCGTGATATTAACACCGCCTGCTAAAGATATTAACTCGTTGAGATAGGAACCCATTCCTGCCGTCCATATTTCTTTTCCAGGCGTTCCGTAAAAGACAGTTGGTCTGCTATCAAGAGGGATGTTGTACGCGCTGTTTTCGATCTTTGACTCTATGGACTGGAGTTTACCAACAAGCGTGCTTCCCTTTTGTGGATCTCCCATTATCGTCGCAACATCCATAACATCACGGTAAACACCATTAAGGCTGTTAGCGTTCAAAACAAAGGCATTTATCCCAAGTTTTTTGAGACTGGCGTACTGAGGAAGCTGAAAACCTCCAAAAAGGAAAACCATATCGGGCTTTAAAGAAACGATCTTTTCGAGATCTAGAGGGTAAAGCAATCCTATGTTTTCAGCCTTCGTGTAAGAATCGTATTGTGTCACGCCCACAATTTTATTGGCGTACCCAAGCTGGAGAAGAAAATCGGTCACTGATGGAGCCGCATCGATAACACGTATCGGTGTGCTTTGAATCGTGACAACGTTTCCGGCATCGTCTACCAAGGTTATAGGATAGTAGGATGCAAAAATAGAGACAACAAGAACTGCCGTTAAGATAAGGCTTACCAAAAACTTTTTCACTTAAATCCCTCCTTAAAAAAATTAATGCCGACAAAAAGTCGGCCGATTTCCCAGTTTAATCGCACCACTACACTTCTCTCGAGTGTTTGAGTTATCTACAAACAGGTAGGTCTCCTGACTCCGGGTCATTCTCTCTTTGCGCCTTCCCAGTTTCCCAGTGGCATCTTGCAAAGATCGTCTCCGGTTACAGTGGCGGGACCGTGTCGGACTCTCACCGAACTTCCCTGTTAAAACCTGTTTGACAATTTATTTTAGCACAAAAATTAAAATTGTCAATGGCAATACAAAAATGGATAATTAGCTCATGACTCGTGGCCCGGGATGACGCTTGTGCATTTAATTCACATAAGTCACAGTTTCGATATTATAACCGTCATGTCGTCATGTTGCTCGGTATCTTTGGCAAAATTTTTGATGTCATTCATAAGGCATTCAAGCATCTGCGATGGATTTTCGCCGTGACATCCTTTTAAAACTTCTTCCATCCTGTCAAGTCCATATTCATTGCCGGAAAGATCTCTGGCTTCTGGAAGACCGTCGGTGTAAAGTACTATCGAATCTTCTCCCGCCATTCTTATTTGCTGTGATACATAAAAATCTTCACATTCAAAGATACCAAAGGGGGGATAATCTGATTCTAAAAATTCAATTTGATCTTTTTTCAGGATAATTATAGGATCATGCCCGGCATTCACGTATTCAAACGTATTGTTTACAGGATCGAGCACGCCTATCACGGCTGTAACGAACCTGTCTTCAGATAGCTCGGTGCACATCAAATGGTTAAGACTGATGGCAATTTCATGAAGACACTTTGACGTTCTCGAAACACTCTTGAGGTAACTTCTGAACATACTCATCATCAGGGCCGCTCCTATACCTTTTCCAGAAACGTCCGCTATTGTTAGAAAAAGTTTTCCGTCGATTTTAAATGCATCATAATAATCTCCACCAACATCATGGGCAGGCAATGAAAGACCTGCAACGTTGAAATCTTCTGGAAATCGGTTCGGAAAGAATCCCTTTTGTATCTCTCTTGCTATTGAGATCTCTCTTTCTAATGTTGCCCTTTTAACTTCTTTTTTAAAATAGCTGTAATTGCTTATTGAAAGTTTCAACTGCTTTGAAGCAGCCTCAACGAGTTTTCTATCGGCTGCCGTGAAAAAGGCCGCATTTTTCTTCCCTATGCCTACGAAAGCTCCGTTAAACCTTTCACCTTCCACCGGTATAACTATCATAGGAATTTGATCGTTCATCACTACCGATCTCGATCCTAAAATATAAGAATTGAAAAACTCTATTGATCGTTTTGCGTTTGAATTCGAAAAAATCTTCAAATTTTCGTCTTCATCAAACAGGAATAGTGACAGCTCTTCCGCTTGAATATTTCTGTCTATGACCTTCACAATCTCCATTGCTATTTCGAAAGGATTTACATTTTTCAAAAGCACGTCCGTTATTTCTAAAAGCGTCGATAAAAGATCATAAGTGTTTGAGATCTCTTCAAGATTTGCATCGATAATAAGTGAAGATTCTTCAAGATCTTTCCTGTATTTTCTGATCTCATCTATTATTCCTTTGACAAGTTCAACGATCGATTCTTCGTCGATCTCCTCAAGAGGTCTTACTCCATTCCATCCAACATTTTTTGAATAATCTAAGATCTCCTCGTAAACATTTCTAAGGTAAGTTTTTTCATTGGGCAAGTTTTGTCACAACCTCAACGAGAGCCTTAGGACTAAAAGGTTTCGTCATAAAATCATCAGCTCCAAGTTTTTTAGCATTTTCTGCATCGTTATCACCGCCCTTTGCGGTTAAAACGATAACCTTTATCTTTGAAAGTTCCGAATCTTTCTTCATCTTTGCGAGAACCTGAAAGCCGTCAAGTTTAGGCATCATTATATCAAGCACTATGACGTCCGGCTTTACCTCGATCATTTTATCTATCCCACTCATCCCGTCACTTGCCTCGAAAGTTTCAAAACCTGCTCTTGAAAGATTGAAAACTGCTATTTTTCTTAAAACATCAGAATCATCGACAACAAGCACTTTTTTCATCTTTTTACCTCCATACAATTTCATCTCTCAATGTCAAAAACTGTCCATGATCTTTGGGCCTCGGGGATGGTGAATTGAACTTAACGAAATTTCTCGCAATCCACAATTTGCCGTTCTCTTTGAGTTTCCAGTTTTCATCGAGATCCGGTCTTTCACGAAAGATAAGTGAGAAAAAATATCCCTCTATCGCCGTTCCAATGTTGAAATCTTCCGATACTTTCTTTATTGCAGACATTTCAAATGATTTTGGTGCTAAAATATTTGCAATTCTCAGAAATTCTTCGTCGAGATTCTCTTCCGTTGAGATCACAAAAGTTCCTGCCCTGTCTATAACGCCGGTTGGAAGAGCCTGCCCAAAAGACATTCTCATCCTCTCGTGAAAACCCTCTGTCATTTTGAAAGATACAGCTGTTCTTCTGAGGAGTCTTTCTATCATTCTCATGTTTTCATGATTAGAAAGATACCTCAGTAGTCCATATCTTTTATATCGAATGAGATACCTGTTCATCAGTTACCCTCTTTTGAACGATATTATCAACACCAAATTTAGGACACACACCACATCCCGTACATCCATTACGGCAATCAGGGGTCAGCGTTTCTCTCAAAGCCTTTTGATGCTCGCTCCATAGATACTCTTTTGAAATTCCACTATTAACAAAATCCCATGGAAATGCGTCTTTAAAAGATTTTTGTCCCATCAGACTTTTAACATCGATACCTTTCTCACCGAAGATCTCCATCCATCCTTGCGGATTGAAAAGTTCGTCCCAGTCAGCAAAAATAAGATCCTTTCTTTCTGCTTCCTCAATTATCCTTCCGATCTCTTTTCCACCCCGGGAAAGTATACCCTCTATTACGGCTTTTTCAGGATCCGTGAAATTCAATTTTGCAAATCTTTTTGCCCAACTTATGAGTTTGAATCTCCTAAATGCCTCATCTGGAAGAATCTGTTCATCAAACTCAAATGGTGTATGGGGCTTTGGAACGAAAACACCTATGGTCGCAGAGACTTCCGAAAAACTCATCTTTTTTATCCTGTCTAACATCTTTCCTATACTGATAACATCCTCGTCGGTTTCTGTTGGAAGACCTATCATGAAGTAAAGCTTTATTCTCTTCCAACCATTATCTTTCGCAAGTTTGAGAGCAGAAAAGATATCATCATCCGTTATGCCTTTGTTTATCACATCCCTCAATCTCTGCGTTCCGGCCTCAGGTGCTATTGTTATGCCGCTCTTTCTCACGGTGTTTATAGCCTGTGCAAGTTCAACGGTAAATGCATTTGCCCTTGTTGAAGGTATCGAAAGTGATGTCTCTTTAAGAGTTTTGAGCAAAGAAACTGTTTCATTAATTTGGCTGTGATCGGCACTGCTTAAAGATAGCAAGCTCAATTCCTCGTATCCGGTTTTGCGCAGGATCCCAGAAGCTATTTCAAAAACCTCTCCGTAACTTCTTTCTCTGATGGGTCTGTATATCATACCGGCCTGGCAGAATCTGCATCCGTTAGTGCATCCTCTCATTATTTCTATTACACCCCTGTCGTGGACAATCTCGGTGTAAGGAATTATCTGATCTACCGGCGCCCATGCTTTTTTCATCTCGGGAATAATTCTTTTTTCAACCTTTGAATTATATTCCGGTACATAAACACCATTTATCTGTGCTAAAAGTGCAAGTCTTTCTTTCCTCGTTTTGCCTCTTTTTACAGCCCTCATCATCTCGATAGCGGCTTCCTCACCGTCTCCTATGAGAAATGCGTCAATGAAATTCTCCATCGGAGCTGGATTGAATGTGCATGGTCCTCCAGCAATGATAATAGGATCGGTATTATTCCTTTCTTCTCTTTTTAGGGGGATCTTACCAAGTTTAAGTGATCTCAAAACGTTTGGATATGATAGTTCGTACTGCAATGTGAAACCTACAACATCGAACTCATTTATGGGCGTGTAAGTTTCGTATGAATATAAAGATATATTTTTTTCGATCATGGCCTTTTGCATGTCTATCCATGGCAGATAAGATCGCTCGCAACTTGCAAAGTCAGATGAATTTATAATATCGTAAAGAATCTTTACGCCAAAGTGTGACATCCCAACATCGTAGAGATCCGGAAAGATCATACACATCCTTACACTGGCGCTTTTTTTGATAGAATTGTATTCATTTCCTATATACCTACTTGGCTTCTCAACATCGTCAAGTATATCCATGAGATCTTTGAGAACGTTCAAATTTTTTCCTCCTTGAAAATCCATGATTTATTTCTGTCAATTTCAATTTTAAGATTTTCTCCAATTTTTTTAGACATATCCTCTTTAGTGAGATCGTGCTGGACGATCTTTCCATCAAGCATCAGAATATCAAATTCTCTTACGGTCTCCCTTATTGCCCTTATCAACTGACAGATCCACATGGCCAAGCTTGAAGTTACCGATTTTTACCTCAAGATCTCTAACTTCAAGATACATAACGAAATCATCACCAATCATTCAATTCATATATATGATATCACAAAAAATAAGGGCCTGTATAAGGAGTAAAAACGAGATCCCGCATCAGGTGCAGGATAACATTTTATTAAAAATCAAAATCCCAGACATATGTCGGGGATTTGTATAAATCATCAATTATTATAAGATGGATTGAACAACCACAGGATTTCCACCACCGATAAGCACAATTTTAACAACTTTTGTCAAATCATCACCTTCATTGTTGATTATAGCACGAAATAGCATGTGACACGTGGCTTGTAATTCTCAATTGTACATTTTCAATTATCAATTTCAATTATTAATAGATTCGTTGTAT
>JAVRKU010000017.1:0-28915 GCA_031962125.1 Mesoaciditogaceae bacterium | reverse complement strand
GATCGGCAATTTCAAATAAATTTGTAAGACCAGCAGCATGAGATAAGTACTTAAAGTTGAAATAGACGTATATCAAAAGTTTACCAACATTTATTGGTATTGCATACCAGCCGGGTATGCTTATCGAAAAGTCTTCCATGAATTTCGATTTTAAGACCGGAAAGACGCCATTTCTTTTGTTCGATCTCGTGTGAAAAATGGCGGGTGGCTCGATTATTGCATTCCAGATGAATGGAACCGAATACATCCATTCGTAATTCATCCTCTTTTTGATCGGGGTTCTTATCTTGTCAATCAGAAAGATAACCTGGGCACCACTTGGCAATTGTCTAAACACTTTTTGAGTTCTGAGAGACACGTTGAATTCAAGATCCCTGTAAAGATTTCTAACGGTATTTTCAAATTCCTCTCCAAGATATATGGAGGACTTAAGAATTCCATTCCTTTCATTGACATCTTTTGAAAATCTTTCACGTTTAACTATGAAACGGTGTTTCTCTCTCCAGAAGTCGTAAAGCCCTTCGACGAAATCGTAAAGTTTTTTCCCTGAAAGTTGGGAATCAATTTCATTCAAAGGTTTGAAAGTAAGAGAGTAGATGAAGCGTGCAAGTTCGTCATACCTGTAAACCTTTTTTTTGAAAGGTTTTGCAATTTCAAGCAATGATGGATCATGTTTTTCGAGAAATTCAAGGTACTCTTTAAGAAGTTTTTTGAAAAATGTGCTTGATATTATCTGATTGTAACTGTTAACAAAAGTGCCATTTATAACTATTGTATCCAAAAATATCACTCTTCTTTCAGAAGATTATTCGGTCTACCAGTGTAAGCGGAATTTTTGAGGATCGTCTTTTTATCAGATGTTATCTTGCTGACATTGGATGGAAGTATGAGATGTGGAGATTTCAAACATTCCATTATGAGATCGATCGGAAGAGAGGTGATGACCCATATGTCAGAAATTTCCACGCTGTCATCTGCCCTTAAATGAGCTTTCGCTATGGCTGATTCGATAGCCTGAATATATTTTTTAATCTCTTCATTTGAATTATCCATTTTTCGCCTCCGCATTTGATAGGATCATATCATATTTTTTAAAAACTTGAATACAGTAACCCCAAGAGGGTATAATCAAGAAAAAGAAAAAGGAGAATTCATTTGTCGCCACTCGGATTCACAACGAATTTAACTTACTGGAGCGCTTTTGCAGGTGGACTTTTGAGTTTTTTTTCACCGTGTATTTTTCCTTTATTGCCAGGTTTTCTTGCTTTTCTCATCTCATCAAAGGGAAAAAGTGGTGCCATATCCAAAGCGATCGCTTTTTCGATTGGTCTCTCTTTGATCTTTATCATTCTTGGGCTTGCAACTGGTACTTTTGGACTTTTGCTGGCAACTTACAAAAGATACATTGAAATAATTGGTGGCATTTTAATAATCGTCTTCGGTTTAAGTTATACCGGTCTTTTCATGTTACCGTTCTTTGAGAAGGGCATATATGTACCTTTCAAAAAAAATGTAGATACTTTCTGGAGTGCTTTTCTCTTCGGAATCGTAACGTCCTTTGCGTGGACTCCATGCATAGGACCGGCACTTGGATCTATATTGACAATGGCAGCTACGGGAAACACACTTTCTGGTGGAATGCTCTTAGCCGTTTTCTCACTTGGTCTTGTAATTCCTCTAATAATTGCTGCCATACTTATTGATTTTGTGAACAGATTAGTTTCATTCTTAGTCAAATACCAAAAGTGGATAAATATCATTGGTGGTATAATTTTAATATTTGTGGGTATTCTTATGATCTCGGGTGAGCTTAATTACATTGGAATATAAATGGAGGTATAAAAATGAGAAAGATTTTTTTATTATCAGTTCTTACCCTTTTTTCGGTAAGCCTTTTTGCTTATTCTTTGAATGACATTTTATTGAATAATTTCAACACGGTTATGACGCTGGCAAAATACGAGCAAAAGCCTGCGATAATAATTTTTTCAGATCCAACGTGTTATTACTGCACAAAATTGAAAACTGATACACTATCTGATCTTTCAATTCAAAGATTCATATCTAATAACTTTATCATGGGCGAGATATATCCGACAAATGATGTTGCAAATTTTGATGGAAAGACCTACACATATTCCCAGCTTTTCAGCGGATTTCAAATTCGTGGGACACCAACACTTTTCTTCTTCACATCTTCTGGAACACCGATTACATATCTTCCAGGCTATATGGATACTGCAGATCTCATGAAGGTTCTTCAGTATATAGCTCTTAAAGAATACAGTAAAGGAGTGAATTTCAACACGTTTGCAAGCAAAACAAATGATTTTATAGGGAATCATGAGGAAATAGATATCACACAAACTCAGGCCGATTTCATCCTGAAAAATGATCCAATGGCAAAGGAAATCACAGCTTATCCTCGAAATGGAGATCTATTCCTTAAATATATCGTTTCAGGAAATGGTGCATCTTCAACAGTTGAACAGATGTTGAAGGCAGGGTTTTACAATATATATATGGTTAAATGATAGGTTATATAAAGCCCGATGTTGATGAATTCAAAGTAAGGGAACTCAAACTTTATAACGCATATTATTGCGGGATCTGTACGCTTCTTGCCAAAAGATATGGCCCGCTTTCAAGGCTTATTTTGAGTTATGATGCGACTTTTTTTGCTATTATGAATGATGCATTTTCAAAAGAAGAAAGAAAATTCTCAAAATCAAGATGCCCGCTTCCTCCATTTCAAAAGAAAAACATTATCGATAGTTCAAGCGTCGAATTCGGAACGGTGATCTCAAAGTTCGGCCTTGATCTGAAAATTGATGACATAAAAAGGGATTCGAAGGGCATTAAACATGCGCTTTCATTCATGCTCATCCATTTCAGGATGGATGAAGAACTTTTTCATAAGTCAAAACCTTACTTAGATAGGATCTTATTCTCAGAGTTGACTGAAAACACGGATCCTTACGAAGTTGCAGACAATTTCGGAAAATTTTCGCAAAATCTGGCCTATTTTTCAAAAAATTTAAGTATTGCTTCTATGATGATGTATCTCATTGGTCGTTGGGTCTATCTTATCGATGCACTTGATGATCTTGAAAAAGATTCCAAAGTGAAAAATTATAATCCTTTTCTTTTGAAATATGCGCATTTAAAACCAAACGGGGATTTCTTTCAAAAGATAAGATCGAACGAACAAAATTCGATGGATTTTTTGATGAAAAGAATTCAGGAAGAATTTTCAGAGATCGATGGGCAGATGACAAGAAATCAAAATTTAATAGAAAATGTGATATTCTATGGTATGCCAAAGGTTACAGAGAAAATAATGAACAAAAAAGGTGAGAAAAAGTGAAGGATCCCTATGAGATTTTAGGCGTAAGACATGGCGCTACGAAAGAAGAGATAAGAGATGCATACAGAGAGCTTATAAAAAAGTACCATCCAGATAAGTTCAGGGATAATCCTGACATGAAGAACCTTGCAGAAGAAAAGGTCAAAGAGATAAATGAGGCGTACAATTATCTTCTCGATCATGTTGACGATCCATCTTCATCTTCTTCAGGCAATGGTGATCAGGAGATATTCGCACAGGTCCGCCAGAAGATAGAGGCTAACGATCTTTATGGTGCAGAAGACCTTCTTGTCAAAGTTTCAGATAAATCAAATCCAGAGTGGTATTTTTTGAGCGGTCTTATCTATTTCAGACAAGGATGGTATGACAAAGCCGAAAATTATCTGAAGTATGCCCATGAAGCGAGACCGGAAAACAGGGAGTATGAAGAAGAATATAAGAGGCTTTTAAGATCATCAAGAGGATTTTCAGCTCCGATGAACAATCCAAATCAGGGTATGGGAAATGAAGCGACGACATGCTTGAGTTGTTGTGCTGCCCTTGCATGCATGGATATATGTTGCCATTGCATATGAGGAGGATGCTAATTTGAAAGCAAGATCGATGGCTTTTGGAGCTGTCTATTCGGCAATTGCAATTATACTGCTTTCGCTTTCTGCATTCATCTCAGACGATCTTTTCCTTTTGATGGCCTCATCTCTCCCTCTCTCAATGGTCTCGGATCAGTTCGGAAAAAGAGTCGGAATAGCATCTTACGCTACAATTGCAATTTTGACTTTTCTCATCTTTCCAATGAGAATCTCGATCTTAGGTTTCATATTTATATTTGGCCCTTATGCTGTATTTAAGGGATTGTTCAACAGAAAGAGAATCTTCAACATTATCTTTCATTTCATGTTGCTTTTTGGGCTTTCGGCCGTCGCTTATGCTATCATTTCTTACACTCTGAGAATAAATTTGACAAAATATACGGCTTTTGCCATAGTACTTTTGGTGATTTCATTGATACTTTACGAACGGTTTGTAGAGTACTTTTCAAAATGGTATTTGAGTTTTTTTTCAAGGCACATGAAAGGAGCCTAAATTGCCTTACGATTCTTTTCTCGTTTCAAAACTGATAAAAGAGATCGAAAGGCCTGTTTATCTGACAGGAATTTACGGGGGACTTAAGGGATATGTCCTGCTTTCTTTGATGAAAAAAGATCTCATCTTCGAGTTCAGTAATTGGCCACATTTTCGTCTTACAGAAAAGATGCGAATGGAAAGAGATGAAAATCCATCCCTTTTTGTTTCCATGATGAGAGCGAAGTTAAAAGGTGCTGTACTCTTGAGCGTTGAACAGATCGATTTTGACAGGGTTGTTAAATTTGAATTTGAAGTCAAAAATCTTATAGGAGAAAGTGATATTTTCGATCTTTATCACGAAGTAATGGGTAATTTTTCGAATCTTATTCTTGTCTTAAATGGTAAGATCGTATGTGCACTTAAGGATGTTTTTTCATCAAAGAGGATCATATCGCCTAACGTAAATTATATTTTACCACCGGAAGATAGAATAGAACCATGGAAGTTAAAAATTGATGATTTTTTAGATGCCCATGAGAGACTCGATCTTTTTCTTGTTAAAAAAGTGAGGGGTCTTTCTAAAAAAAGTGCCATTGAGATCGCAAAACTTTCGAACATAAGTTTTGATACTCAAATACAGACACTAAGATCCGATGAGATCGATCGTATAGTCGCAAATATTCATACAATCGTTCATGAGATGGATGATAGTAAAACTTATGTTTCTCTCGATCACGATGGAAATCCTACGGATGTTTACGCTTTCGAACCTTATGGGCATTTTGAAATCTTTAACAGTGCGTCTCAGGCAATAGAAAGTTATCTTTCCGTTAAAAGTACAACGGAAATATTAGATTCAAAGAAAGAAACACTTGAAAAAAATGTAAGACGTTTGATAGATAAAAATGAAGAGATACTGAGAAAAGTTTCACAGGAAATCAATGACGTGAAAGACGCCGATGAATTTAAAAAGCATGGCGATCTTTTGATGTCCAATCTACATGATCTTCCAAAAAGGGCAGAAAGTGTTAATGTTAAAGATTGGGAAAGTGGTCAGACCATATCAATTGCGCTTGATCCAAGAATGGATGTCGTAAAAAATGCCAAAAAGTTCTTTGAGATGTATGGCAAAATGAAGAAAAAATTCAACGGCGTGAAGGAGAGACAGAAAATAATAGAAAAAAGGATCTCTTACCTTCAAGAATTTCTGTACAACGTTGAGCATACCACCGAAAGAAATGATCTTTATGATCTTGAAAATGAACTTGCCCTTCTTAAATATGTACCTCAGAAAAAGAAAAAGCAACAACAAAAAAGACAGGAATCTTCAGCCCTGAGCTACGAGATGGAAGGATTCAAGATATTAGTTGGAAAAAATAACATACAAAATGATCGCATCACGCGGGCAGCATCTGATGATGATCTATGGTTTCATGTAAGAGAAGCGCCAGGATCTCATGTGATAATCATTACAGGAGGAAGAACACCATCGCAAAATATCATAGAGTTTGCAGCTTCACTTGCGGCCGGTCATTCAAGGTTAAGAGAAGACAAATGGATCAGTGTTGATTACACTTATGTGAAGTATCTCTCAAAACCCAGGGGTGCGAAACCGGGTTTTGTCCTCTACAAACATTTTAAAACAATTAAAGTTATGCCCCGATCAAATTGAGAATGCCCGGCTCAAATGTTCACAGCTTTTCGAGAAAATCAACGTAACGCTTTACTATCTCTTCTCTGAGATAATTTTTAACAACGTATACTTTCCCCTCAGATGCAGCTTTTTTATAGCGCTCGTAGTCAGCTCTTATCCTCTTTATAGCTTCAATAAACTCTCCGACATTTTCTCTGTGGATCTTTATTCCAGAATTCGATTTATCGAAGATCTCAGCAGATAAACCTTCAAGACCATAAATTACAGGCCTATCCGAGACAGCATACTCGAATGTTTTTGAGGGTAAAGAGTCTGAAAAAAGCTCACCCTTTGCTAAGTGTATGAAAAGTATATCACTTGCAGAGTAATATACAGGTACACGATCTCTTGATACGGGAGGAAGAAAGAGTAAATTTTCAACGCCTTTTGAAAGGTTTATGAGCCTCTCTTTATCGGAACCATCTCCGACTATCAAAAAATCAATATTTTTAATCATCTTTGCGGCATCAACCATTATTTCAAGATTCTGACCAAGTCCTATGTTTCCAACGTATGAAACGATAAATTTATCACGGGCAATCGATAACATTTCTCTTGCCTCATCTTTTTTTGCACCCCATTCTTCTATTTCATCGAGTATATACCTATCAAGGCCGTTGGTAAAGGTTATAAGCTTTGAAACTTCGATTCCCTTAGAAGAAATTTTGTCATTCATGAATGGAAGCACGGTGACTATCCTGTCGGCCGATCTGTACATCTTCATTTCATAATGGCGCATTATCTTTATCACCGGATTTGAGTTTTTGGCCTTTCCGAGCTCAACCACAGTATCCGGCCAAAGATCTCTGACTTCGAGAATAATTTTTTTAACCATTTTTTTCAAAGAGA
The DNA here is from genome assembly GCA_031962125.1 of Mesoaciditogaceae bacterium. Lineage (GTDB taxonomy): Bacteria > Thermotogota > Thermotogae > Mesoaciditogales > Mesoaciditogaceae > JAVRKU01. The sequence goes on along the minus strand of JAVRKU010000017.1, from coordinate 21,941 downwards.
TACCAAAAACACCTATCATAAACGGCGGACTTGAAACTATGGCAGTATCAAAGTGCTCCGATTTGCAGAGCTGTTTTGCCCTTTTTCTCATTTTGAGATAGAAATCTATCTGTCTCCATATTTGAGCAAGAGCTGAATCTTTACGAGTCTTAACATCAATTTTTATAACACGCTCTTTTAACTCAATTTCAGAAACCTTTAAAGAAGAATATCTGTTGGGCGTTGCAGTAAGAATTATGACAGAATGATTGCGCCTTATAAGTTCGTCTGTAAGTGCTTTCAATCTGAAAGCAGAAGCACCAAGATCCGGTGGATAATGCTGGGTTATTATGAGTAATTTCATACTTCTCTCCTTTAAAAAATTGAAACCACCAAAACAATTCTATGATATCATAATGATCAACGATCGTGTAAAGGAGTTGCAATGAAAGAGTTCATTAAGGCTTTCAAGGTATTGATAACTGGCTTTTTTATTGGAATTGCCATGATTCTCCCCGGATTGAGCTGGCCGATGATGGCTATGATAACAGGCATTTACGAGCCTTTGATGATCACGCTTGGCAAGCTCATATCAAAACCATTGAGTATGAGTAAGGAAGAATGGAAGTTGCTCTTTTTTCTGGCAACAGGTACCCTTCCATCCATTTTTATTTTATCCGTTTTTATTCCTAAACTCTTTGCATCCTTCACCTTTGAAATAAATTCTCTCTTCATAGGATTAGTAGCCGGATCTATCTACATCCTTTATCATGATGTTAAAAGAAAAGGGTACAATGAATTGATATGGTTTACAGCCGGTATGGCAGCCATCATCATACCACTTGCTTTTGGTGTTAAAATAAATGATGTGATGTTTTTTTCGACAGCTCGCGGTACTTTAGTCCTCGATTTTATATCCGGATTTGCAACTTCAACTGCATTACCGGCCGTAGGAGATACATTGATGCTTATAATCCTCGGAAATTATGAACATTTGCTTTTAGCGGTAAAAACATTTGAATGGCTTTCCTTGTCAATCTTCGTTTCAGGATTTGCAATCGGCTTTTTCATGTTCACCAGGCTTATAAACTGGATGTTAAGAACGTATCGATCTCAAATTTTTGCATTCATAATAGGACTTATGATATCATCTTTATCATATTTATGGCCATTTGATGGTGGACATAGTTCTTTAAAATTTATCATGATCTTTCTTGTACTCGCAATCTCAGGAATTTTTATATCTATTTACTTTACGAGAGGATCACTAAGAGGTGGTTACAATGGAAGTTGAGGAAAATTATGAAAAAACAATTGAATACATATTGAAAAAAATTGAAAAGGATTATTCGAAAGAAACGGTCGATCTTGTGAAACGTTCGTATGAGTTTGCAAAGGCAGCTCACGGCGATCAAAAGAGAGCCTCCGGTGAGCTTTATATCTCTCATCCAGTTGAAGTTGCAAAGATCGTCCTTGAAATGGGAATGGATCCTCCATCTGTATGTACGGCATTACTTCACGATGTTGTTGAAGATACGGATGTGAAGATCGAAGAGATAGAAAAGACATTTGGCCCAGAGATATCAAGTATGGTTAACGGTCTTACAAAGATAAAAACGCTTGAAAGCGATGATATAAAATTTTCTGAAATAGAAACTATAAGAAAGATGATCTTCGCCATGGCGCAGGATGTAAGGGTAGTTCTTATAAAATTAGCGGACAGGCTACACAATATGAGAACGATAGAGGGTTTTGCCGATGGAGATAAAAGAAAAAAGAAGGCAAAACAAACACTTGAAGTTTATGCACCAATAGCTAATAGACTTGGAATATACACGATGAAGAGGGAACTGGAAGACCTTTCTTTCAAACAACTCCATCCCCAGGAATATATAGAGATAAAAAAACTTGTCGATAGAAAAATTCAGGAGAGAAGCCAGGAAATAGAATATTACAGATCTGAACTTGAAGATCTGCTGAATGAAAATAACGTTGAATTCATAGAAATAGGCGGGAGAGCAAAGCATTTTTACAGTATCTGGGAGAAAATGAAGGAAAAAAACAAAAGTTTCGATGAAATTTACGATCTTTTCGCCCTCAGGGTTATTGTTAAAAGTCATCGTCAATGTTATGAGACACTTGGTGTCATACACAGCTTCTGGAAACCTGTACCGGGAAGGTTTAAGGATTACATTGCTGCTCCAAAGTCAAATGGTTACAAAGCCCTCCATACGACCGTTATCACAGACAGAGGAGAGTTTCTTGAAATACAGATAAGAGACGAACAGATGAATCACGAAGCAGAGTATGGTATGGCCGCTCACTGGAAATATAAAGAAGGAAAGATAGAAAAAAGTGAGTGGATAGACCAGCTTGTAGAATGGCAAAAAGATTACTCTAAAGGACTCGCCGGATGGAGAGAAATGGCAACTGAATTAAGTCTTGACGAAGTTTTTGTTTTCACGCCGAAAGGTGAGATAAAGCATCTTACAAAGGGATCCACACCGATAGATTTTGCTTACTCGGTTCATACGGACATAGGAAACCACTACGCAGGAGCATCTGTCAATGGAAGACTCGTGCCGATGAGTTATCAGCTTAAAGATGGAGACAGAATTCAAATAAATGTTGATAAAAACAGTTTCGGTCCGAATGCAAACTGGTTAAAATATGCGCACAGCGTCCATACGAGAGCGAAGATCAAAAAAGTTCTCAGAGAAAAATTTGCAAATGATTACATAGAAGATGGTAAAGAGATCTTAAGAGAATTTTCGAAGAAATACCATCTTTCAGCTGACGAGTTATTTGAAAAACAGGAAGTAAAGAATTATCTTAAAGACAGAAATATAGAGAAAGTTGAAGAACTCGAATTGAGACTCGGATCCGGATCAATGAAAATTTACCAGATAGAAAAATTTTTAGGAAAAATCCCGAGGCAGGAGATCCAGCATGAAGCTGCTAAACCCGAGGGAACCGAGATTTTTGTCGAGAGCTTGAAAGGCATAGAAATAAGATTCGCAAAATGTTGCAATCCCGTTCCCGGAGATAGTATAGTCGGTGTTGTAACGAAAACAGGTATAAGCATTCACACCATCGATTGCCCGAACCTCAAAAAAGTCGAAAAAGAAAAGATCGTGAAAGTGTCATGGGGTATAAACTCAAGTGAACTTTTTGAGGCCAATATAGGTATAGAAGGAGATGACAGGGACGGTTTGTTGAATGATATCATGAGCAGGATAAAGGAAAAGCATATTCAGATAGTAAGTGTCGTCTCGTGGGTTGATGATCTGCGCATAGCCCACATATCAGTAAGGATTAACATATCACATCTCGATCAACTCAACGATATAATGAATCATATAAAAAAAGAGAAAGGTATAACAAAAGTTTACAGAGAAAGGGGAAATTTTTCTGAAAGCGGTAGTACAAAGAGTTAAAGAGGCACATGTGAAAGTTGAAAACGACATCGTCGGACGTATAGATGAAGGAATCCTGTTGCTTTTAGGTATCGGAAAGGATGACACAATTGAAGATCTGAAATGGATGGAAGAAAAAGTACCGAAGCTCAGAATCTTTGAAGATGAAGAAGGAAAAATGAACAGATCTTTGATAGATATTGGCGGTGATATACTTGTAATTTCACAGTTTACGCTATTCGGAGATGCCAAACATGGGAAACGTCCCTCATTTTCTGATGCGGCAAGGCCTGAACCGGCAAAGGCAATGTATGAAAAATTTTGTGAAGATCTCTCACGTTTATATCCCGACATGAAGATCGAAAAAGGCGTCTTTCAGGTCAAAATGGAAGTTTATCTCATAAATGATGGGCCTGTAACGATCATTGTGGACTCAAAATAGATGCTTTTCAAAAATGAACAATACGGCTTGCAGCCAGCTGCACGTGTCTCGTATTTTCTCTACTCTAATTTCTAATCTCTGTCTTTGCTATTTGCCATTTGCTATATGACATTCGACTTTTACACATGATTAAGTATATATGATATAATTTAATAGAGGTGATTTAATGCTTGATCTTTCAACTAAAAGCTCTTACGCAACCCGTGCAGTTTACGAGCTTTCAAGAGCATGGAATAAAGGAATCGAAAAATTAACACTTAAAGAAATTGTCGCAAAGCAGGACGTGCCAATCGATTATATGGAAAAGCTGCTTTTTCAGCTAAAAAGAGGTGGAATAGTCAGAACCTTAAGGGGAAAGAGCGGCGGGTATGCACTTGCTAAAGATCCATCTAAGATAAAGATATCTGATGTTGTAACGATGATGGAAAATCCGATCAAAAGATTGAATTGTCTTGAAAAGGGTAAATCTCTAAATTGTGATATTTTTGATTATTGTATGATAAAGTACGTCTGGAATGATGCATATCAAGCTATGACAACAGCTCTTTCAAAATATACTTTTCAGGATCTAATAGAGATGGAAACCAAATACATGCCAGTTAAATCATGAAAGAACTTTTGATAGACAGGAGTTATGATTTTTTCGAACTCCTTTCAAAAGAAAAAAAGGAGTGGTTTGTTTTTTATTTTGAATATGTTAAGAACGCTCCTTACATTTTTTCTGAATATCATAGAATCAATCATATTAACAAAGCGCAAATAGAAAAAATAATTCTCTCTTTTGAGAGACGTTTTCTTGATAAAGCCTTTCAATCACTCGGAGAACTCGGACCTTACAAGTATGAAGTTGCGAAATTGATTGTAGATAATTCAAAATCAATGAATATTGAAGTTTCAAAAACACATATTTACATTGTTGGAGCGCTTGATTTTGATCCAATTGTGATGATAGATGATGAAAATATCATGGTTGATGTCCTTGCACTTTACAGATTGGGCTTTCAACATTTTAGTGACATTCTAAAAGCTAACTTGAGGAGATGATTTAGATGAATGAAGACATGAGAAAGTACGTTTGCACTGTTTGTGGGTATGTTTACGATCCTGAGAAAGGAGATCCGGATAACGGAATTAAAGCAGGAACACCTTTTGAAAAATTGCCGGATGAATGGGTATGCCCTGATTGTGGTGCTCCAAAGGATGCGTTTGAGCCAATAGATTGATCTTAAAAATAACTCCGCCTTCGTTCAGGCGGAGTTATTTTTGGGAGGGATGGTAAGATCACTTGCTAAATATAGCAAGCATTTCAATACCCTGAGAGTAAACTATCATACTCAAAGTTCCACCACTTGGTATCGAATCATAAAGACTTTGAAAATCTTGAACAGATGTTACTTTCTTGTTGTTCAGAGAAATTATCACATCACCAACCGCAAGCCCGGCCATTGAAGCCTGACTGTTAGGATCTACAGACGTTACGATCACACCACTTATATTTGAAGGTATCGAATATTGTGCCGCATAAGCATTTGTCATATTTGAAACTGTAAATCCAACTGCATTGTAAGTTGTCGTGCTCTGGAAGACCTTACTTGAAGAGAGTGTAACGCTCAGATCAATATATTTGCCGTCTCTATATATCTGGACACTTACGACATCGCCGGGGGCATATTCCTGTATAGTGCTTGAAAGCTTATCCGCACTCGTTATCTTGACACCATTTATCCCTACGATGACATCTTTTATCTTTATGCCAGCCTGTGCGGCTCCAGAATCCGGATAAACACTGACAACCAGAGCCCCAGAATCTATGTTTATTCCTATACTCTGTGCAAGAGACGCTGTAAGATCTCTGACCTCAACTCCCATATATCCGGGTCCTTTTCCTTGAATCAAACGTGTTATCAAAGTTTTAGCGGTGTTTATGGGTATGGCAAATCCAACACCCTGACCTTGAGACGGAGAAATTATGGCCGTATTGATCCCTATGATTCTTCCATGGATATCAACGAGCGGCCCTCCGCTGTTACCTGGGTTTATAGCAGCATCGGTTTGAATCATGTTGTAATAATAACCGGTATAACCGGTTCCACTTGCATTTGGTTTTGGAACTTTCCTATTCAGAGCGCTTACTATTCCTGAAGTAACCGTGTAATCAAGTCCGAATGGGTTTCCTATTGCAACGACTTTCTCACCAACTTGAAGATCATTAGAATTTCCTAAAATGGCAGTCGGGAAGGTTGTTCCAGCAGGCGCATCAATTTTAACAACTGCGAGATCATTTGTTGGATCTCCACCCACAACCGTTCCACTGTAACTCTGACCGTTCAGCAGAGTGATTTTGACCGTTTGGGCATTTCCAACAACGTGATAATTCGTTATGATATAACCTTCAGAATTGAATATTATTCCAGAACCAAGATCCTGGATTTGCTCCTGTTGCTGTGGTGATTGAGGAGAGAACCCAAAAAATTGCCTGAAAAATGGATCAAGTGGGCTTGAAACTGCCACACTTTGAGTTGCTATTATTCTCACAACTGCAGGCGAAACTGCTTTAGCAACCGTTATTACGGGGCTCACAACGTCAGGATTAAGATATCCATAAGGAGCAGTGGCAGAAGTTGAAATCGTGGTAGTCCCTGCTGCAAAGATCAAAATGCCTGAGATAGAAAGAATCGTTAAAGTAAGAGCCAACACTTTAAATCTTTTCAATTTTAAGACACCTCCTGAATTATTTAATTTTTTCAATTTTTAGACTTCTTAAAAATAAAACATGTTCAAATAAAATCAAGGAAGATTTCAAAAGGTTGTCGAAATATAAGTTGAGGTGATAGATTTGCATACAGGTTTTTACGATGCGACGATGGGAATGCTTGTAGATCAGGCCGCCGTTGATAACATATCCAATAACCTCGCAAACGCTAATACTTACGGCTTCAAAGCTGATTCTCTAACCTTTGCGGCCACCATGCAAAGAGAGATGTACAGATCTTCAACAGTTGGGCAGGTTAATCCCGTTGGACAGATGACGAGTGCCGTTGTTGTCAACGGCGTTTTTCCGGATATGTCTGAAGGATCTATTGAACAAACAGGTCAGAAACTTGATTTTGCGATAAATGGAAAAGGGTTTTTTGCTGTACAGCAGGGAAATGAGATCCTTTATACGAGAGATGGAAGTTTTTCTCTAAATGCAGGAGGATATCTTGTCGATGATATGGGTAGAGAGGTACTTGATTCCGCCATGCAACCTATTGTGGGCAATTCGGAGCAACCGGCGGTCTTCGATGTTCAAAACCCGGAATATCTGCAGCATGTTGGAAATAACGCATTCTCTCAAACTGCTAAAAGTGGCCCTTTCATTCTTAATCCAAATGCGCAGGTCATGCAGGGTTATATAGAGTTATCTAACGTCAATGCTGTAAAAGAAATGGTAGATCTCATAAATGCATCAAGAAATTACGAAATAGCCCAGAAAGCTATAACCACCCAGGATACAATGTTATCAGACGGAATACAGGTGGGAAGAGTAAGCTAAGGAGGTTTTGAAATGTTAAATTCACTTGCAACTGCTGCAACTGGAATGAATGCTCAGCAATTCATGATAGACACTATATCCAATAACCTTGCAAATGCAAACACAACTGCTTTTAAAGAAAGTAGGGCTGAATTTGCCGATCTTGCATATCAAAATCTATATATAGCAGGTACACCAACATCTCAAAATACGCAATCTCCGACAGGCCTTTATGTCGGACATGGTGTCAAGCTCGTTGCCACTAACAGACTTTTTACACTTGGAAGTTTTTCTTCAACCGGCAATCCTCTTGATCTGGCAATAGATGGGGATGGTTTTTTTCAAGTTCAGCTTCAGAATGGTCAGATAGGTTATACGAGAGACGGAAGTTTTAACCTTGATGGTCAGGGAAGAATAGTAACAAGTGAAGGGTATGTGCTCGTTCCAAACATAGTCATACCTCAGAATGCAGAATCGATAAACATTGCTCCGAATGGAACCGTGACGGTTACACAACCGGGTGGTACTCAGACTCAGGTGGGTCAGGTAACACTTGTCAAATTTTTGAATCCGGCGGGTCTTCAATCAATAGGCGGGAACCTTTACGTATCAACACCGGCATCCGGACAGCCTATTCAAGGAGTTGCAAATCAGGATGGATTTGGTGCTTTACAGCAGGGATACCTTGAAATGTCAAATGTAAATGTTATCCAGCAAATGGTCGATATGATAAATGCCCAAAGGGCTTATGAATTTGATTCGAAAGTTATCCAAACATCGGATCAGATGCTTCAGGATGTTTCAGCTTTGAAGAATGGATGAAAAGGCTTCTTTTGATCTTTGAAATTTTAACTATCTTTGAAACTTTATCTTTTTCACTTGGAATAACACTCACACTCAAATCAAGTGCGATCGTCTCATCCAATTTTGTAACATTGTACGATCTCGCAGCAACATTTACGGGTGTTTCAACGCAGACTCTCAAGAATTTCACAATTGCATTTGCCCCACAGCCAGGAACTTATTACGATCTTGATGCTCAAAGCGTGAAGATAATGGCTGAACGATCTATAAAATGGCTTAAAGTCATTCCAACTTCTCAAAAGATAAAGATCTCGACTATCAGTATACCGATCAATTTGAGTATCCTTCAGAATGCCATATCGACGGCAATGGGAACTTCGTCTGTTTTCATCATAGATTTTCAGCCAGCCGGTATCCAGAGTACCAATTACAGTATAAAGATCGAGAGCATTTCAAAGATTGGAGATAAATACTTTGCACTTGTAAAAATTGTTGATGGAAACGATGTAAATTATTCAAATGCTACATTTGAAGTTGGAAGTATAGGAAGTACAGAGTCTATGGAGGGAATTGCACAAATCGCGGCAGGTTATCTTGGAGAGGGGATAACGCTTTCAAGGGTTACAGATCTTAACCAGAAATTAGATCTTGTAAATGTTGGTAAACCTTTTAAATTATCTAACAATATGGTGGGTGTGCCGGTTAATTTCATAGATGGAGGTATACTCGTAGACTCAAGAGTTATAAAATACATTCCACATGAATTTGTCAACGTTATCATAGCTGCGAAAAACATATATTGTGGCCAGAAGATAACGAGCGATATGCTTTCCCAAAAATATGTTGACGTTTACGCTACAACGACAGTTTTTGCAACATCGATCTCTCGAATAACAGGAAGTATGGCAACATGGTCTTTTTCAATCGGACAGATCGTATCATTGCAGGGGGTACAAACTCCTCCGGATGTGCTTGCAGGCCAGATACTCGTTGCTTATGTTTCATATCCGTCCATGACGGTAACAACATTCGTAAGGGCAATGCAGGATGGAAGAATAGGCCAGATCATCTCTGTAAGAAATGTTGAAAATGGTTATATGATGTACGGTCTTATAGAAAAAGGCCCGAGAATTCGTATATACACAGGAGGTTGATCTTGAGAAAAATTTTGATCTTCTTTCTTTTAGCTTTGATTTCAATGAGTTTTATTTTTGCAGATTCCCTATGGGACAATTCCGGAAATTCCAGTTTTAAAAATCTCTTTTCAATGCCAATAGCCAGTAAGGTTGGAGATACACTGACAGTGATGATCTACGATACAACCACAACATCTTATTCTTATAATAATCCGAACTATTCTGGAGGATTGCTCTCGATAATTGGTGGTCTTATAAAATCTGTTACAAATTTCGATATCTCTAAAATTTTACCCATGAGTTCCACATCTACGGCCGTTACCAATAACACATCTACATCTCAAAACCAATCCCAGTTTGTGACACAGATGGCTGCCGTTATCACGGCCATAGAACCAAATGGCAATTTTGATATAAAGGGAAAAAGAGATATCAAAGTTGATAATTCAATGAGAGAGATCCAGATAGAAGGTATTGTCAGTCCGGCCAGCATCCAGCCAGGAAATATAGTTAACTCATCGAACATAGCAAATCTTGAAATATGGTACGATGGAAATGTCGTCTTTCAGCAGGGTGTGAAAAATGATAGATGGATCACGTGGCTTTTGAATTCATTAGCCTCTATAGTTTTTTAAGGGAGAGATCTTGATGAAAAAATTCTTCACTGTTTTTCTTTTCTTCATCTTTGCAGTTTCTTTGATAATGGCTTCAACAGATGTCGTAAGAATAGAGGATATAGCAAAAATAAGGGGAGCTATGGATAATCAGCTTTTCGGAGTTGGCGTTGTGGTTGGATTGAACGGAAGTGGTGATAGCGGGGCTGTCCCTTCGGAATTGATCGCAAACATGTTAAAAAACTTTGGTGTTGTTGTTAGCCCGGCCGATCTGAATTCAAAAAACTCGGCTCTTGTCATGGTAACGGCAAATATACCTCCATTTTATTATCCTGGAATGCAACTTGATGTCACGATCTCTTCAGTCGGTGATGCAAAGAGCCTTCAGGGGGGAGTTTTACTTCAGACGCCTCTTTACGGTGCCGATGGAAATGTTTATGCCGTTGCCCAGGGAAATTTATCGATAGGTGGAGTTGATACTGGTTTATCTGTATCTCTTCAAAAAAGAAATCAGCTTGTTGCGACCATACCTAACGGTGCGATAGTTCAGAAAGAGATACCATCCGATATAATTAAGGATAACACTGTAACATTACTTTTGAACAGGCCTGATTTTGTTACTGCTGCGAGAACAGCCCAGGCTATAAATTCAAAATTTCAGTCTCAAATTGCAATTGCGGAGAACGCTGCCGCTATAAACATAAATGTGCCTAAATCTTTTTCAAATGATCTTATAGATTTTCTTGCCATTGTTGAAGAAATTCAAGTTATTCCAAATAATCCTCAAGAAATAGTTATAAATGAAAACACCGGTACCGTGATCTTCGGTGGTGATATAAATCTTCCTGATTTCACGATGAGTTACGGCAATTTTTCGATCTCAATAGTTAACGGTCAGATTCAGAGTGGAAATACACCGAATGGAAATACGCTTGCAGATCTTATCAACGCACTTAAAGCTTTAGGGGCAACCCCGCAAGATATCATAGCCATAACCGAGGCTTTGCACAGGGCAGGAATAATTCAGCAGAATGTTGTGGTGATGTGATGTTTTCTCCAATAAGCACGATTAACCTTTCAAATTTCAATGGCATGCCCCAAAAAGAGGCAATTCATGAGGTAAGTGTTCAATTTGTTTCGATACTCTTCTCTCAAATTTTTGACCAGATGGAGAATGGCATACAAAAATCTGGTCTTGTGCCGGAACAGATGGGTGAAGGCTGGTACAGAGAATGGCTTATGGATATGTACGCACAGAATGCTACGAAAAATGATCTCAACGGTCTTGTGAAAACCGTTGAGATGGAACTCACAAAGGCTAATTATTCAAAAAGGTAAAAAGTTCCTTACTGCCACATTGAAAGCTTCAAGTTTTGACATTTTCGTTTACCCACAGTATAATATCAAAGCCGTGATACCACAATTCGATGAAAGGACGAGAGAGATGGACAAAATGGATGAAATGGTACTTGTTGTTCGATCCAAAGATATCGACGACCTTGTCAGTGAAGAAGGCTTCATGAAACTACCGATTGAAAAGCTCAAAGTGCTTGTTGATACAAAAGGTTTTTTCATAAGAAGAGAAAAAGCTGAAAATGATGAGTCGATGAGACAGGTGATCCCGTACATAGTTATGCAGACTGCGGACGATCTTTATCTTGTCGTTAGAAGACTCAATACACAGACTGAATCAAGATTGCACGGGATGTATAGCATCGGTATAGGAGGTCATGTGAATGATATGGATGATGGAGAAACGCCGTGGATGAAATTTCTTTCGGGCATGGAAAGAGAAATGAACGAAGAAGTTTTGATCGAGAAAACGATCGGATGGACGGAATACATGGGCGTAATAAAAGAAAGAAGTACGCCTGTTAACAGCGTACATCTTGGTGTTGTTTTTCAAATAAAAGCCGATATAAAGGGTATAAGAGAGGCCGATAAATTCACGTGGGATTTCAGCAATATCGAGGAAATGTTGAATAAGCGTGATATGATGGAGTCCTGGTCCCAGCTTGTACTTGATTTCATTGTTGATAGTATTTGAGGATTTATCTATGAAATTTGAAGATATAAAGATCGGCCAGTCCTTTGAATCAGAAATAGAAGTTACAGATGAAATGGTAAGAGAGTTTGCAAAAATAACGGGAGACAATAATCCTTTGCACTTGGACGAAGAATTTGCAAAGAAAAGCCAGTTTGGCCGGAAAATAGCTCATGGTATGCTTGTAGTTTCTTTGATATCAAAAGTACTCGGTCATGATTTCCCCGGGGCCGGTACGGTTTACGTTTCACAATATGTGAAATTCAGAAAGCCTGTATACATAGGGGATACAGTTAAGATCATGATAAGTGTAAAAGATAAGAACATTGAAAAAAGAAGGCTTTTCCTTCTTACCGATGTTTTAGACGGGGATCGGGAAGTGATAAAGGGAGAAGCGGAAATTTATCTTCCTGAATGATTTTCAGATAAATTTCACTCTTGCGATCTCGTCGCTTTTGACGTACTCGTTTATCTCATAGGAAAGTTTTATTATGAGATAAAGCCAGTATATTCCGAAGGTAACGATTGTAAGCAATATTACAAGAAAGAGGTTTCTTCGTGTCACAGGCATTATCTCTTCTGACGCCGGAAGACCTTTCATGTTTTTTAGATAAGAATACACTCTCGATTTTGTTTTGAAGAGATCTGAAGAAGTTGAAAAAATCTCATGAAGATATATAAGAAAGAAAATTAAAGATACAATGGCAAATATAACCGCAACATATCCTATGAATGAGAATACGATAGTCAGTAAATAAGATATGATGTATCCCCAAAAGGCCCATCCGGGTATGACTTCATTTTTCATTTCCATAGATGCTGTTTCGATCTCTGATTTCACTGACACATCATCTGTCTTGATACTTGCAAGCAAACTTTGCGTGTTCAAGATATTTCTGTTCAAAACATTCATCCATTGTTTTAAAAGTATAAGCTGGAGGATCATGAGAATTATTCCCATGACGATCGTTATGAAATAGTAGTAGGACAATCCCGATAGATATGGGTAGAAGCCACCCATTTCATAATTTTGAGACTGCATAATAGAAAAAGATACCGGCATCATGAAAGCCATTGAAATGAAAAATGATGTTATCAAAAGTACAACGACCACTACTGCTAAACCTGTATTAACCCTTCCATCCATTTTCAACATCCCCCTTTCAATTGTCAATTCTATTATATTTAGCTTTCAATTGTCAATTTTCAAGTTCAGATTATAAATCACACTCTGGCTCAGGCAATCATCGATTTAGCAGGTAGCGTGCTGCTTGTAGCATGTAGTCTTTATTTGCCCTTCGACAGAGACAGACATTTAGATTTTAAAGCAATTTAAGTATATCGTATAATATACTAAGCTTCTTTTAAAAGTGAAATCGTCGTAAGATGGAGCCTTCGCAGCGAAGCAAGGACAGACACCGAAAGGTGATTGCCGGAGCCAAAGTGATTTATAATTTAAAGTTGGATAAGTATATTAAAAACATTATGAAGGAGAAATAGATGGAAAGAGAACTTGATTTCATGACAGATATAGCGGCAGCACTTATGAGATGCGGATCACCAACAACAAGAACAGAAACATGGGTTTCAAGGATCGGTCAGAAACTTGGTTTTGAAGTTGAAACTGCAATAATTTATACCGTGATTTATATAACTATAAAAGATATAAACGGCAACTCATTGACAATAACAAAAAGAACCGGAGATCTTTCGAGTGATTTCAACAAGTTCATAAAGATAGATAGGCTTATAAAAGAGTTCATCGATGGAAAGATAAACTTTGAAGATGCAAATGCAGAACTCAAGAAGATCGTGAATGAAAGTTATACATATCCTATATGGATAAGAATTATAGCTGCCGCTTTAGTATGTGGCGGTTTTGAATATCTGCTTATCGGTGGACTTATGAGTGCTGTTGCTTCAATGGTGCTCGGTGCACTGGTATATTCGGTATCCAATTATATAAGATTGCTCGACAACAGATTTTTCCAGCAATTCAGTGCAGGGATAATGATCTCGCTCGGGGCATGGCTTCTTTTACCGATCTTTAAAGGATCGACGTTAAGTGGCATAATATCCGGCGCTATAATGCTCTTCGTACCGGGTCTTTTGATAACTAACGGGTTTTCAGAGATTTCCCAGAGCAGCGTGGTTTCTGGAACGGTTAAAGAAAGTGAAGCACTGGCATTACTAATTGCCCTTGTTTTCGGAATATCTGCTGGAACAGTTTTCATAGGAGGAATGAAATTTTGAAAATCTTATTTCAATCTCTTATAGCAGCCATAGCAAGCGGAAGTTTTACGTTACTTTACAATGCAACGCTTGTAGACGCCATACTCGGTGGAACTGTTGGAGGATTGGGATGGTTCGTCTATTCACTCACCGCCGGGTACGGTACTATAGCCGCTACCCTCATCTCTGCACTTGTAATAGGTCTTACCGGCAGAATCATTTCGAGGATAAGACATATCCCGTCCCAGCCACTGATAATTGGAGGAATAGTCGTACTTGTTCCGGGTTTTACCGCTTTCAAAGCCATGAATTTTTTTATAATCGGCGAAGCTTCTTCGGGAACCAATTTGATGCTTGACGCTTTTTTAGTGGCAGCCTCAATAGGTACGGGTCTCATAGTTGCGGTTGCCATCACATCTATAATTTTTAGAACCATTAAAAGGAGGTAAAGGAGGAAGAAAAAATGAAGGTTAAATTTTCTGAATTTTTAACCACGATAAAACCTGATTTGATGGTTTTAGTTGAAAAACTTTCTAAAATCTATCCTTACGTTTCTGTTTTCGGGAGCGATACTTCCGGAAAACGGTACACCGTAACAACAAAGGATACGATGGTAAGCGACAGCAGCTGGAATGAAAGAGGCTTTGTTGTGAGAATTTTCAACGGTACGAATTATTCTGAATTATCTTTCAACGAGGTTGACAGTATCGATTCAGTCATAGCAGAAATCGAAAAAACTATTGTAAGTACGGCCACGAAATTTAAAGATATAAAAAGAATATCCGAGTATCCATTGATAAAAGAAGAAAAAGCCAAAAATATTTTCGAAGCTGATGTTGAAATTCTTCCCGGGACTCTTTCTGCTGAAGAAAAGATAAAGAAGCTGTCACATTTGAGAGATCGTGCGCATTCCATCTCTAAAAGAATTGTAAGTTTCTGGTCGGTATATGAAGAGGTGGGAGTAAACAAGATCTTCATCTCTTCTAACAGAGAGCTCGAACAAAGCTATATCTGGTCTCAGGGATATCTTCAGGCTTTTGCATCAGATGGACAGAAAAGTAAATATTCTTACGAAGGCTTCTCCGGATTAAAAGGTGCAGAACTTTTAGATGAAATGGAAAATGGTATCGAGAAGGTCGTGAAAGAGGCCGAAATGCTTCTTGAATCCGGAAAGATAGAGCCGGGTGAATATGATGTGATATGTTCCCCGGATGTAGCAGGTGTGATAGCGCACGAGGCATTCGGTCATGGCGTCGAGATGGATATGTTTGTAAAAGGAAGGGCAAAAGCTGTCGAATACCTTGGAAAAAGCGTGGCCTCTAAGATCGTCGTCATGCATGACGGAGCCGCAGCAGCTAAGCAGGTTGCATCATATCTTTTTGACGATGAAGGAACCTTTGGGACGGACATGGTGATCATAGATCACGGTACACTGAAAACCGGCATTTCCGATCTTCTCTCGGCTATGAAACTCGGAACAAAACCGACAGGAAATGGAAGAAGGGAATCTTTTGAAAGAAAGGCCTATTCGAGGATGACAAATACATTTTTTGCTTCTGGTAAGGATACAGTTAATGACATGATATCATCTATAAAATATGGTTATTTACTTGAAAAAATGTCAAGCGGGATGGAAGATCCCAAAAATTGGGGAATTCAATGTATGATTCTCTACGGTAGAGAGGTAAAAGATGGAAAATTAACAGGAAAAATAGTTTCGCCAATAGTTATGACTGGATATGTACCGGACCTTTTAAAATCTATATCTATGGTTTCAGGCAATATTGAACTTTCGGGTACGGGTGCATGCGGAAAAGGGCACAAAGAATTCGTTAAGGTTTCATCCGGAGGACCTTACATTAAAGCAAAAGCGAGGCTGGGATGATGGATAGAATAATAAAGCTTCTTGACTCTTTTAAAGAAATTGATGATTGGAAGATTGTAGAAAGAGACGTTGAAGATCAAGAGCTTTTTTTCGTTAAAAGCGCGCTTGACATGAACCGTGCTAAGCAGGTTAAAAAGTTTTATGTTACCGTCTACAAAGATTTCGAAGAAAAGGGCAAAAAGTACAGAGGCTCCGCAGATTTCATGATCCATTCTACCATGAAATCGGAAGAAATAAAAAATATCATCAAAGAAAATATTGAATTATGTAAATTCATTAAAAATCCTCCATATCCAATTGCTATACCGGCCGAAGAAAAATCTTTGGTACTTCCAAGTGCATACTCAAAGGGAAACCTTTCTGAATGGATTTACAGACTTTCAGAAGAAATGTACGATGTAAAAAATAAAGATGGATGGATAAATTCTTCTGAGTTCTTTTTATCTCATTTAAAAATGAGGATTGTAAATTCAAAAGGAGTCGATGTTTTTAATGATAATTACAATCTTTACATTGAATTTGTGACAACATCCATGGGTGATGAAGAAGAGGTTGAACTTTACTGGGACTTTGAAAATTCAGATTTTGAAAGTGGTATGGTATCGGGAAAGACTCTTGAGGCTTTAAAACTCACGCATGAAAGATCTATCGCAATTCCTATGCCGGAACTCAAAAAAATCCCGGTGGTCCTTACGGGAGATGCCGTCAGCGAATTCATGAAATATTACCTTTACAGATCTTCGGCCATGTATTTTTACGAACATCTTTCCACATCAAAAGTTGGAGATAATCTTCAGGGAGATCATGTTGATGGAGATAGCATAACGATGCACATAGATCCATTTGTAAAGGTTTCTTCCTATTCTGCTTCCTATGATATCGATGGTATGACATTAAAAAAATTCGATCTCATAGAAAATGGAGTCATGAAGAGGTACTGGGGCGATGTGAGATATTCACACTACATAGGTGTAGAACCGACGGGGCATCTGACAAATTTTGTTGTGAACGGAGGGAAGTATTCGAAAGATAACTTAAGATCCGGACGATACCTCGAACTTCTCTCTTTCTCTGATTTTCAGATGGATCCTGTCACGGGTGATTTCGGTGGTGAAGTAAGGCTTGGGCGTTATTGCGATGGTACGAGAACAATTGCCGTCACCGGCGGATCTATATCCGGTAATGTGAAGGATGTTCAATCCGAACTTTTACTTTCAAAAGAAATACGCAGGGATAAAAATTTTGTCGGTCCGGAATGTGTAAAACTTTTCAATGTGAAGATAGTTGGAGGTTAAATTTGAGAATAATCGTAGTAGATGACAGTGAATTCTGGAAAAAAGTTATAAAAGATCTTTTTACAGATCACGAAGTGGAAGTTGCCGGTGATGGTCTGGAAGGATATTTCAGAATAAGAGAATTCAACCCCGATCTTGTGATATCCGATGTTGTGATGCCGGGGTTGAATGGGTATCAGCTCTGTGCAATTGTCAAAAATGATCCTGAATTGAAAGATATTCCAGTCATTTTGATGACAACCTCTGTTGATTCGATAGACAAATTCTGGAGCACATATGCTGGTGCGAATGCTTACATACAGAAGGATTCGGAAGATGGAATTGAACTTTTGAAGGAAAAAGTCAAAAGTATAAACGGTACTTGCCGAGAGCATGGCACCGTATCCAATGACATGGGGAAATTTGCTTTAGAAAGAGCCATAGACGGACTCTTCATGAGAGCAATATTGGAAAACGAAGTGAGAAAGTTCTTCGATCATGTGACGGACATCAATCACACAGTTATGAAACTCATCGATTTCATGAAAAAGATCTTCGAATTCGACGATATAGCTTTCATGGTTTTAAACGTTGAAGAGATGGACCTGTACACATCTGTGGATAATTTTAAAATCGAAAGATATCTTATTTCAAAGATGAAAAAGCCATCTTTCCCTGTAAATAAAAACTTTTTTCCCGTTGAAGGCAGCGGTAAAATTGATGGTAAAGATGAAAAACTGGCAATTCTTAGTTCAGGATCCGAAGAGATTGGGATAATTTCAATATGGAGAAATAAAAGTTTTTCAAACCGTGAAATCGAAATTTTTTCTGTGATAATCGGAGAAATTGAAAAAATAATAAGCATCGGTGTAAATTTTGAGATTTACAGAAGGCTTTCAACCGTCGATAAATTGACCGGATTGAAAAATTTCAGATCCATTGAGGATCTGTTGATAAATTTATGGAAAGAGAAAAAATCTTTCTATGTTGCCATGCTCGATATTGATGACTTTAAAAAGGTCAATGATACATACGGTCACGAGATCGGTAACGAGGTACTTGCAGGTATAGGGAAGGTGATACTCGAGTTATCTGAATCTTTTAGCGTTTTTTCAGGGAGATTTGGTGGAGAGGAATTCATAATAGTATCACCGGAACGTGAAAACTTCTTTTTCTTCGTAGATCTTGTGCGGGAAAAGATAGGAAGTTCGAGATTTTCAAAGTCTTTTCCAGATCTCAAAGTGACAATCAGTGGTGGCATAGCATCAAGTGAAGGCGCAAATAGTTACACTCAGGTAATAGAATGGGCTGACAAATCCCTTTATAAGGCTAAGCAATCCGGTAAAAATAGAGTGAAAATGACTGTTGAATGATATAATTTTTTGAGGTGAGAGATTTGCCGCTGGCTGAAGAGATTGTACAGGCAATTGACGGTGTGACTCTCGAGATGATCGAGGCCGTTAATAAAGGACAATTTGATAGAATTAAAGATCTCATGGATATCCGTCAGGATCAGATAAAAAGACTTCAGACGATGAAGGGAAAGATAATTGTCAGTGATGCTTCAATTTCCAGACTTTTTATGGACATTAAGACACTTGATGAACTTTTGAAAAAGAAGATGAAATTTGCACGGGAAAAGCTAGAGAAGATATCCGGCAGTATGGATGCGCTAAGGGGATATCTGGTGGAGAAAAATATTCGTATCTTCGATGAGAGGAGATAATTCATAGTGAAAGAAAGTATTCAGATACTTCAAGCTTGTGAAGAAATAACGGAGTTAAATCTTGTATACGGTACATGGGGAAATGTTTCGATGAGACTGGGTAATGGAAATGTGCTTATAACCCCAAGTGGTATTCCATACGATACGCTCAGAGAAGAAGATCTCGTTTTATGCGATAATGGCGGAAAGGTTTTAGAAGGAAAACTCCTGCCATCGAGCGAGCTGAAAATGCACATCAGTATCTATAAAGCAAGGAAGAATGTCAATGCCATCGTTCATACCCATAGTCTTTACGCATCGATAGCATCGACAATCTTTAAAGAGGTACTTCCACTTACAGAAGACGTTGCCATGGTCATAGGTGAGAAGATAAATGTCACCGAATACAAATTTCCGGGTACTCAGGAACTTGCAGATGAAGTTACTGAGAAGATGGGAGAAGCCAATGCCCTGATAATGGCAAATCATGGCCAGGTTGGCGTTGGTGTGACGATAGATGATGCCGTACTTTCTTCCGTGATGTGCGAAAAAGCATCTCAGATGTATATTATAGGTACAAACACAGGAAGAAAGCCTTTTCCTCTCTCTGAAAAAGACATAAAAATGTTGCATGAAAAGTATGTGAACTCTTACAAATTTCTCAAGGACGTGAAACGATGAACAGAGTGCTTAAAAATGCGCTCGTTTTAAGACCTACTCTCGCACTTGAAAAAATGGATCTTTACATAAAAGAAAATAGATTTGTCGACTTCATAGATGGGGATGTCGAAGATTGTTCCGGTATGATAATAATGCCCGGCCTCGTTAATACTCATACACATGCCGCAATGACACTCTTCAGAGGTATAGCTGAAGATGTTAATCTCGATGATTGGCTTTTCAAGTATATCTTCCCGAGGGAAGATATACTGACCGAAAAAGATGTCTACATCGGGAGTCTGGTTGGTTTCATGGAGATGATAAAAAATGGTATTACAACCTTCGTCGATATGTATTTCTTTGAAGATGCCATTTATCAGGCAGCAAAAGATCTCGGAATAAGGGGAGTCATTGCGAGAGGCCTTGCAGATACAGACGGAAGAGGAGATAAAAAGTTAAATCTTGCAGAAGAATTCACAAAAAAGCATCTCGATGATCCGCTTATAAGGGGAGGATTTGGACCTCACGCCGTTTACACGTGTTCGAACGATTATCTGAAAAAAATAGTAAATGTTTCGAAGAATTACAATGCACCACTTACCTTCCATCTTTTCGAAGCACCGGGCGAGAGAGAGAATTTTAGAAAAAGGACAGGTATAGATGCTTTTGAATTTCTTGAATCAATAGGAGCATTCAGCGATCGAACGATTGTTGCTCACGGGACCCATCTTAAATCTGAAGAATTGAAAATTCTTGCGCTCAAAGGATCAACGCTTTCATACAATCCAACATCCAATGCAAAGCTTGGCAATGGAATTGCTCCTATCACCGATGCGCTCGCAAAAGGTGTTAACATAACACTTGGAACCGATTCTGCTGCATCAAACAACAGCCTTAATCTCTTCAATGAAATGAAGTTTGGCTCACTCATCCAGAGGGCGCGGGATAAAAACCCGACGATCATGAAAGTGAATGAGATGGTAAAAATGGCAACATCCAATGCCGCACGTGCGTTCCCATTTGAAATTGGGAAGATCGAAAGCGGAATGTTAGCCGATCTCATCGTTATAGATCAGGAAAACCTTTCGACCGTACCGCATGAAAATTTTCTTTCCCATCTTGTTTACTCTTTCGATACATCGGCAATATCAAAGGTTATGATAAATGGACAGTGGATATATGATGGTGATTTTACTAATATTGATTCTAAGAAGGTGATCGATGAATTTGAAAAAGCATTTGCCGGCATTAATTCTCGCATTTGAACTTATTCCGCTTACAATCATTTTAAGCTCGTGCTTTCTTTCAAAGAAAAATATAGATTCTCTGAGATATTTTACCCCGCATGGATACAGAATCACGGCTTATGAGATAAAGGTCGAACCGCAGGAATTTTTAGGATATGTTTCAAAGCCTATCAAAACCGTTAAAGTAATTTATGCCTCAACATCCGCAACGGTTATTTTGAACGCTGGAGAATTTTCCGGATCTTTTGAGATGCACGATCTCTGGTATAAATGGGCAAAAAAAGAAACAGGAACGTGGGAGGCGCTGAACAGTGAATTATGGTGGTTCTCCGGTAGTCTCAACACATCAAAGTATATTGCATGGTATACAAATGATTCGATCTTCATTCTCAAGGCTCAGGGCAGTGCTGATCTGAAAGAGATAAAACGTGAAACTAATGATTTTATGAATGTCTTTGGAGGATCCTGAAGTGATTTATAGAGAGCTCGCACCTTATTTGAAGGAAAGATATAACGGTAGAGTTCAACGTGTTTCAATAGCACACTTTACAACGTGCCCAAACAGAGATGGAACTGTTGGAACAGGCGGATGCACATTCTGCGAGGAAAGTGGAAGTGGTTTTGCAAATCGCTTCAGGAATCTGGGCATAAGAGATCAGATGGTTGAAGGAATGAAAAATGCGCATAAGAAGTACGGGGCTGATAAGTTCATAGCCTACTTTCAGTCGTTTACAAATACTTATGGCAGACTGGAAGATCTAAGAACAGCTTATGAAGAAGCATTAGTGGATGGTGTCGTTGCGCTTGATATTTCAACAAGGCCTGATGTTTTTCCCCGGGAAGTAGCCGATCTGCTCAAAGATATCTCCGTTAAAAAAAAGATAGATATCTTTGTTGAGTTCGGTCTTGAATCGATAAATGAGAACACGCTCGTGTGGATGAACAGGGGTCATTCAGTTGCAGAATTTATCGATGCTGTTTTGATGGCT
>JAVRKU010000016.1:0-9304 GCA_031962125.1 Mesoaciditogaceae bacterium | reverse complement strand
AGCGGCTTCGATAAACTCATTCAAATATGGAAAATCCGGTGAACTTTTCCTCATCTCTCCAGATAATGGAAAGGTACTTCTTTCCACGGATCCGGCAGATGTGGGGACGAATATGGGCTCTCAGAACTGGTATGCGAATATAAGTTCTCAGTCGAGTGGCACTGTAAATTTCACGCTTGATGGTGAATCAAGGTACGGTATTTTTGGAACACTGCCATCTGGCGCAAAGGTGCTGATGTCTGTAAATTATGGTGATATCGTGTCATCGGCAAATTACAATACATTGATCCTTATCATAATAGGCATCATATTGGCCATTATAGCGCTTATCGCAGGATGGCTGTTAGGGTCATTTACCATATCCAATCCTTTAAAAGCGCTTATCCCCAAAATAGAAAGATTTGCGTCGAATGATCTCACCGTTGATTTATCGGATAACGGTAAGGATGAGATAGCAAAGCTATCTAATGCATTTGCAGAAGCCGTTAAAGCACGAAAAGATGGTGTTGAAATAATGAAAAAGAGCTCTGATGCTATATCTAAAAGCTCTGAAGATCTGAACGGTATAGTCCATGACACTTCAAATAACGTGAGAGAGCTGAATGCAAAAACAGGTTCTTTAAGTTCAGAATCTCAGAATATATCTGCCTCGATAGAGGAAACTTCTGCTTCCGTACAGGAGGTAGCTTCAAGTGCACAGAATATAGCCAACACTATTCAAGAGATCTCTGAAGAATCTCAAAAAATTTCCGATGGCGCCGAAAGAGGAAGAGCATCTCTTGAGTCTATGAAAAATGATTTTTCTAACATAGAAGGGGTAAGCAAAGAAACATCTGAAAGTGTGAAATCACTCGTTGAGTTAAGTAATAATGTAGGTCAGATAGTCAATGAGATAAACAAGATAGCAGAACAAACAAATCTTCTTGCTCTCAATGCTGCGATAGAAGCTGCAAGGGCTGGAGAAGCAGGTAAGGGCTTTGCCGTTGTTGCAGACGAAATAAGAAAACTTGCCGAGAGTTCAAAAAATTCAACACAGAGGATAGCAAAGATTCTTCAGGATATAGTGACAAGATCGACTAAGGTATCAGATGAAACTTCTAAGAGCCTTGAGGCGGTAGAAAAGACATCAAAGAGCATAGAAGAGGTTTTTGAAGAATTGAAAAATATAATAGAACAGGTGAAGAATGTCAGTGCGAGAATAGAGACTGTTGCTGCGGCTTCTCAGGAAGAAAGTGCAAGCTCGGAAGAGATGGCTTCTGCCATGGATACAGCTTCCAAATCCATTGCAAAAGTTGCGTCTGAAGTAGAGGGAGTATCAGAATTCGGAAAGAAGAATGAAGAGCTTGTTAATGAGCTGTTGGCTATGGCTGAAAATCTTAAAGTACAATCAGAAGATCTCGGCAAATATGTTTCAGGATACAAGATGTAAGATGAGGCGGGATCATCATCTCGCCTTATTTCATTCATTTTGATCTGTAATGCATGATTATGTTAAAATTAGTTAATAGTATGCCAATTTTTCAATAAAAGAGGGATATGCGTATGGCTATGGATATGAGTCAGTATCTTGGTGTTTTTGTTGAGGAATCAAAAGAAAATATTCAGTCGCTAAATGATTCTATTCTTGAACTTGAGTCCAATCCCGAATCAAAAAATGCAATAGATGAGATCTTCAGACTGATGCATACCCTCAAAGGGACATCGGCCACTATGGGTTTTCAGAGAATGTCAAAACTTTCACACATACTCGAAAGCAAGCTCGATGATGTGAGATCCGGAAAGGCTAAAGTTACAGAAACGCTGATAGATGAACTACTCGCAGGTCTTGACAAAATAAATAGTGCCGTTGTTGAAATAGAAAAAGGTGGCGATGATTCTCTGATCGATGAAAACGGTGATCCTATTTCTCAAATTGATCAAAGTCAGAACCGGCCAGCAGAGAAAGCCGTAAAACCTTCTTATGCGGTTCCAGATCATGTTGAAGATGTGGCTGTATCTGCCATTCAAAAAGGCTTTAACGTTTACAACGTTTCTATAAATCTTTTGAAAGATGCAACGATGAAATCGGCAAGGATGTACATAGTTTTTCACAGAATAGAAGATGATGGAAGTCAGATAATATATTCTGAGCCCTCAACAGAAGATATAGAGAAAGAAAATTTTGAAAGCGATGTTAAGCTCACTATAATAACCAAAAAACAGCTCTCAGAGATCAAAAAAATGATAGAAAATGTTTCCGAAATTGAAAATGTATCTGTCACGAATTTTGAAATCACAGATCAGACAAAAGGGCTAAAAGCAGCTGAAAGCAGTGGAATGAAAGCGCCAGAGCAAAAATCTGAATTCAAAAAAGAGGAATCGGAGATACAAAATGATGCTGAAAAAAGAAGGGCAAAACTTGCAAAAAGTGTAAGAGTTGACGTTGAAAAGTTAGATGCTCTTATGAACCTTATGGCTGAGCTTGTCATATCGAGAAGCAGGATAGAGGAGACCTTAAAGCAATATAAGATAAAAGAGATGGATGAAAGCTTATCGCAGCTTTCAAGAATAACTCTCGATCTTCAGAGTACGGTCATGAAAATAAGAATGATACCTGTTTCATTCGTTTTCGAGAGATTTCCAAGGATGGTTAGAGATCTTTCTAAGTCGATGAACAAAAAAGTAGAGCTCATAATCGAGGGAGAAGAAACAGAGCTTGACAGGACGGTAGCAGACGAGATAGGCGAGCCTCTAACACACCTCATAAGGAATGCCATAGATCATGGAATTGAAGATGAACAAGAAAGAATATCTGTCGGGAAATCTCAGACGGGACGAATCACTCTGTCAGCCCATCAGGAAGGGGACAGCGTTCTGATAGAAATTTCAGATGATGGAAGAGGCTTTGACAGAGAAAAAATCCTCAAAAAAGCCCTGGAAAAAGGTATAATTCAAGAATACGAAACATCTAAGATGACTTCTGAGGAGATATTGAATTTAGCTTTCTTACCGGGCTTTTCAACTAAAGATGTATCGACTGAAATTTCTGGTCGCGGTGTTGGAATGGATGTAGTAAAAAATGTTGTTGAATCTCTGAATGGAACGGTTTATCTTGAAAGTTTTGACAAACATGGATCAAAAACAACGATAAGATTACCTTTGACTCTTTCAATAATACAGGTACTTCTGGTCGAGGTTGGAAAGCAGGTTTACGCTGTTCCAATTTCAGCCATAGATAGTACACTTTCAATGAAAGAGAGTGATGTAAAGGATCTCGAAGGTAGAAAAACGGCAATAGTTAGAAATGAGCTTGTGCCGCTTTTAGATTTGAGGGAAATCTTTGATGGCAGAAACCCTGACGGCCGTTTTGAACTGGTTGTTACAAAGTACAAAGGCAAAAAGTACGGTTTAACAGTAGATAGGCTGATAAGACAGCAGGACATAGTGATAAAAGCACTGGGTAGATTTTTCAAAGATACAAGGGAATTCAGTGGAGGAGCAATCTTGGGTAATGGTTCGATAGCGCTTATAATAGATGTTCCATCCATTGTTGACAAATACACGCAGAATATAAGAAATGTGAAAGTTTAAAAAGAGGTGTAAAGCATTGAAATCACTTGATAAAGCATTTGAAGTACTCGGAATTAAAATAGGTAATAGAGAATATGCGGTTGACATAGGAACAGTTGAGATAATCGTTGAAACTCCTGAGATCGCAAGAGTGCCAAACTCAAAAGACCTCATGAAAGGTGTTATGAATTTGCGAGGAAGAATAGTACCGGTAATAGATACAAATAAACTTACAAACTCATCCGGAATGACGGGATCAAACGTGATAGTCACCAAAGTAGATGACAGCGAAGTTGGATTTTTGGTTGATGGAGTGACGGAGGTCATGTGGGTCAAACCTGACGAATTCGATACCACAATGAAAATGGGTGGTTCTAATTATATGAAGGGTGTTATAATGAAGGGGCAAAGGCTTATGTCTCTCATAGACCTTTCAAAGGTTGTACTTGACGAAATGGGTTCAAATATTCAGGAGGTATGAGATGGCCAAAAGGATTTTAATTGTAGATGACGCAGCTTTTATGAGAATGCTTCTTAAAGATATTGTTACGAAAGCGGGGTATGAAGTTGCCGGAGAGGCTTCTAATGGAAAAGAAGCTATTGAAAAATACAAGGAGCTTAATCCCGATGTGGTCACCATGGATATAACTATGCCAGAAATGAGTGGAATAGATGCAGCCAAGGAAATAATAAAAATTGATCCAGCTGCAAGGATAGTGATGTGCAGTGCTATGGGACAGCAGATGATGGTCGTTGAGGCCATTCAGGCAGGTGCAAAAGATTTTATAGTTAAACCATTCCAGCAAGGAAGGGTGGTAGAGGCACTTTCGAAAGTTGTAAAGTGATCTTATATGGGACAGGCCACTCCTACTTTATCTACATTTAATTCTTCGATGATAACATTTTTGATCTCAACGATCTTAATAATCGGAGTGTTGCTTTTTGTCCTTTATCTCGTGAGAAAATTCGGTTTCCACCAGAGCAAATCAAAATACATGAAAATTATTGATTCTATGCCACTTGGCAAAAATACTGTCATTTACCTTTTAAAGCTGAAAGAAGGGTATGTTTTTGTCGCATGTACGCCGTCGAGTACGGAAATTCTGGCCAAAATAGATGATCCAGAAGAGATAAAAGATATCGAGGTAGATGAATCTGCTAACTTTTCAAAAGTACTTTTCTCGAAGATAGGGAAAAATTTTCTCAAAAGTCAGATAGATCGCGTGGAACGGATGAGTAAGTAAATGAAAAAAATTCTTTTTGTCCTCTTGTTTTCTCTCATCACACTAAGTGCATTTGCACAGGGGCCGGTGGCTCCGACTTCTCCTGTGCTGCCTTCTTTAAGTATAACTGTTGGCGGAACGCCCACATCATCTCAACTTTCAACTACTCTTATAATACTGATCATCCTAACGGTAATTACATTAGCTCCATCTATTCTTATACTCATGACGTCTTTCACAAGGTTAATAGTGGTTTTTTCACTTCTCAGAAGTGCCTTAGGTACTCAACAGGCTCCACCCAATCAGATACTTATTGGATTAGCACTTTTTATGACCTTTTTCATAATGCAGCCCACTTTCACAAAAGCTTACAATGATGCACTTGTTCCTTACATGGATGGAAAGATGGGCTATCAACAGGCTATAAAATCGGGGCTTGCACCGTTCAGAGATTTTATGTATTCTGAAATAATAAAGCATAAAGACGGAGATTCGATCCTTATTTTCACTGATTATAGGCAAATGCCTCCGCCCAAAAGTCTAAGTGATATTCCTACGAGTATTCTTATACCGGCTTTTGTGATAAGTGAGCTCAAAATAGCTTTTAAAATAGGTGTACTTTTGTACATACCTTTTATGCTGATAGATATGATAGTAGCATCGGTACTTCTTTCTTTGGGAATGATAATGATACCGCCGGTAATGATCTCCTTACCTTTCAAATTGTTGCTCTTTGTCCTTGTTAACGGATGGAATCTTGTAGTGTCTGGACTTTTACACAATTTTTGATATAATCTTAAGAGGTGATATTTATAGTAACCAGCAAAACTTCATTGAAGAGAGTCATAGTAAGCAGTTCGGAAATCGAAGGCCTTAAAATAGCCGTGCTTGAAGATGATCAGCTCATGGAACTTTATTTTGAGGAAGCAGATGACGAGTCGATAGCGACCAGTATATATCTGGGGAAGATTGAGAACATAGTTCCTAACCTTCAAGCAGCCTTTGTAAACATCGGTGAAGGGAAAAATGCTTTTCTCAGAGAAAGAGATCTTTCAATACCAAAGCCGAGGAATGGAAGAACTTTAAAGGTTGAAATGCTTAAGCCTAAACAGAAGATTCTTGTTCAGGTCAAGAAGGATGCCATAGGTTTGAAAGGACCGCAAGTTACTTCTTACATAAGCATCGCCGGTCGATATCTCGTTTTCATGCCTCAGGTTGCAAACATAGGAGTTTCAAAGAAAATTGAAAATCAATCAGAGAGGAAGAGACTTTACGATATAGCAAGATCTATTTCAAAGGGTCAGGGTCTTATAGTAAGGACGGTCGCCGATGGTGCTGAAGCTGAAAAACTTGAAAAAGAACTTCAAATTTTAAGAAAGAGATGGGAGGAAATACAAAAGAAATTCAAAAGAGCAAGAAAACCACAGGTAATAGATGAAGATTCAGGGATACTCGATTATATACTCCGGGAAAAGATAGACGGGAGTGTGGATGAGATCATCGTTGACAAAGAAAAAATTCATGAAAAGATCATTGAAGTCGTAAATTCTTTCAATCTTAAGCGTCAGCCCGTGATCAAATTTATAAATGGAGATGCTTTCAGAGAATTAGGTATAGAAAAGCAGATAATCGGTTCTCTTTCAAGAATAGTAAAATTACCAAGTGGCGGTGTGCTTTATTTTGATCCTGCAGAAGCTTTGCTTGTGATAGATGTTAACACGGGATCAGATACTTCTGGAGTAGATTCCGAGGATCTTATACTGAAAACAAATATAGAAAGTGCAAAAGAGATACCGAGACAATTGAGACTTAGAAATGAAAGTGGAGTTATAGTTATAGATTTCATAGATATGAAAAGTGAATCCGAACGCCAGCTTGTCGCACACGTGCTTGAAGAAGAACTGAGAAAAGATAAAGTTAAGACATCAATAGGCGGGTTCACAAAATTTGGACTTCTTGAGATGACGAGAAAAAGAGTTTCTCCACCGTTGAGAGAATTTTACAAAATAAAATGTCCTGTATGCGGTGGAGAGGGACAGATAATATCTCCTTACAGACTTTTCAAAAATATCATGCACGAATTCGAAAATTTTGACGAAAAAGATGTTGGAGAGTTAGAAATTCACGCACCTTTAACGCTAAAATCTTACATGAGCGATGATTTGATAAAGTCAATTGAAACAATGACAAATTCAAAAGTTAAATGCTTTTTCGATTATCAGCTTAACAACAGGTACGATATCAAATACAAAAAGAAATATTCCAGGAAGAAATTTTAGGAGGTGCGAATTTTGAATAAAATTAACTTTTTGTTCGGGATCCATAATCATCAACCGGTTGACAATTTTGGATTTGTGATCGAAGATGCTTACCAGAAATCTTATAAACCTTTCATCGATGTGCTTGAAAAACATCCAAAGGTGAAGATGGCAATTCATTTCAGTGGATGGCTTTTAGAAGAGATCACAAAAAGATATCCAGATTACATAAAAAGAATAAGAATTCTCGTAAAGCAAGGACAGCTTGAAATCTTTACCGGAGGTTTTTATGAACCGATAATCCCCGTTATACCTGAATCGGATAGAGCCGTACAGATAAAGAAACTTTCAAAAAGGGCTGAAGAACTTTTTGATACTAAAGCAAGAGGAATGTGGCTTGCCGAGAGAGTATGGGAACCACAGATATCTAAAGCACTTTCAATGGCGGGCGTTGAATATGTTGTCGTCGATGATTCTCACTTTAAAAATGCCGGTCATTATGAGGATGAACTTACAGGATATTACATAACGGAGGAAGAAGGATACACACTTAAGATCTTCCCCATATCTAAAAAATTACGTTATCTGATTCCATTTGAGAGTGTTGATGAGACGGTATCATTTCTGAGGTCTTCTGCAACAGCGGATGGAAAGAATGCCCTTGTGATGTTTGATGATGGAGAAAAATTTGGTGTCTGGCCCGGAACTTACGAACAGGTTTACACAAAAGGCTGGCTTGATGAATTTTTCACAGCACTTGAAAAAAACTCTGAATGGCTTAACACTATCTCCTTTTCTGAATATGTAGACAAGCACAGTGCTATCGGAAGAACATATCTTCCCATAGCTTCTTACAGTGAGATGATGGAATGGGCGCTGCCGACAAGAGCGAGAGCAAATTTTGAATCTCTTATTGAAAGCTTAAAAAAAGATGGAAAATTTGAATCAATGGAGATGTTCCTGAAAGGTGGACTATGGCGGACTTTCATGTCAAAGTACACTGAATCTAATTTGATGCACAAAAAAATGCTTTACATCCATGATAAGATCGAACAGAGGAACATTACGGATCCGGAAATTTTTGATGAGTACTGGAAAGGCCAATGTAACGATCCATACTGGCATGGAGTTTTTGGAGGGCTTTATCTTCCTCATTTGAGAGCGGCCATTTACAAACATCTTATAAAGGCCGATATGATGATAGATCCAGCCAAAAAGCTTGAAATAGAAAGACTTGATTACGATAAAGATGGTTTTGATGAGATAATCATGAAGAATAAGGATCTCGAAGTCATAATCGATCCGGATTACGGTGGCAGGGTGGTGGAGATCGATCTCAGAGATAAAGGGTACAATCTCATTAACTCTCTCACAAGAAGATACGAAGTGTACCACGAACTCATTTCAAAGGCTATAACGAAGGATGAACTTGATAAAATTGGAAAGGTGAAAACGATTCATGATGTCGTGCTGACAAAAGAAGCAGGCCTTCAAAGTTATCTTCATACTGACTGGTATGAGCGTTTTGCTTTCATGGATCATTTCTTTGGCGATGCAACCACGCTGAAAGGATATTCTTCGTCAACTTATCCGGAGCAGGGGGATTTCGTCAATCAGCCTTTTGAAATAGCTGATAAGACAAAATTGATCCGGCACGGTCATGTGTGGGTTGGATCTGATTGGTTATCAATTGATCTTGAAAAAAATTTCTCTCTCTCTTCTAATGTTTTAGAAGTCTCTTACACAATTAAGAATCTTTCCGACATAAAAGCATTTTTATGGTTTGGTTCTGAAATGACTTTCAACCTGATGTCGGGCGATAGTGATGACAGGTATTTTGATTGGGGAGAAAAACATCCCGGTTCTTATACGGGAGAGTTCAAAACCTCAACTTTAAATGTCGTTTCTGAATACGAAAAGGTTCACGTAAGCGTTGAAACGGAGGAACCTGTTAAATATTGGATGTATCCCATATATACCATTTCTTATTCTGAAGGAGGATTTGAGAAAGTATACCAAGGGACATCTTTAACGCCCATGTGGAAGTTTAGCCTTTTGGCGGGCGAAACAAAAGAGTTGAGATTGAGAATAAAGGTTTAAAAGGAGGGATTCAATTGATAAAATTGGGATGGCTTTTGTCTTTGCTTTTTGTTCCTATGATCATCTTCGGGGCGATGAATCCTTTTTTGCCAATTTATTCAAATCCCTATTCATCTTACGAGGTCATCTCAACTCCTTATTTAAACGTCGTGTATCAGCCTGGGTGTGAATATG
>JAVRKU010000015.1:0-35993 GCA_031962125.1 Mesoaciditogaceae bacterium | reverse complement strand
TTATAGCAACGTTTGTTATCACTTTGATTTTTAGAGGAATTAAACCTTATTCACCTGTTTATTTGCTTCCTTCAACTTCGTTTTTCTTCATGCTTGCGGTAACTGTCGGAGCCGTTGTGATGCCGTTCATGCTATTTTTTCAGGCTTCCGCCTCGGGAGAAAAAGTATCATCTATGCGCAATCGCTTCGGTGAAGAGGGAGAAACATATTTGAAAAGAAGGGCTATCTCTTTTTCAAAAAAAGAGACTTTGGTAGGTGCAATAGTTACAGAAATTCTTATGGTCGTCGTTGAAATGGTGGCTACAGGAATAGATCCAAATGATAATTTTATGTCATCCAAAGAACTTTCAACGATCTTATCTTCGATAGCAGGGCCATTGTCTCCTTACATATTTGGAATAGGCCTTGCTGCCGCTGGCTTCCTTGCCCTTGTCGTTGTCTCTTTGGGAAGTGCATGGGGATTTGTAGAGGCTGCAAACATTCCAAAAAACAAGGCATGGATAGTCTACGTGCTTGAAAGCCTACCCGCCGTTTTCATTCCCATGATCTTCAGTTCGGATCTCATAAATTTCATGCTAACTTTAATGGTCATCTTTGTTTTTGTACTTATTGGTCCAGGAGTGATGGTTGGAATCATTTCTTCAAGCAAAAAAATCATGGGTGAGTATGCATCGAACAGAAAATGGAAGATGTTGTATTGGGGGAGTCTTTCATTCGTTTTGCTATTTGGGTTTATAGCGCTGACAAGTTTGTGAGGTGGAAATGGAGAATATAAATGATTTGAGCAGTATTTTTCAAGATTATCTTTTAGACATATTGAAGATAGCCAATGAAAAGAAAATTGTAAGGGAAAGAGACCTATCCAAATCAAGAAAAGTTAAAATGCCTGCCGTAACTGTCATGCTAAAGAAAATGGAAGAGACAGGATTGATTGTCCATGAACGCTACGGTTATGTGGAATTGACAGAAAAAGGGAAGAGATTTGCAGATCAAATTTGCAAAAGACATGAGGTGCTTTACGAGTTTTTGAAGGATACCCTGAATTTATCGCCAGAGATCGCAGAAAAAGATGCCCATAAAATAGAACATGATCTTGATGAAAAAACCATCAAAAAAATTTCAGATCTAATGGAATTTGTGGACGTTATGGATAAGACATTTCATACTCATAAATGCTTTTGCTTCTCATATTTTTCTGAAAACGGAATGCTTCCCACTGAGGATGTGTGCAAAACTCAATTGTTTTTGAGATTTCACGGTGAAAAGAATGGCGAATAGCAAATACAGTGAAGCGTAACGAGTGATCAGTGATCAGTATTTTACGATTTTTTTGAAAATATCTCTCTCGATGGTTGCAGATGAGAATGACAGCCAAAGAGCTTAAAGAGCTATTCAAACTTGAATGAATCGATCTCTAATGCCATTGCGGGCTTGATCCGCAATTTCATCTATTTTTGGTTGTTCAATTTCTTTTCGGCAATTGAAAAGAGAGTTTCAAATGAATCTCCATCTTGAGGATAAAATGCACATGAAGTGTTGATCTTTATCTCTTTTTTGAATTCCATTATTTTTGATATTATCTCTTTTTGCTTGTCTTCAAGAGTTGATTTTCCTATATTTGAAAAGCATAATGCAAATGAATCTTCTCCCCACCGGCATGTAAGATCCGTGATCCTTAAGTTAGATGTTATCACTTTTGCGATAAACTTCAAAAGGACATCCCCGCTAAGATGCCCGTTTGTTTCGTTGAATTCTTTGAAATTTTTTATGTCAATCAGGAGAAAGGCAAGTGGTTCTATATTTCTTCTTGCAATTTCAAGTGCCTTTTTCGATTGAAAGATGAATTCTTGCCTTGTGAATAGACCTGTAAGTGGATCATATTTGACTGACTCTTTAGTCTTAATTTTGAGTTCATACGTTGAGATTATAGTTGCTATATAGTTAAGAAGTGGGCCCAACATCTCTTTAAATAATTCTGTTGTCGTTAATTTATCGAGATCCATCACAAAAAGGATCGAACTATCTTCCGTTTTGAGATTGAACTTGAATTTAGACTCATTCGGTTCTTCAAGATCTCGTGAAGAGATCGTGCCTATGGCTACGTTTATTTTTTTATATTTGATCCCGGCGCCTTTCACATTATTTGAGAGATCAAAAAGTTTTCTCGTTACGATCTTGATTGCATTTTCGAGATCTTCATCATTTGATATCCTGTCAAAGGTCATCGGAAATTCTATGTAAAGCTGGTTTAATTTCATCAAAGTTGAATTTGCCATGTTCAATTCTTCTATACTCTGCGCATAATCTTTCGAGATCTTCTCGTGTTGATCGACAAGTTTGTTGTATTTTATGATAGTCTTAGAATTGCTTTTGGTATTGTATTTTTTTAATGTATCGGTATTTTCTAAGAACACGGTAAAATCCATCATGGGTTTTTGATTTCTTGAATATTCAAAAAAGACAAGATATGCAAACACAAGGATACCGGCAAAAATTATGATATACAGGGTAAGCAATTTCATAAAAGTCCAGTAAATGACATACCATAGAGGTACGCTCAGAATCATAGAATAATTTTGATCCATATGTTTTACGATAAAGATATCACGCCCATTTATAACGGGACCGAAATGCGGAAGAGCTATCAATGACGTGAAATTTTTCCATATGTATGAACTGCCGGATATCTCTACGCCGAAGCCTGTTGAATCTACAAGAAAGATCTGCGATTGATCGAAGGGGTTTACGCTTTTCGGCTCAAAGTTTATGGCTACCACATTTCCGTTTACCGATCTTGTAGCTATTGTTATCAACGGTACACCGGTAGAAGATCGCTGAAGTGTTGAGATGTAATATCCGTTCAGAAATACAAAATGGTATATGTCGGAGTTTGTATAGTTTATTGTACTGTTGAAATCTCCGATCGAGGATATAGGACTTCCGGACGGTGATATTTCGATCAATCCTTTAACATCGCCTGGTATATTTTTGACTTCTTTAGAAAGGTTCATAACAGACATCATGTCGATCATCGTCTCCATACGCTGGGTGAATATCGAGGAAAGAGAGTCTAAATGTGTCGAAGCTTCATCGATAAAACCGCGATATCCTTCATAGAATTCTATGGTAATTGCAAACACGAATATGATCGCAAGAGATATGATAAAAGCCTTCAACCGCATTTTAACCCCCAAATGTCCAAACGAGTTCGTAAGTCAGAGGTTCGACCTGATAGAAATAAATCGGCAAGTTCACGTGATGTCCCGTAAATGAAAATTCACCATTTGCTCCAAAGAAGGGAGTCTCATCAAGATATTTCGCCACCCTTTCAGCCGTGATGCCATCTCTTGCAAGTATATATGTAACAAGCAGCGCATTGTATGCAAGTATTGAAGGTGAATCCGGCTGGATCCCGAGAACTTGCATATTGATCTGGAAGGATTGAGAAATATCAGGGATATTCGTGAAACCAACTGCGACCATCCCTTCTGAAATGTTAAAATCTGCAAAAAGTGTCTGGCTTAAAGTCCAGTCTGTACCTACGAAAGGTAATCTTCCAAATTTCAATTCTATTTTCTTCATGGCATTTATAGCCTCTTCTGAAGACATGACAAGCACGATTGCATCGGGTTTTTTCTTTATCGATTCGATCTCTGTTGCATTGAAGGATTCGTTGTTAATATCATATCTCGTAAGCAACTTTCCTATTTCATCCGAGAGGTAGTTAACGTAAATATGATTTTCATTTCCCTTCAATATGATTACCGATCCGTAATTTTTGTATTTTATGTAACTTGCGATGGCCTGCGCCTGAATTGTATCGGTTGGCGATAGCGTGTAAAGGTTTTTGACACTTTCTAAAATATCCGGATTGGTAAGCTGCGAGTCTATCAGGATGGCATTTGAAGTGTTTAGCACATCCTTCGCTTTTTCAATGTCGGATGATGTGTTGGAGCCTACAAAATAAGCAATGCCTTTATTTATGGCTTTAGAAAGTACAGTTGCAATGTCGGTTGATGTGTAATCGATGTTGACGAAGTTCACACCTTTATCAAACGATCTCATGGCAAGAAGAATACCAGCACGCGTGTCCGCATATGAAGATACATCATCCGTCGGAAGCAGTACACCAACGACCGGTTTTTTGTTAAGAAAAAAGATGAGAGCAAAAACAAGAATGGCCGTACCTGCGGCTCCAACGATCAGGATCACGGCGATCTTTTTCACAATTTTTTCTTTATAATCTCAGTTGCAACGTACGCTGCGACTTCAGACGGCATTGTACCGGCCCCAAAGCCAGCATCATAGCCAAGTTCTATTGCCAGTTCATGCGTTATCCTCGGCCCTCCAACGATGAGTAAGATTTTGTCTCTTAACTTCTCTGCATCTAATATATCGGCAAGTTCGGTCAATTGCTTTATATGTATATCCCTCTGTGTGACTATTTGAGAAACGAGTATGACATCGGCTTTTACTTCGCGGGCTTTTCTTACAAGATCTATGGGCGGAATCTGGCTTCCAAGGTTGTACACTTTGAACATTCTGTACCTTTCGAGGCCGGAGTCACCGTGATACCCTTTCATGTTGAGTATTGAATCAAGTCCAACGGTGTGTGCATCGGATCCTATAGTCGCACCGACGATTGTGATCTGTCTGCCGAGATATTTCATTACATGGCCATTTACTTCATCAATGCTCATTTTAGGACTTTCTATTTCTAATGTTTTTATTGAAGAGTAATCGATATCTTTTGTAGTTTTTGCGTAAATGACAAAGAATGTGAAATTCTCTCCTATATCTTCGGAGAGAACTATCTGGATCTCTGAGAGGCCCATCGAACTTACAAAATTTTTGGCAGCTTCTCTTGCTTTTGCACCACCCGGAACGGGTAGCGTGAATGAAAGCTGGATGACGCCATCGTTCATCTGATCGCCGTAGGGTTTGAGATGGGAAAGATCTACATCGGGGATCATATCATTTTCCCTCCCTTCAAAGCTGTTTCCATGCGATCAACTACTGGATTATAGTAATCCTCTCCTTTAATAAAAACTCCATCTGCTCCTTTACCTTCATCCATTTTTCTTGCTATGTCGGCAAATGTTCCCTCTTCTATTGCGGCCATCAGCCCGATCTCTTTTACGTGCTCAAGAAGCTTAACCGCATTCGTTAAGACCTGCCGGGCCTCTTTCTGGATGAAACCATCTTTTTTAAATGTGATGTCAGCTCCGAGTGATCGCGCGTTGTCGAAAACGTATTTTGCATCCGATATTGCCAGATATCTGTCCTGAACAAGAGGCGTGTGAATTGCTTCAGTGAGCATACCAAGAAGATGAATAGATTGGCCCGTCATGATCGATATGAGATTATATAGCGTGTTCTGGGCATATCCTTTGAAGATATTCCCCGTCATGTACCTTGTGGGCGGCATGTACTTAGGTATGGCATTTGGGAAAAGTTCTCTTGTTAAAAGCGCATGGGATATTTCGTAAAGAAGACCATTTTGAACGTCGGGATCTATTTCAAATGCGTGACCTATACCCATGTATTTGGGCTCCATGCCTGCTTTCAGGGCAAATTGTTCATTTATGAGCTGGGATGTCGTCACGGTATGGGCCCTTTCTATGGGATCGGATGTTTTTATGTAATTGTCCTCACCGGTATTTATTATGATGTGTGAGAAAGCACATATCAGCCTTGATGTGTACTGATCAACAAAGGTTCTCATCATGTTTATATTTCTGAAGAGAATTCCATACATAGAATCGTTTAAAAGCATATCGAGGCCTTCCATGGAGGCTATTGCACTTATTTCTGGCATGCAAAGGCCTGATGCATAATTCGTAAGCCGGATATATCTTTTAACTTTGCCGGCCATCTCGTTGAGGGCTTGCCTCATTATTTTGAAGTTTGCCTGTGTTGCGTAGGTTCCACCGTATCCTTCCGTCGTCGGACCGTAAGGTATAAAATCAAGCAAGGACTGGGCCGTTGATCTTATTACGGCAATCACATCCGCACCCTCACTGACTGCAGCTTTTGCCTGAATCACGTCTTCGTATATGTTACCTGTTGCGACTATCACGTATATGTATGGCTGGGCCGGATCTCCAAGCTCATTTAACATCTTTTCGCGCGTATTTCTGATATTTTCAAGTTTTTTTATAACTGCATCTGCAAGTTCGTCTATTTTTTGAGCAACGATCCCTTCATTTTGTGGTGCAAGATCAACTGGAGAAAATTCTTTTCTTCCTACCGCTTCTGCTACCTGTTGGGGTGTCATGGACTTTGCAACGCACGCATTCGCTATCCAGTATGCGATTCCTCTATCAAGTCCTCCATGTTTTTTGACGTTATCCACGATTACGTTGGGAAGCGGTGCGCCTTCTGAGTCCGTTCCATCTATATCGAAAAATCTCGCAACAGTTCTTTCAACGGAATCAGTGCTTCTAAGGTCTATGAATTTTTGCACATCATCGGTTACTTCTTTCGCAACTTCTCTTGCTCTCCTCACCAGATCCTGATCGAGATCAAGGTACAAATTGATCTCCTCCTTCCGTTTTTATCTCTCTTTGGAAAGTATTTCTATCAAATCAGAAAATTTGCATTCCGTCTGGGTACCATCTTTCATATTTTTGAGGGTATAAAAACCGCTTTTCATCTCTTCTTCTCCGATTACAAGCGTGAATCTTGCATCCTCTTTTGATGCACTTGAAAACTGTGATTTAACACTTCTTTCCATGATGTCAAGATCCACTCTAAAGTACTTTGAAAGTTCTTTGGCTATCCTCAATACTTCAGCCCTCTGGGCTTTATCTACCGCTATGATATAAAGATCTATGCCTTCAAAAGATGGCAATTTGTTCTCGATCCCGAGCGCTAATATGAGTCTTTCTATTCCGAAAGCGAAACCCACTGATGGCGTCTTTGCTCCACCCAGTTCTTCTATAAGTTTATCATACCTCCCGCCCCCACCTATTGCATCCTGGGCGCCAAGAGATGGATATTTGAATTCAAAAACCGTTCGTGTGTAATAATCAAGCCCTCTGACTATAGATGGATCAACTTCGTACTCTATGTTCAGCTCATCCAGATATCTTTTCACCAAATCAAAGTGTGTTTTGCATCCATCACAAAGATAATCCGTTATTTTGGGGGCACCTATGGCATATTTTGCATCAATTTTGCAGTCAAGCAATCGCAAAATATTTCTTTCATATCTCACCTTGCAATCGTCACACAGATCGGTTAAATGCGGTTTGTAATATTCTTTCAGCGCTTCAACATATTGCGGCCTGCAATTGTCGTCTCCCGTTGAATTTATTCTGAGTTTGAAACCGTCCAGTTTCAAAGACTTCAGCATCTCTATTGCAACAAGAATTGTAAATGCATCAGCAAGCGGAGCCGGAGATCCTATGAGTTCAATTCCGAACTGATGAAATTGTCTAAGTCTGCCCGCTTGAGGCCGTTCATACCTAAACATCGGGCCGTAATAAAAAAATTTTTGAGGAAGGCCTTTCGATGTCAGATTATTTTCTATGAATGCGCGCATAACAGGAGCGGTTCCTTCGGGTCTGAGCGTGATCGATCGACCGCCTTTATCTTCGAAGGTGTACATCTCCTTTTGAACTATGTCAGTTTCGTTGCCGACTCCTCTGTTAAAAAGTTCTGTCGCTTCAAAAATGGGTGTGCGCACCTCGGTGAAGCTGAAATTCTGTGCAACTTTTTTGATCTGTCCTTCGACGTACTGCCATATTCGAGAATCTTCTATGATGTCATTTGTTCCCTTTATCTTTGAAATCATATCTTCTCCTTTGACATTATCCCGTCGTACATCTTTTTAAGTTCTTTTATGTCATTCCATGTAAGGGCTTTTGGCATGCCGGGCTCTTTAGACGGCTGCCTTAAAAGATAGCTTGGATGAAACATCGGGAAAATTTTTATACCTCCCCGCCAGTCGAAGAGTTTCCCGCGCACCGAGGTTATACTTTCTTTATCATTCATAAAAAATTTAAGGGCAGTGGCACCGAGCGGAACTATTATTTTGGGTTTTATGATAGAAATCTGGGCCATGAGAAAATGCGAGCACGCATCAACTTCTTCGTTTGTTGGAACTCTGTTTTCAGGTGGCCTGCATTTGACGATGTTTGTTATGTAAAGATCACTCCTCACAAAATTTATGGATTCAAAAATCTTATCCAAAAGCTGCCCGGCCTTTCCAACAAACGGCCTTCCGGTGCTGTCTTCTTCCTCTCCCGGACCCTCTCCGACGAAAATTATGGGTGAGCGTACATTTCCCTCTCCGGGAACGGTATGCTTTCGACCTTTGCTAAGCGGGCAGGCTTCACATATTTTTATGCGATCTTCGATGATTTTCATGAGTTCTTCTTCTTTCATACCAGACCTCCTACGTCAATTTTACCATAATTTGATGATATAATTGAATGAGATGGTTTGTATGAAAAAAATGTTTTTTATCCTGATTTTAATAGGAGCTGGCACTGTGGTTTTTTCTTCTTCATGGGCACTTGTGCTTACAGGCGGGGGTGCACGCGGCGCTTACGAGGCAGGAGCGCTTAAAGCTGTAAAAGAACTTGGTCTTGATGTAAAGGGAGTTTTTGGTACTTCTGTCGGTGCTCTAAATGGTGCCTTTTTTTGCCAGGGCATCACAGATGAGCTTTACAACATGTGGCAAAATCTCACCTATTCGGATGTCATGTCAATCCCTTCAACTTCTTCCACTAAAACTTCAAAATTTTATTTTCAAATAGCGCAAAGGCTCTTTACTTTCCATCTAATAAATATTCAACCTTTAAAAGAGCTTGTTTCTGGATATTTAAATGAGCAAAAGATAAGAGAAAGTGGAATAGATTTTGGTCTCGTGACTTATGATCTTTCAAAATTTTCGCCGGTAGAGCTTTACATATCAAAGATTCCGGATGGAAAATTGCTTGACTATGTTATGGCAAGTGCAAATTATCCGATCTTTCAAAGACAGATTATAGACGGACAAAATTACATTGATGGCGGTGTTTATAACAATGCACCGGTTGATATGGCTCTTGCCAAAGGATTCAAAAAGATACTCCTTATAAATGTGTCAGATATTCCGATATCCATTCCGTCAATTCCGAAAGGGGTGGAGCTTAAAACCATAAATCCGTCAGGGAATCTCGGAAGTGCCATGGATTTTAACCCGCAGGATGAACGTGAATGGGAAAAGATGGGATATCTTGATATGTTAAGGGCTTTTGGAAAATTCGCCGGTCAGATCTATTACATTTATCCTCCTAAAAAGCCTATTCTTATAGACACGCTTCTCTCGATGAATTTAACCGAACTTTCAAAGATTGCGGATATACTTGGTGTGAATATAGACGGATATTCTCAAAATTTTGCAGTTTACAGCTCTCTAATCCCTGATATTAACGAAACTTTAAAGGCAACATCTTTTAATTCCTTAAATCTTTCATTGTTAGAGACATCGGCCAGTACTTTAGGTATAGAGAGGCTTGTTCCATACACACAAAGAGAACTCGTGAAAGCGATAGCACAGAATGATAGTAAATTAAGAACAAGCTTTCTCTTTTTCGAGCAAAAAAGCAATGAGATTGTCGAGGCCGTTCGAGAAATTTGTAAATATATCATTTCAGGGAATATAATATGTAATTGAGAAGGAGAGCGATGTAGATGCTTAAAATATATATGGGTCCCATTTTAGCATCTGCCGAATTCACAAAATTTGATCTTGGTGTCACATCTGATCCTTCGCTCTCGGTTATCGGTAGATGGATGAGAATTATGAAGGAGGGTGCCGTTTTCGACGATTCTGGATTTATAGCGGCACAGAGACGCTGGAGAGTGCCTGTCACGCTTGAGGAGGTCGTCCTTTCTATGCCTAATCTTAAAATGGCTGCACTTTATAACAGTGAACTTAGAATGGGCAGACTTTTAAGATCACTCAAAGATATGAAAATCGATCTTGTTACAGGATACCTCAGAAGCGAAAGTTACAACCCTTATGAACTTATAGCAAGCGGATGGGGATGCGCCCAGACTACCGGTGTTCCAACTATTGTTGTGAATATAACTCCTGAGACTGTTTGTTATTCGCTCTTTTTGAAGATGGATGAAGTGAGTGATGGAATGATTTCGCTTGCTGAAAGATATACAATGGTATCTGTCCCCGTAGAGAAAAAAGAGTATACACAAAAAAAATGAAATTATTCAGAGAATTTTTAGATCATACCAAAAAATTATTTCACAGTAGACAAGATACCATACTTGTACAGCGTGAGGACGAGAATTTAA
This sequence comes from Mesoaciditogaceae bacterium, assembly GCA_031962125.1. GTDB lineage: Bacteria > Thermotogota > Thermotogae > Mesoaciditogales > Mesoaciditogaceae > JAVRKU01. Next base: position 25,688 of record JAVRKU010000015.1, on the reverse strand, counting down.
AGCTTGATGAATTGAAATATTTTGCAGTCGTTCAGTTTGAGCATGCAAATTTCAGATCTGCTAAAGAATTACAAAATAAGATCCGGGAGATCGTGAGAGAAGCAATATTTTCCAGTCATGTCCAATTTATTCTCTTTCCTGCAGGGATGAATCTTGAGCTATATTCAACGTCACAAGATTCTCTTTCAGATAATCAAATTTCACGCATGTCAGATGAATGTTTAAAAGTTTTTTCAAATGTTGCCAGCGCAGAAAAAGTTTTTATCGCATATGCTGATCTTGTGCGCGGAAAAAAGATCTTCCATATCTTAAATTCTAATGGCAAAGTTATTGTTGAGGACCCGATGATTGTTATGGGTATTAAGATCACTTTTTTTGAAAGTAGCGGAGATATAGATCTCTTTCTTGCTCCTTCATTTACGAAAAAGTGGATTGGAGATTATGAATCTTTTGCCCACGCATGGCTTTATTCGCAACAGGAATGTGTTTACACGATGGAAGCTTATATGGTTGGAGATCATTACACCGGTCAGAGTGGAATTTATGCGCCTATCGAGGCAACTGATGCGCTCAACGGGATAATAAAACAGGCCCAGAGCAAAAATTTCGGCGAGATCTTGATTGCAGAACTTGATTTTTCAAAGATAAAAGAAGCGAGATCAAAAAATTCTGAATATGATAGATTGTTTGCCAATAAATAATGGATGGAGGCGTAGATATGATGAAGGAACGATTTGCTTATAAGGCTTTGCCAGAATCTGAAATTGAAAGATTGAAGACGCTCGGACGGATTTGCAGGGGAGATATAATAAAAATGACGACTGTTGCCGATTCGGGTCATCCGGGCGGTTCTATGAGTTCGATAGATATATATCTGACGGTCTTTTCCTATGCAAAAATAGATCCTCAGGATCCTCAGAATCCTTTAAGAGATAGGATAATTGTAAGTCACGGGCATACATCGCCCGGAGTTTATTCGGCTCTTGGTAGACTTGGCTTTTTCAACATAAATGATGCCATAGCCGGTTTCAGGTACTTTGACTCTCCCTTCGAAGGCCATGTAACGCGTGGAATTCCTGGCGTGGAATGGACGACCGGCAATCTTGGCCAAGGGTTGAGTGCGGCCTGTGGTATGGCGCTTGCCGCAAAGATAAGGGGTCTCGATTATCATGTTTTTGCACTCATGAGCGATGCCGAACAGGCTAAAGGACAGGTTGCGGAGGCAAGGAGAGTTGCCACAAAATTTGGTCTTTCGAATCTGACAGTCATAATAGATTACAACGATGCGCAAATAAGCGGGCACGCAAGAAACGTCATGCAGGTTAATATAAAAGATGAATATGAGGCTGCGGACTGGCGTACGATAGATGTAAGCGGTCATGATTACGTACAACTTTACGAGGCTATTAAACATGCACTGTCAAATCCGGATAAACCAACGGCAATAATTGCAAAAACGATAATGAGCAAAGGTATCTCTTTCATGGAAGATAATGTTGAGTATCATGGCAAAGCTCTATCATTGGAAGAAGCCGATAGGGCTCTCAAAGAACTCGGCGTGGAAAACGACATACCGAAATATGTCGAAATAAGGAAAACCTTCTCGATGCCACATTTCGACATAACTCCTTACGATGTGAAAATCAACGTCGGTGATGCAAAAATTTATGCTGCAAATCAATCTGTTGCCAACAGAGATGCTTTTGGACGCGCTTTGGCCGATATAGCCGGTGCAAACTCAAAAGATAAAAATACACCGGTGGCCGTTATCGACTGCGATCTTAAACCGTCAACGAAGACAGATATATTTGAGCGTGTAGCGCAGGATCTTTTCTTTCAGATCGGTGTCCAGGAACACAATGCCGCCACAATAGCGGGCGCACTTTCAAGCCAGGGAGTTGTAACTTTTTTCAGCGATTTTGGCGTCTTCGGTATAGATGAAACATACAACCAGCAGCGTCTTAATGACATAAATCACACTAACTTAAAACTTGTCGTCACGCATGTCGGTACGGATGTTGGAGAGGATGGGAAGACCCATCATTGTATCGATTACATGGGCGTTCTGAAAAATATATATGGATTTAAGCTTATAGTTCCGCAGGATGGAAATCAGACTGACAGAGCTGTGAGGTTTATGACCGGAAGCTGGGGAAATTATGCCCTTGCCGTTGGAAGATCAAAGATACCTGTAATCACTAAAACAAATGGCGAGATTTTCTTCGATGAAAAATATCGATTTGTTTATGGCGAGTGCGATCTTTTTAGAAAAGGTAAAGCAATTACAATTTTCTCGACGGGCCAGACCTCACATATAGCCGTTAAAGCTGCTGACGAACTTTTAAAAGAAGGAATTGCGGTAACAGTGATAGGAGTACCGACGCCCTTTGCACTTCCTGAGTGGATCTCAGAATACATATCTTCAAAGCATGTCATAACTTTTGAGGATCATAACGCTAATACAGGTCTTGGAAGTATTATATCCGAATTTGCACTCGATAAAAAAGCATATCCGAAGAGTTTCACAAGGATAGGTCTCAGAGATTATACAAGATCAGGTACTGTCAAAGATCTTTATAGAATAGAGGGACTTGATTCTGAATCTTTGAAAGCCAGAATAAGAGAATTTACGGATTTGAGATGAAAGTTTTACTTCATATATGCTGTGCGCCTGATGCTACGACTGCTTACAGGCGCCTTTCAGAATTTCAAGATGTCACCGGATATTTTTTCAATCCAAATATCCATCCTCTTGAGGAATACAAGAAAAGGCGGCAGGCACTCGAAAAGCTTTCAAATTTATGGCATTTCGATGTTGTCTATCCGCCCTATGATCCTGAAGAATGGTTCAAAGTCGTGAGAGGACTTGAGGATCTGCCTGAAGGGTCGATGAGGTGCAGGGCATGTATAGCCTTCAGGCTTAGAAGATCGGCTATCTTTGCTAAAGAAAATGGTTTTGATGCCTTCGCAACATCTTTAACAACGAGTCCTCATAAGAATGTGGAATTCATAAATGATACCGGCCTGAAGCTTTCAAAATCGATTGGAGTAAATTACATACCGAGTGCCTTCAGAAAACAAAACGGTTTTTTAGAAAGTGTGCGTTATTGTAAAGAATTGGACATATACAGGCAGAGATATTGCGGATGCGTTTTCAGTTTACCAAAAGTGCAGGTGTGATAAATGGAAGATCTATGGGATAGTATAGGAGAAAAACTCGTTGATCTTTTCGCCGGAGATGTCATCTGTACGGATAAAGACGGTGTTGTAAAATTTTCAACTTTCACAATCGCCGCAGAGATATCAAAAGCTGTCTTTGTTGCGATCAAAACCGGTGTGAGGGTAAGCCTTTTAGTCGATCAAAGGCGGGTGCTTGTTATACCTTTCGGTCAGAAAAACATGATTGGCTCCGTGGTACTCGCCGGATACGAATTTTCAGAGGAAACTCTTTCGATTTTTGTCAGAGATGTGATAGATGATTTATTGAAAGCTTTTGATGATTACCAACAGGAGGATTCTGCTCCGCATGAAATTCTTGAAGCTTTTACCGGCATTAACAATCCTGTCCTGTGTGCCGTTTCCGCGGAGGAAACATCGGTGGATATGAAAATAAGAGGAGAGATTGCAGCGCATGGCGGAAAGTTTCTTAAGCGCATTGAATCGGGTGAAAGTTTTTTCATCTTTGAAGATTTCAAGATTCAGATCGCACCATCCGGAACCAAAATAGGTCTTTCAAAAGATCCAAGACCGGATGTTGCATATCACCAAGCGGTAGTTGCACTTCATTACGGATCCAATCCTTCCGGTATCTCGGATTATTCTAAACTCTCTCCGGTCCTTCTGATGCGCGATATTTTTGAGGACAGTGCAATGAAGCTGGCAATAATTGATAAACTCAAAGCATATCCAGATCTCGTTCAGACGCTAAGAATATTCTTTGAAAATGAGGCAAGCCCTGTTAAGACATCCAGGATTATGAAGGTTCACAGAAATACGATCCTGAACCGTCTTAACAAGATCAGAGATTTAACTTATCTGGATCCCAAAATTTTTAAGGATGGTGTTATACTCTACTTGATTTTAACAGATCTGGAGGGAAATAGAATTTGACAGAACGAAAGGTTATCATCGTCATTCCTGCCGGGCTTTGGGCCGTTTCGATCGTGAGACATGCTCTGAGAGATTTTTTGGTAGCCAAGGGCATTGATGACTGTGATTTTATAAGTGACCTCGAGGTTGGAACGGACGAGGCCATTACTAATGTTGTCAGGCATGTTTATGAGGAAGATGAATCGCAGATCATTTCCGTCACTATTGGTATAAAAGATGATTTTGTCGAGATTGTGATAAGAGATTTCGGTCCCCCAATCAATCGTGAGACATTGAAGGAGATCAAATCAACCGGTTTGAAAGAAAGTGGAAGAGGTTTGCTCCTGATGAGGGAATTGATCGATGATATAGAGTATAAAGAAGTGTGCAGGGGGAACACAATCATTCTGAGGAAAAAGATTCCGTGATCCATATTGTTGGAGGTGGACTTGCCGGATCAGAGGCAGCTCATTATATATCTAAGTCCGGACACAGGGTTATATTGCATGAGATGCGTCCGATCGTGAAAACTGGTGTTCATGAAACTGATAAATTTGGCGAGCTTGTCTGTTCTAACTCGTTAAAATCAATGGACTTGAAAAATGCGTCTGGAGTTTTGAAAAAAGAGCTGGCGGATCTTGACTCTTTTGTAATTAACACTGCTTACAGGTGTGCTATTCCAGGCGGGAAGGCGCTCGCCGTTGACAGGGAAGTGTTTTCGAGGGAGATAACAAAATCAATAGAATCAGATCCTGATATAGAGATAAAAAGAGAAGAAATAACTGAGATCCCGGCAGATGATGATATCTGGATCCTTGCTACGGGTCCGGCGACCTCTGAAAAGCTTTACAGCTGGATTGAAAAGCGATTCGGAGGGGCTCATTTTTTTGACGCCATTGCCCCGATAATAGATGCCGGTAGTATAGAGATGTCGGAGGTCTTTTTAGGAAATAGATACGACGATGACGGAAAAGATTACATAAACTGTCCGATGAATGAAGAAGAATACGTGAATTTCAGAGCGGCGCTTGTAGAGGCCGAAAGACTTCCAATAGATGGTTTTGATAAAAAATTGCTTTTTTCCCGCTGCCAGCCGATAGAAGAGATAGCAAGGAGCGGTCTTGATGCGATGAGATTTGGGCCTTTGAGACCTGTGGGGTTCAAAATTCAGGGTAAAAGACCGTATGCCGTTATTCAGTTAAGGCGTGACAATTATGGAGGAACACTTTATAACATCGTTGGCTTTCAAACAAGGCTCAAATGGCCCGAGCAGGACAGGGTTTTTCGTATGATACCCGGTCTTGAAAATTCAAAAATAGTGAGGTATGGCGTAATGCATGCAAATATTTACATAGAGCCGTGGAAGGTCACGGATGAATTTTTCAGGGCAAGGAGTATGCCCAACCTCTTTTTTGCAGGACAGATAACGGGTGTTGAGGGGTATGTCGAATCGATAGCGTCCGGTCTCTATGTTGCGATGAATGTTATCAACATGGTAAAAGGAAGGGATATGGTCAAATTACCGGCTGATTCGATGATAGGTTCACTGATGGGCTATGTTGCTAAAACTCCAGATTTGCAGCCTATGTATGCAAATTTTGGAATATTGAGGAGGAATTCTTGAAGATAAAGACTTTCATATTGGTAGGTACGCTTCTGATCGTCGGCATAACGCTTTTCGTTGTTCTTTTCACCGAGATTCCGATCCTTCAGGAAGAGTTTAAATACCAGTTTTCATCACAGGCTAACGATAGTCTGCGAAATTTTGATTCTGGGATATCAACGACCTTTTACAATTTTTCAGGAAAGATCGATAACGGAATTCTTGAAATAGTTCACGGTGCACCCATCGACAGTACACTTGAAAAGATGAAAAATTCTTTCGGTTCTGACTGGGCCTTTGTCACAATAGATAGCACGAATTACATATATCCGGCTGAAAATACATCATCTCTTACCGCACAATCGAGGCCATGGTATCTGCTTGCCACATCCAATCCTAAGGTTGTCGTTGGAAATGAATTTTATTCTCCCTCACTTGAGTCAACGGTTGTTACCATGACCGTCGCTTTTAACGAAAATGGAAAAATGTATGTCGGAGGGCTTATTTTTGAAGCACAACACTTTTTTAATATACTGTCCAGCAAATTTGGTGGTCCTTTCATAATCTTTAAGAATGGAAAAGTCGTATATCCAACAGACTTTTCTTATGATCCTTTCAAAGAGGTCATCAGGATTAATGGACAGAATTATTTGATCTACAGGACAGATTACGATAAACTTCTTTCAAAACAAAATATATCCTCATCAACGGGTTACACGCTTGGAATACCTGTACCTCTTGGAAAATTACTCAATTTCATGGATAATACAATATATTCTTTGATAGTTCTGCTTTTTATACTTGGTATCTCAGAAATAGTGCTGATGATCTTAATTGCAAGAAGAATAGGAAGGTCTGTTTCATCACTTGCAAATGTTTCAGAACAATTCGATCCCAAGAAAGGTAAGATAGAAGTTGATGAAAGATCTGAAAAGTCTGCATCCAATTTTAAAGAAACAAAACAGGTTTACCAGAAGATGAATGAGCTTTTCCAGGAAGTCGAAGCCCAGATAGAGGAACTTCGTGCGACAAACGAAGAACTTGAGAATTCTTACGAGGAAATAGAACAGCTTTCAAATTCACTTTCAAAAGAAACTCAGGAGTTGAAGGCACTTTCAGAAACTTCAAATCTCATTTCTCTTTCTGATAAAAGCGCCGATGCTATGAAGATCCTGCTTGATAAGCTCATGAAGATATACGACTGTGATGGAATAATCATAGTAGATGCAGGTAAAAATGAGATCGTCAATTCAATAGGTATGAAATTCAACCCTGTTAACCTTCTGCCTTTAAGGGAAACACTTGTAGCCAACAGAACGATAGCCGTTCCATCCGGAAACACGGATGTGCTTATCGTCCCGATCGTTTTCGAAGCCAAGCTTTTAGCGACGATAGAGATGGTCTTTTCAGGCCATGTGCCATCAGAGTCAGAACAAGAGTCATTGAAGCGTTTTATGATCGGATTTGGTTCTTCTTTGAATTCCCAAAAGTTAATCTGTCAGATACAAAATTCTTACATATACCTCGCATCTAAATTCGCCGAGATCTCTGAAATATACGATTACGAAACCGGCTCTCATATTCATCGTGTTGGTGAGTACAGTGCCTTTATCTCTGAAAGGTTGAAAATGCCCTCTGAATTTACAAATGATATAAAAACTTATGCGATGATCCATGACATAGGAAAATTGAAAGTGCCGCGTGATATTTTAACAAAGAATGGGCCACTCACGAAGATAGAATTTGAAGAGATGAAAAAGCATACGATTTACGGAGAACAATTACTCGGAGATGAACCATTTTTAGAGATGGCAAGACATATAGCAAGGTACCATCACGAAAAGTACGACGGTTCAGGATATCCTGATGGTTTAAAAGGTGAAGAGATACCGGTAGAGGCAAGAATTACCGCAATAGCAGACATTTATGATGCATTGAGATCACCGAGAAGGTACAAAAAGGCCTTTACCCATGAGGAAACTGTCAAAATCATCCTCGAGGGAGACGGGAGAGTTGAACCACAACATTTTGATCCAAAGATTTTGGAGATCTTCAGAAAAGACAACATTGAATTTTCAAGAATATATGAATCTCTTCTTGACGAGGAGTGATGAAGATGGAAGAAATACCTGAAGAGGTAAAAGACCGGATCGAAAAACTTCGAAAAGAGATAGAATACCACAATTACAGGTACTACACGCTCAATGATCCTGTTATAACGGATCAGGAATACGATGTTCTTATGAAGGAGCTTATAGATCTTGAACAAAAATATCCATCACTTCAATCTAGGACATCACCAACACAGAGGGTAGGTGCTAAAATTATCGATGGCTTCCCGACGGTAAGACATCCATCCCTTATGTACAGCCTGGATAACATATATTCTTTTGAGGAATTAGCCGAGTTTGATGAGAGGATCAAAAAACTTGCTGACAGAGAAGAAATAGAATATGTCTGCGAGATGAAAATAGATGGTCTTTCAATAAGATTGAAGTATGAAAAAGGTGAACTTGTACTTGCTGCAACCCGTGGAGATGGAGAAATAGGCGAGGATGTAACTGAAAATGCGAAAACCGTGAGGACGATCCCTTTAGTGCTCAGCGAACCTTTAGATTTAGAAGTGCGTGGAGAAATTTACATGTCTTACACTGAATTCAAAAAGTTAAATCTGTTTCGCCAGCATCAGGAACTTCCTCTCTTTGCGAATCCAAGAAATGCGGCTGCCGGAACTTTAAGACAATTAGACACATCAGAAGTTTCAAAGAGACATCTTGATTCTTTTATTTATACACTTGAAAATCCTAAAAAATATGGAATAAAAACCCAGTGGGATGCGTTGAATTTCATGAAAAAGATCGGTTTCAAAGTAAATACTGAGTCAAAGGTAACCGAAAATGTTGGAGAGATAAAAACATATCTTGACTGGTGCGAAAAAAGAAGAGAAGAGATAGATTATCCGATAGATGGTGCCGTCATAAAGGTCAACGATTTTGATTTGCAATCTTCGTTAGGCTTTACCTCAAAGGCACCAAGGTGGGCGATAGCCTATAAATTTCAGGCAGAGCAGGTTAAAACTAAGATACTGGGGGTTACTGTTCAGGTCGGTCGTACAGGAACACTCACACCTGTTGCAGAGCTTGAACCCGTGAGGCTTGCCGGTACAACGGTTAAAAGAGCCTCACTTCATAATTTTGATTACGTGAAAGAGCGTGACATACGCATTGGAGACATGGTAGTTATAGAAAAGGCTGGTGAGATAATTCCGCAGGTTGTTAAGCCCATTGTTGAAGAGAGAACTGGTCAGGAGCAGCGTATTGAGCTCCCAACAGTGTGCCCGGTTTGCGGCGGGCCGGTGGGCAAGCTTGAGCCGCAGGATGTAGCATTGAGATGCTTGAATCCATATTGTCCCGCCAAACTTGAAGCATGGCTTATAAACTTCGCATCGAGAAAAGCGATGGATATACATGGCCTTGGAGAAAAACTTATAAAAAAGCTCATAGAGAGCGGAAAGATCGAAGATTTAGCCGATATATATTCGCTTGATGCTTATTTTCTATCAAAACTTGAGAAGATGGGCGAAAAATCAGCCCAGAACTTGATGAAGGAGATAGAAGAATCCAAAAAAGTACAATTTTACAAACTTATAACGGCTCTCGGTATACCTATGGTCGGAGAGGGAACAGCGAGATTATTAGAGAAAAGATACCATTCACTTGATGAGCTTGCCAGCGCAAAAAAAGTAGATCTCATCAAAATAAACGGAATCGGTGAAAAAGTTGCTCAATCAATAATTGACTTCTTTACACTTGACAAAACAAAAAAGATGATGGATAAATTCAAAATTCATGGTGTGGGTGTTGGAATAAAGATTGAGACGAAACCGTATCCACTTCAAGGATTGAGATTTGTCATGACAGGGGTATTATCTAAACCCCGCGAGGAAATCAAAGATCGGCTCCTCAATCTTGGAGCCGATGTTGGTGATACAGTTTCATCAAAGACCAGCTATCTCCTCACCGGTGAAAATCCAGGATCGAAGCTTGAAAAAGCAAGAAAACTTGGCGTTAAGATCATAGATGAAAAGCAACTTGAGGAGATTATCTCTCAATTTTCAAAGACGAGTTCGTAGGTAAGATCTGTAGCTTTTTTAAGCATTGCGGATGCACTGCAGTATTTTGTCTGTGAGAGATTCACGGCTTTTTCTGCGTTTTCTTTCGGAACGTTGCCGGAGAAGACGTATTTCAGATGTATAGATGTGTAAATCTTTGGATGCTCTTTAGCCTTTGTGTAGTCGATATCTATCCTGAAATTTTTAGGTGGTGTTTTCATCTTTTCAAGGATCGATATGACATCCATTGCGGTGCATCCAGCAAGCGCTGCAAGAAGTACCTCCATCGGTCTTGCTGCGGTATTTTCTCCTCCAACATCAGGCGATGAATCTAAAACGATATCATGGCCGGAAGGTGCGTGAGCTGCAAATTTCATCTTTCCATTCCAATCAAGTGTCATCATGTCAGACCTCCTGAAATTAAGATTTTTCTCTATTATACTCCCTAAATTATCATGAAAAAATCCCTTCGTAACGAAGGGATTTTTTATTCCCACTTATTTACCTTACTTATTTCTTGTCTTTCTTGTCTGGTTTCTTCTCTTGTTTTTTTTCTTTCTTTTCCTGCATGATATCGCCTCCTTCAGGCTTGAGATAATTATAAATCAAAATTGATTTTTATGTATACACATTTGAAGACGATTATAGACAATTAACGGTGATTATAAGCAAAAAAAGAATTTTAATTGTACTTTCCTATGAATATGTAGCTATAGCTCTGTTTTTCTTTGATTGACAGCGTTCAAATCATCTCGTGATATGGACTATCATCGCTTTTATAGAATGAAGTCTGTTTTCGGCTTCTTCAAAAATTGCACTTTGTGAACTATGGCCAACATCTTCCGTGACTTCCTCACCGTAATGCGCAGGGAGGCAGTGCATAAAAATTGCCGTTGGCTTTGCAAGGGCCATGATCTTTGAGTTGATCTGATAGGGCGCAAAGATCTTCTTTCTTGCCTCGGCTTCGCTTTCCTGACCCATTGAGGCCCATACATCTGTGTATATTATATCAGCACCTTTTGCCGCACTCTGGGGATCGTTTGTGATCTCGATCTTCGCTCCGGTTGATTTTGAAATTTCTAGTCCTCTTTCAACAACTTTTTTCTGAACTTCATACCCTTTTGGAGATGCCACAACAACATGCATTCCAAGCTTTGCACCGGCAAAAACTATGGAATTCGCAACATTATTTCCATCACCTATGAATGCAAATTTCAGACCTTCAAAATGATCGAACTTTTCTTTAACAGTTACCATATCACCGACTATTTGTGTGGGATGTTCAAAATCTGAAAGGCCATTTATGACCGGTACTCTTGAATACTTTGCAAGATCCTCAACAGTTTTGTGAGCAAAAACTCTTGCCATTATGACGTCTACCATGCTCGAAAGTACTTTTGCTATATCTTCTGTTGTTTCTCTTTTTCCGAGCTTTATGTCATCCGGTCCAAGGTAAATAGCATGTCCGCCGAGCTGTGTCATCGCAGTTTCAAATGCGACTCTCGTTCTCAAAGATGGTTTCTCGAAGATCATGCCAAGTGTTTTGCCCTGTAAAACATCTCTGCGTTCTCCGGTATAAAGTTCATCTTTAAGTCTTATAGAGGTGTCGATGAGCTGTTTTAACTCTTCAATGGTAAGATCATCAATGCTTACAATACTTCTGCCCTTCAGTAAGATCATTTTTTCCTCCTCATTAAACTTTTATATGTTTATGTTCTTCCGCGATCTTCTTTGTATCGCGTGCTATGACCAGTTCTTCGTTCGTTGGAACGACAAGAACTTTTACTTTAGAATCAGTTGTAGATATTATAGCTTCTTTCCCTCTTACTTTGTTTTTCTCTTCATCTATTTTAATTCCAAGAAAACCAAGGTAAGAGCAGACATCCATCCTAGTATAAGGTGAATTTTCGCCCACCCCGGCTGTGAAAGTTATCGCATCAACACCATTCATCGCCGCAGCATAGGCACCGATGTATTTTGCTATCCTGTAATCATAGATATCAAGTGCCATCTTTGCGGCTTCATCATGATCTTCAAGCGCAGCTGTTTCTATGTCCCTCATATCACTGCTCAGACCATTTGCAAGACCAAAAATCCCGCTCTCTTTGTTGAGAACATTGTTTATCTCTTTGTAAGAAAGATTTTCTTTTTCCTGTAAGAATGTCACTATTGCAGGATCGAGATCCCCCGATCTTGTACCCATAACGAGTCCTTCAAGAGGAGTGAAGCCCATCGAAGTATCAACACTTTTTCCATATTTAACGGCCGTAACAGAACTTCCGTTGCCAATATGACAGGTGATGATTTTCAAGTTTTCAACTGGTTTATCAAGAATTTCGGCCGTTTTTCTCGAAACATAAAAATGGGATGTTCCGTGAAATCCATATCTTCTTATTTTGTACTTTGCATAATATTTCATCGGTATGGCATAAAGATAAGCTTTTTTTGAAAGCGTCTGATGAAAAGCCGTATCGAAGGTTCCAACGTGAGGAACGTCCGGAAGAAGCTCTTTAGCAGCTTTTATACCGAGTATGTTGGGAGGATTATGCAAAGGTGCAAGCTCAACGTTATCTTCAAGGGCTTTCATGACCTTCTCATCTATCATGACCGATCCGGAGAAAGTTTCTCCGCCGTGAACAACCCTGTGACCCACAGCATCGATCTCATTCATCGACTTTATAACGCCCTTTTCCTGATCTGTCAAAGTTTCGAGCACCATTCTGAGAGCAATTCTGTGATCTTTAACGTCACTTTCGATAGTGTATTTTTTTCCGCTAACTTTGTGAACCAGCCTTGATCCTTTTAATCCTATCCTCTCAACGATTCCACTACACAGTACACTTTCATCATCCATGTTGAATAGCTGGTATTTTAATGAGGAACTTCCAGCGTTGATCACGAGAATATTCAATTCTCACACCTCCATTAAACTTTGCCGCTTGATCCAAGTACATCCATTCTCTGTGCAACAACTGCCTTAATGGCATTCATTGCCGGTTTGAAGAAATCTCTCGGATCTATATCAGACGGTTTATCATGAAGTGCTTTTCTCAATTCTGCAAGAAAGGCAATTCTTAGATCTGTATCTGTATTTATCTTGTTTACTCCGTATTTTACGGCCTCTTTCAGCACATCAAAGGGGACTCCCTTTGCACCCTCTATTTTTGCACCATATGCGTTGGCCTTTTTAACATCTTCTTCCAAAACACTCGATGCGCCATGAAGAACAAGAGGAATCTTGGTGAGCAACTTTACTTTCTTGAGCCTTTCAAAGTCAAGTTTCGCTTCCTCTTTAAATTTGAAAGCGCCGTGGCTCGTTCCTATTGCCGGTGCAAGAAAGTCCACATCTGTTTTTTCTATAAAAATTTTCGCTTCGTCTGGATCTACAAGTATCGCATCTCTTTCTGAAATAGAAACATTGTCCTCCATTCCTTTCAGTTTTCCAAGCTCTGCTTCAACCGATACTCCGGCCGAATGTGCAACCCTTACAATATCCGCAGTGATCCTTACGTTTTCTTCAAATGGTTTTTCGGATGCATCTATCATAACAGATGAATATCCTGCTCTTATTGCGGCCATTACATGATCGAGATCATGACCGTGATCGAGGTGGAGCGCTATTGGAACTGATGTGTCTTCGGAGTATCTTCTAACCATATCAGAAAAGACCTTCGCACCTTTTCTAAAATCCCCACCTCCTGCGTATGCCATAGCACCTTCACTTGTTTGAATTATCACAGGAGACTGTTTTTCGATAGCGGCGTTTATTATCGCTTCCAGAAACTCAAGATCGTTGATATTGAATGCGCCAATACCGTAATATCCAGCACTAGCCTTATCTAAAATTTCTTTAGTATTTCTTACGTACATACATCCTTGCCTCCTCTTTACAGGTTAAGATCAACTTTTGGAACAGCTTTGACCTCTTCTTCGACTTTGAACAATTGCATCTCTTCGAATTTGAAGAGATTTGCGATTATGTTTGATGGGAAAACAGCTGTCTTCATGTTGTACCTTGTCACTATGTCATTGTAAAATTGACGGGAATAAGCTATCTTATTTTCAGTATCCGTAAGCTGATCCATGAGTGCTGAAACGTTCTGATTAGCTTTGAGATCCGGATATCTCTCAAAAACTGCCAGTAATCTTCCAAGAGATCCTGTGAGTTGATTTTCAGCGTCTATTTTGTCTTTGATGCTTCCAGCACTTACAGCTTTTGCTCTTGCATCTATAACCTTTTGTAGTGTTTCCTGCTCGTACTTCATATATCCTTTCACAGACTCAACAAGATTGGGAATCAGATCGTGACGCCTGTTGAGCTGGACATCTATTTGAGCCCATGCGTTTTGACCCCTTTTCTTAAGAACTACGAGTGAATTATAAGCTGAGATGATCCATATCACGATGATTAAAACGATCACCGCAATAACGATCCCAATGATCCACCCTATCATTCAACTTTCCTCCCTTTCAAATTTTTATTTTCGACATGCTGAAGAGATGTTGTGCCATTTTCTAAAGCGAATATATAAACCGGTTTATCGGTTTGTGAAATTACCCTCTCTGCCATCCGGATTGCATGACGGTAAGATGCAACGATTATGGCATCAAAATCAAGATTGCTTATCTTATCAATTGAGTAGATCTTCATTCCGTGCAGTTCATTCCCGATCCTTTTGAGATCTTCATCTATGAAACCCATTATTTCAATCCCATGCCCTTCCATCACCTCGAGGGCCATCTCACCGATATCCCCAGCTCCAAAGAGAATAATTCGCTTGAGATTCTGTAATATCAAAAAGCTCCAGACACTTTCAAATGTTTTTTCAGCATCCTTGTACATCCTTACGACTTCTCTGTTGTAAGAGATGTTCAATATCATAAACCTGTGTCTGCCACTTTCCGTAAGATGGTAAGTAGTGTTTCGTGTGGATGTTCCCCTGATCTCTATATATCCCTCTGCTTTCAGATCTGTCAGATACTCGTTGACCATCGGCGCCGTGATCTGACACGTTTGAGCGATCTTCTTCTGGGTAATACTTGGATTTTTAGCTATTTCAGAGAAGATCATAAGTTCTTTGTAAGTCGGGGTTGTCTTGAAAAATCGGAACTCTTCCATCTGACATCTCCTGAGAAATTTGTCTTTTGATCAATGATACCATTTTTTTCGCCGATCAATGATCATCTGAAGATGATCCATGCAACGATGCCATCTCCATACCTGTCGAAGAAAAATTTGAACCCGTAATGATCACAGAAATTTTTAACAAACTTCAGACCGGTTCCGTAATTTGAAGGATCCGGAAAAGCGTCATCGAATGTATTGAAGATGCTTATCTTATAATTTCTTATCTCTATTGTAACTTTTCCATTCAAGGGCGTATACTTCACCGCATTTGAAAGCAGGTTGAAGATAACCTGTCTGAACCTACGGCGATCAGATGATATCTGAATTTTTTCAGGATGAATTTCAAAGAATATATGTCTTGATTCAAAGACCGCCATGAAAGATTTCCCAACCTCTTCTATTTCTTCGGAAACATCAAAATTATCGGATGTGTATTCTATCTCTTCTCCTTCAATGTTCTTGAGATCTTTTAAGACTTCGGAGATGTGATCAACACTTAAAATCATCTTGTCCACAAGTTCTTCGTTATAAGGGATAATCCCATCTTTTAAAGCTTCAAGTTGCATTTTAACGACACCAAGCGGCGTCATTATTTCGTGGTAAACGCTTGATGTCATGGCTTTCCTTGCTGTCGATCTCTGGACGAGCTTTTTAGATAGTCCTTCTATATTTTTGGCAAGAGAGTGTATTTCGGATGAAAATCCCACCTGTGAGAGATCTATCTCCCAGCCTTTTTCTATATTTTCAACGGCTTTTGAAAGGTCATTCAGAGATCGCGAGATTTTCCTTTGAAAAAGTTCTGCCAGAAGCACCGAAATTGCAAGTGAGGCACCAAAAGATAGAACAAAAGAGGCCATTATCTCGAGAATTGTTTGTCTTTTAATCTTATCTATACTTTTCAGTCTTTGTTCGGAAAAATACGGATCAAGGCCGTAAAAATTCTTTGCTGTGAATTGAGCACGCTCGAAGCTATCAAAACGACTTTCAAAGATTCTCTTCTCGCCGAAAGCCATAAGAATACCCATTATCGTAACAGGTATGATCACATAAAGGAGAAATTTAGTTGATAATTTCTTCCCGCTCGATTGCATATCCAATGCCGATCATCGTCTTTATCTTTATCCCACTTCCATCAAGCTTTTTTCTCAAATTTTTCACCGTTGCATCGACGATCCTTTCACTTCTCTCTTCATTCCATGCCATTTTGAGGAGATCCTCTCTACTGTAAACTTTTTCTGGATTGTTCATCATAACTTCGAGTAATTTTGTTTCTATCGGTGTAAGATATATCTTCCTATTTTTTGCTAAGAGTGTTCTTTCATCAACAGAAAGAGAAACCATACTTTTCTTTCCATCTTTTGAACGTCTTGTGAAAAAGTTCTCTATTTTTGCCATAAGCACTTTTGGAGAAAATGGTTTGGTTATGTAATCCACAGCACCAAGTTTGAGTCCGTTCAATATGTCTTCCTCGGAATTTTTTGCAGTTATCATCATGATGGGAATATCTTTAAGATTTGCGATCTGGGCGAGCGTTTCCCCGCTTATTTCTGGAAGCATAAGATCAAGAAGAATGAGATCAAAATTTCCATCTTTTATGAGTTTTGCCGCTTCAAATCCTCTCGTAGCAAGAGCGACCTCATATTTTTTACTGAGGTAAATTACAAGTATCTCACGGATCGTCGGATCATCTTCAACGAGCAATATATGTGGTGCCATCCTGCCCTTCTTCACCTTTTATCAGAAAATCATCCTGTACTTGCACAAGATTTTTTTAATTTTCGTTTATTGTTTTAAAATATTTAAGAATAGCTCCATCGTAAATAAGAGCTTCCTTCCAGAGATTAGATGAATTTTCAAGCCACTGCTCCCTTGAAGGATCTGACATGAAAAATGGTTCAATGAGAACTGCCGGCACCTGGGCATATCTTAAAACATAATATTCTTCCCTTATAAGGTCGCCCTGAACTCCTGTGTAATTATCAAAAGCTTCCAAAAAAATCTTTGCCGCAAGTTCTGATGAATCCGTCGTACTCCAGTAAAAAGCCTGTGGCCTGTCGATATCCGGGGCTCCTTCTATCGAATTATGATGCATACAAAGAAAAAGATCCGCATGAAGATTGTTTGCGACCGCTATTCTGTCTTCAAGAGAGATATAAATGTCCGTTGCTCTTGTAAGAACGACGTTAGCACCCTGAAGTTTGAGAAGGCTTGCGAGATCGAGTGCGACCTGAAGATTTATCGTTTTTTCTAGCAGTCCTGTGGGACCTATTGCACCCGTATCAACACCACCGTGCCCCGGATCAAGCACGATCGTTTTTCCAATGAGTACATTGATAAATGTTGCCTGTATGGTTGTAGCCGCTGAATTTGCAAAAGCAGTTGAAATTAACAGCGCAAGAATCGCAAATATAAAAACGAATTTTATATTTTTCATTTTTTACCTCCATGGAATCTTTAGACGCAACTATCATACCACAAAATATGATACCGGGCCAGATGATATCATCCTGCACTTGATGCGGGTGAATATGTTATACTTTTCAAGATCTATTTGAAGGGAGGAAGCTTTTATGTCAAGAATTGTTAAAGCTCCAAGAGGAGCAGAGATAACATGCAAAAGCTGGCAGACGGAAGCACCGATGCGCATGATAATGAACAACCTTGATCCAGAAGTTGCGAGAGATCCGGAGCATCTTATTGTTTATGGTGGCACTGGCCGGGCGGCGAGAAGCTGGGAAGCTTTCGACGCAATAGTGAGCACGTTGAAAAGGTTAAACGATGATGAAACTATGCTCGTTCAATCAGGCAAACCTGTTGCTGTTTTCAGAACCAATCCATGGGCTCCGAGGGTTTTGATATCAAATGCGATGCTCGTTCCCAAATGGGCAAATTGGGATTATTTCAGAGAACTTGAGGCCCGCGATCTCACGATGTTTGGCCAGATGACGGCCGGAAGCTGGATATACATAGGGACGCAGGGCATTCTTCAGGGAACATACGAGGTCTTTTATGCGGTTGGACAAAAGTATTTTAATGGGACACTTAAGGGCCGGATCGCCGTAACAGCAGGTCTTGGAGAGATGGGTGGTGCACAGCCTCTTTCTGTCACGGTTAACGATGGCGTAATGATAGCCGTAGAAGTCGATAAGCGAATGATAGACAGAAGACTTGAAAAGCATTATTTAGACACGTGGACAGATTCTTATGATAAGGCTATAAAGATGGCAAAAGAATGGGCCGCAAAAAAACAGCCACTCTCGATAGGTCTTCTCGGGAATGCAGCCGAGATTCTTCCTAAAATGGTGAAAGATGATTTCATTCCGGATATAGTGACAGATCAGACATCAGCTCATGATCCGCTCAACGGCTATATACCGGAAGGGATGACCGTTGAAGAGGCTAAGATCATGCGGGAAAAAGATAAAGATGGATATCTTGCTAAGGTCTACGATTCGATGGTAAAACACGTTGAGGCCATCGTCGAGATGCAAAGAAAGGGTGCAAAGGCCTTCGAATACGGAAACAACATAAGAAGGATAGCATATGATCACGGTGCAAAGGATGCTTTCGAGATCGTAGGGTACGTTCCGGAATACATAAGAAACCTTTTCTCAGAAGGAAAGGGACCTTTCCGCTGGGTGGCGCTTTCTGGTGATCCTGAAGATATATATAAGACGGACGAGCTTGTGCTTAGGCTCTTTCCGCATGATGATCATCTGAGAAGGTGGATAGAGATAGCCCATGCAAAGGTCAACTGGCAGGGTCTGCCTGCGAGGATATGCTGGCTCGGTCAGGGTGAAAGGGAAAAGTTCGGTCTTGAGATAAACAAAATGGTCAGAAATGGAGATCTCAAAGCCCCTATCGTCATAGGACGCGATCATCACGACACAGGATCCGTTGCATCTCCTTACAGAGAGACAGAGGCTATGAAGGACGGATCGGATGCGATAGCCGACTGGCCGATTCTGAATGCCCTGCTCAACACATCTTCCGGTGCGACGTGGGTCTCAGTTCACCACGGCGGTGGCGTGGGCATAGGATATTCAATTCATGCTGGATTTGTCTGCGTTGCAGATGGAACGAAAATTGAGGATGAAAAACTGTCAAGAGTGCTCAACAACGATCCGGGTATAGGAGTTGTCAGACATGCCGATGCAGGTTATGAAATAGCGATAGAGACGGCTAAAAAGCATAAGATAGATAGACCTGAAATCTATTAGAGATCAGAGATTAGAGAAACTGTGCGCAGCGAGCAGCAAGCCGCATTGTACATTTTCAATTGTCAATTCTTAATATGCTACGCACTGAATAAGACGACTGCCGGAGCCTGAATGATTTAAATTTTAACTTGAATGAATATAGTTGAAGGAAGGAGTTAATTTCGTGCAACTTAGCTTGAGAGAATATTACACAGAAGCAAATGTCAAGTACACATTGCTTGCAATTGCCACCTTTGGAACTCTTAGTGTCTTTGCTATCCTTATGCCTGCCAACCTTCTATCGACTTTCGAGATCATGCTCTTTGCATGGGCCATTTTTAGCACAATTCTTACCTTTGATCCTCTATCGTGGATGCCATTCGCTGTGACCCACACAGAATTTGCAAATGGTTTTGCGATCCCGCTTGCCATCACATCAGCCAGGATGGTTTCGGCCATGAACTTCGCCATTCCATCCACGGTTTTGCTGATACTTCTCGGGATATGGTGGGCAAGTGTGATTTTCCATTTTGCAACGAGTGAATCATTCATCTTCTCCTATTTAGGTGGGATAGAACGGCAGATGGGTATGACCTTCAGGTTTGTCATTCCTGTAATTCTTTTTGCAGGATGGCAGGTTTTCACAACAGCGGGATCAACTCCTTTCTTTCTTATAATAATAACATCCGCCATCGTCGAGATGGTAATTCTTACCCTTCAATTTCTTGATGAAGAAAAAAAAATAAAGTACAATTTCTCCTATCTCAAATCCATGGGCTTCCGAAGATATACGGGCACGATATCCAATCCCATACCCGTTGCAAATTTTCTGTTAACTGTTCTGCCCCTATCATTTGCATTTTATTCAAATGACACGCTTTTCATCTTCTTTGTCATTTCTTATCTTGCAATAAGTTGGGGATTGTTCCTGTCTCATGGCCGTGGATCTTATCTGGCCTCGCTCGTTGTTTCTTTGCTTGAAGTTGCCTATCTTTTGGTAACACCGGAGCCCATTTATATGATTTTGATAGCTTTAACTGTTGTTGTCCTTCCTCCGGTGATTTATCCACTTACACCCCAGGGAAAAGAAAACTGGAAAAGGATTAAAGTTTTTCTCGATTTTGCGAAAAGAAAGTTGAAATTAACTTCGCTAAAGAAGCCTTCAGAGAATATGAGAGCGAACCAGCCTGAATCTTCGGCAGTTAACCGTGCATTCATATGGAATGAATCAAGACGTGCGATCAAACGAAGGCTAATTTTAGGATATGGCATTTCAAATATAGCAAGGGCGATGAGGAGCAGATTTTCAAGAAAATCATCGGCCTATTTCATGACGCAGGTCGTTGATAGATCGCACAACCATTATCTGGATCTTTTGATAGAGGGTGGTATTACACATCTTATAATATACCTTGCATTTGCAGCTTTCGGTGTTTATTCATCCATTGTGAGTGGAATGCCGTGGATAGGTATTGCAATTGTCGGTTACTCACTCGACCTCATCTTTTCATTTCCGCTTCAGGCTAATTATCTAACCCTCATGCTTATCCTTTCAGTATCGGCAGGAATGCAATTCACATCCTTTCCATATCTTTCGTATATATTTTTTGCCCTCGGAGGCCTTTATCTCTTAAATCTTTACTTTGCGCACTCAAACAATATAGCGATGCGCTATACCCAGCTTGCATTCTCGGCACAAACTCAGGGAGATGTGAAGGTTACGCTCGATGCAACACTTTCAGCTTTGAAAACGGCACCATTCGAACAGAGATACTTTACCGTCGCATCAAATGTACTCGACGGACTTTCATCAACAGGCAAATTGAATTTCGATGATCTTCACACCTTCAGGATATGGTTCGAAGCTTCTAAAGATTACATATTAACTCATTCTGAAGCTCCCGATGTACCGTTTGGCACGATGGCAATGGTTTATGCGGTCGTTTTTGCCGCCACAAAAGACTCAACTTATGCAAATGAATCGTGGAATCTTACAAAAATAGCTTTGAAGGTGAATCCATTCTCCATGATAGCAAAAAGGGCGGCCGTTACCCTTTTGAATTCACTCGGAAATATTTATACAGAAAGAAAGAATTTAGACGTTGCAAAACGCGATTTCAGACAGGCTGAAGCCATATTGAGGGGAATCATGGACGATTTCATAATCTCACCTTACACAAATTACGATCTCGAAAACACTTACTGGCAGGCTTACTTTGATGTCGCAAAGAAGGCTGAAAAATATGAAAATCTCACGAAATATCTTGATATATACAAAGAAAGGTTCAAGGGAATTCTCTTCACATACGATATATTCATGAAAATATCAAGAACTTTCAACACTCCTGTCGGATGGACATTGATAGACAAAGAGGGTACAAAATTTTTATACCCCGTTAACACATCAATGGGGCAGCTTGAAAAGCGTGTATGGAAGTTTTCACACGCAAAAGACGAGCTTTATCTGACAGTTGGCAAAAATGCACGATTTACTGAAAGCTCCATGAAGCCCTTTTTAGATGAATTCATGAAGTATGAGGATAAATATGGAAAATTTGCAGATTACTGGAAAGATGAAGGATTTGTATCCTGAGCGGAGGAAAGTTTGAATGTGTGGAATTTTTGGAGTTATAGGAAAAACAAATGCTGGTGAGTTTTTTGAAATATCGGAAATTTTAAAGCATCGCGGGCCTGACGATGAGGGTTTTTGCACGATACCGGACGTGAAACACTTCTCGGGACCGGATACCGTTAAAGAATTAAATCTTCCCCGATTAGATGGTAATTTAGATGGTGCTTTCGGATACAGGAGACTTAGCATAATCGATCTTTCACCGAAGGGTCATCAACCAATGGAAAAGGATGGATACGTGATCGTCTTCAACGGAGAGATTTACAATTTTCTTGAGATCCGTGAAGAACTTGAAAGATTAGGTCACCGGTTTTCTTCCTCTGGTGATACAGAAGTACTTTTGAGAGCTTACATCCAGTGGGGAGAGAGCTGCGTCGATCATTTCAACGGCATGTGGGCCTTTGCAATATGGGATCCCAAAAAGCACATTGTCTTCGCGTCAAGGGACAGATTCGGGATCAAGCCCTTTCTTTATTTTCACGACGGAAAATATTTCGCCTTTGCATCTGAGCAAAAAGCACTTCTAAAATTCTCAAGAGTTCCAAAAGAGCCAAATATCAATGACGCTAAAAGATATCTCATCTGGGGCATGCAGAATTTTTCAGAAGAATGTATGTTCGAAGGGATAAAAAGGTTGCTCCCATCTAACAACCTGCTCTTCAACATGGACACTGGCGATCTAAAAACTTACGAATACTGGAAGATAGAGCCAAATACCCGGAGGGCCGTTTATGATGAAAAAAAGGCCGAAGAGTACTCCGATAGATTTCGTGAACTCTTCACCGATGCCGTGAGATTAAGACTCATAAGTGATGTTAAAGTTGGTACGGCCCTGAGTGGCGGGATAGATTCATCATCCGTTGTCTACACGGTCAATGAACTGATGAAGGATCAGAAGATAAGCTCGATAGGAGATGTTCAGTATACGTTTTCCGCTGTTTACGGAAATTACAGGGTCGATGAATCGAAATGGATAGATATTGTGGCCAAAGATACGAATGTTAAATCGCTGAAGATCGTTCCGGATCACGAAGATCTTGCTAAAGGTATTGAAGTGCTCGCCTACGTCCACGATGAGCCATTCGATTCAACATCCACCTACGCACAATACCGCGTTATGAGTCTTGTTAAAAGTAGCGGTGTTACGGTCACGCTCGACGGACAGGGTGGAGACGAGATAGCCGGAGGATATCCTTTATACTTTCCCATAATGCTTCTGGAAAATTTTCCAAACAGGACGTTTTTCTCAGAATTCAGAAATCTCAAAAAGGCAAACACCACGACTGGCCTTTTTTTCAGGACAATCGCAACAAAGTACGCGAACGGAATCGCACAAAGGAGATATTTTGAAGAGATATCGAAGGGACTTTTCAACCATGAGATCGGATTCATACCATACGGTGGTAAGTCAAAGGCCGAGTTTTCTCACATGAATCTCAGGGCATGGTCGGACATGAGGGAAGAACTCGTAGATCTTTTGAAGACTGCAGATAGAAATTCGATGGCCTTTTCAATAGAGTCAAGATTTCCCTACCTCGATTACAGGCTTGTCGAATTCGCCATGAGCATACCCTCGGCTTACAAGATCCACAATGGATGGACAAAATACCTTTCAAGGAAGAGTTTTGAAGAGTTGATAGACAAGAGAATTCTCTGGAGGGCCGACAAATTAGGCTTCCCTACGCCGCAAAAAGAATGGTTTGAGGAAGGATTCGCACGATTTGCAAAAAAGTACATCTTAAACTCGAACTTTCTCAAAGCCATGGATGTTAACACCCACGCAGAATTCTTCCATAAAACTCTGTGGCGCCTCGTGAATCTTGCTGCGTGGGCAAAAGTTTTCGGATTTGAGAGCGATAATTAAGAGCCAATTCGTTAAGTGTTATCTGTGTTCATGGTGATCGCAGTCATCTTTTCCTTTAGCTAAGTCTTTATCTTCTCTTGTTCTTTCTCTTAGTTCATCTTTTAGGTAAGCCATGATCACTTCATCAAGAGTCTCTTCAATGCCGTTGTAAACTTTGATGCCATTTGAGTTGAACAGTTCATAAGCTGCAGGCCCCATATTTGCAACTATCAAAACGTCTATCCCTTTTTGTATCAGAAAGTTTGGAACACTTCCCATTTCATGATTTACATTGAAGGGATTTTGTTCGAATTGAACTGATTCAACCTTTCCATCCTCAACGTTTGCGTATGCAAAATACGGTGCGTGACCAAAATGTGTAGAAACTTTTGAATTCATTCCATTTTTTTCCATTACAGGTATTGCTATTATCATCTTTTTCACTCTCCGTCAAAAAATTTTATACTTTTTTTCAAAATAAAACTTCTGAAAATCAAATGTGCTGTCAGATGGCCTGATGGTAAAAGATATCTTTTCGGTTTCCCCATTCTTATCCAGAGATCGTCAGATGACTTTCCCGGAATGAATGGATCGAACAATGCGCTGAAAAGCAAGGTTTTTCTTGGTGGTATTAATTTTGCAAAAAGTGATGGATCATAAGTAAAACAAGGATGCATTTGCTTGAGATCATCTATGGAGCTAAACATCTCAATAGCTCTATCAAAATTTTCATGCTTAATCCTGCATACCGCCGGATTGCATGCCTTATTTTCCTCGTAAGAGATACGCAACACTTTCGTGGCGATGCTCTTCCATGTTATATACTCGTAATTTCCACCTGTTACGACGAAAACACCCTTTTCTATTCTTTTGTCAAGTGCCATCGCTATTGTTGAGACCATTCCCCCAAAGCTGAAACCCATGATGTTAACATTTTTAAAGCCTGTTTTTTGAAGGTAATCGATGCATGTTAGAAGATCTGTCACGGCCTGATCAAAACGATTTGCAAGCTGAACATCCGTACCTTTTATGAAAGATGTTCCGCTTTTTGAACCATGTGGCGTTCTTTCAAAATGATATGGAAGGACGGGCATCATGGTCGTATATCCATTTTGAGAAAGATGTTTTACATAATACTCAAGGGGTTCGAAATTCTTCTGCCCTGTTCCATGGACAAATATTATGGCTCCCTTTGGATTTTTTGCGTTAAACAGCAATGCCTTTGCCCTGTCGACTTCTGGATAGCCTGAAGGAACCGAACTTGAAAATTCTAAAAGATCGAAATCATTATCCTTAGAGATTCTGAAGTCAACATCCCTTTTTACCTGATACATGATCACATCTTTTCAAACGAAATAAAATAATGGTTCTCGAAATCATTATATTCTTTTTCTTCGAAACCGTACTTTTCAACTTTCGATTTGAGCGCTTCTTTTGAAAATCTTATGTTCTTTGGTGGCCCGAATGTGGCTTTGAGATTGAACTCAATTAAATCGAGATGTCCACCTTTCTTAAGCGATGAAGATATTTTGTCAAGTATTCCATCCTGACATTCCATGTCGTGGAATGAATTAGAAAAGAAAATATGCGTCGCTTCGCAGAAATCATTTATCTTTATCCATTCACAGATGTCCGCTTCAATTTTTACGATGTTATCTTCGGCATATAGCTCGCCCTCAAAATTTTTTCCGTATGCCTCTATCGATACAACCTTTTTACATAGATCTGCAAATTTTGAAGAATAAAAACCATCTCCAGCTCCTATGTCAAAAATGGTGTCTTCTTTTGAGAGATTCATCAATTCGATCACACGTTCGGCGATCTCTCCTCTTAAATTTTGATTTGCGTTTTTGTGTTTCATGAAATGAAAATTATCAAATTCCAAGGTATCACCTCACTTTATAAAATTATATCATATATACTCGCCAAATTTTAAAGGTTGAATGTCAGAATCTTTGATCAGAGAAACTGCGCGCAGCGGGCAGCGAGCCGCAAGCCGTATTGTACATTGTACATTTTCAATTTTCAATTGAAATGTTATAATGCTATCAGGAAGGTTTTGATTATGGGGGTGAATCGATGA
>JAVRKU010000014.1:0-36278 GCA_031962125.1 Mesoaciditogaceae bacterium | reverse complement strand
TACCACCTCCAAACACAATCCCTACGTTTTCGCCCGCAAAACAGGGAGGAGTTATAAATTTTTTACTTTCCTTTAAATACCGAATTCTAAAAGACGATCGTCAATACTGTGGAAATAAGTACCACACCCAATAAAGGAATGTTCCCAGTGCAGCAACTCCAACGGCTATGCCCGCAGCGCCAACCCATGTAGCCACAGTGGCTCTGTTGTTTACGGTGTTAATTTCGCTCTGAAGTGCCGTCTTGGTGTTGCTTATGTCGTTTGTGAGTTGATTTCTCGTATTAACAAGATCATTTTTCACGAAGTTTATCTGATTGTCCAGATAATTTCTCGTGGTCGAAAGTTCAGTTCCAAGTACCTGATAATCATTGGCTTCCTTTGCGCTCAAATTATTCAGCTGGGTTGTTAGAGACGCTACGGCTGTTGTATTTTCGACAACCTGCTGATTGATGAGATCGATCTTTTTGTAGAGGAAATCAGCATTGCTGTTTATCATGCTGACAAGATACTGTGTTGTGGTGGCAAGTTTCGTGCTCAATGCACTGACAGAATTTTGAAGGCCGTTGACTTGGCCTTGGAGACCTGCAACTTCCTTGGACATGTTTGCTATCATCTGATTGTTCAAGTTAGCCAAAATCAAAGCTTTTCCCGCAGTTTCAGACGCTGCAGCTGTCGTCTTTTTTAACTGTTCAACGACCACAGTGACAACATTAACCTGATTTTCGAGAGTCACAACGATGGAATCTGTGGATGTGAATTTTTGCTGGAGAGCGCTAACTACACTCTGTAACGCCTGAAGATCGCTGGCTTTTGCGAGAGAGGGATTCTGCTCGATGTAATTGATCAAATTGTAAGCAGTCTGCGCAAGCTGGTAACGATTTACCGTAGACGTACCCTGGAAAAGACCATTGACTCCGGACATGACGTTGTCATTCGTTATGACATTCACTGCTGTGGCGTAAGAACTCGTTGGGGCCACATCTGTGAAGGTCGTTGCCATAACTAATGAGCCGATCAAAAGAATTGCGACGATAGTTATACTTACGATCAGGGTCTTCCGCATTCTTGACCATCCTCCTTTTTCTTTTTCAATACTGACTGTATATCTTGAAAATCGGGGAAAGATACCGTTCCCCTCGTACTTGAAAAAACATAATTTTTTAAAATTATACCACTCTCATTTGAATATTTCAAGATCCTTCAATAATCCTGTAAAATTTTCTCCTGCCAACTCTTAAAACTTCTCCACCCTTAAATTCGGTCATTACCATAGGATCCTTAACACAATCATCGTTTATTTTAACACCATCCTGGAGGATCAGGCGCTTTGCCTCGCTTGCAGATCCGACAGCACCTATATCTTTTAAGAATTGAGACAGCTTTATTCCGTTGACAGCCATAATTTCAGGAATTTCATCCGGGATCTCTTTGTTCGAAAACGTTGAAACGAATTTCTGCTGTGCTTTATTAGCCGCTTCTTTTGAGTACATCCATCCTACAATTCTTAAAGCTAACTGCCTTTTGAATTCCATGGGATGCAATTTTGAAGATTCGATCTCCATCTTTGCTTTCTCAGCATCAAGATCGGTCAACAATTTGGCGTATTTGAACATCAAAGCATCCGGTATCGACATTATTTTACCATATATTTCATCCGGCGGATCATTCAAAGCAACGTAATTTCCATAACTTTTTGACATCTTTAAATTTCCATCTGTGCCTTCTAAAAGCGGCATGGTAAAGACTATCTGCGGCTTTTGCCCAAATTCATCCTGATATTTCCTGCCCACAAGTAAATTAAACTTCTGATCGGTTCCCCCCATTTCGACATCTGCTTTCACCGCCACGGAATCGTATGCCTGGGCTATAGGATAAAGAAATTCGGCTATGCTTATTGGTTCTCCTGCTTCATACCTGTTTTCAAAATCATCTCTTTCGAGCATCCTCGCAACGGTATACTTTGCAGCCAATCTTATGACATCTTCGAAATTCAACGGCTCAAGCCATTCAGAATTGAAACGAAGTTCGGTCTTACTTCTATCGAGAATTTTAAATGCCTGTTCTTGATAGCTCAAAGCATTTTCTCTGGCTTCCTGAGCTGAAAGCATCGGGCGGGTTTTAGATCTCCCCGATGGATCTCCTATTCGTGCGGTAAAATCTCCAATTATGAGAACAACCGTATGACCGAGGTCCTGAAACTGTCTGAGTTTCCTCAAAACAACAGCATGTCCCAGATGAAGATCGGGTCTCGATGGATCCACGCCAAGTTTAATTCTCAACGGCTTTCCGGATTTAAGTCTTTCCAGAAACTCATCTTCTTCTATAAGATCCTGTGCATTCTCTTTGAGTATTTGAAGCTGCTCTTCAGGTGACAAGTGTGATTCTCCTTCATCTCAAAGTTAAAACAAAAGCTGTAACTATACTCATAACCATAAAGGATACTGCAAGAGCAACTGTAACTTTTCCAAGCGTATCGAGACCTTTTTCTCTTCCAAAGACTGTGTAAAGTGAACCGGACCCGAATGCGCCACCCAGTCCGCCATGTTTTGACATCTTCATCATGACGACCCAGATCAAGGCTACCGCGATCAAAAGATCGATTATCACAACGAATAAAACGAGAATGCTCAATTCAACTCCTCCTTTTCATCCATTCACATTTTACTATTATACCTAATAAAGGCTAAAAATTACAATATGTGAACTACTATCTATCAATTAATTCAGTGCTTATACCTTCTCTTTCCGGAAAAAATGAGCTCGATCCCGTTCTCATCAAACTTTTTTCTCATAATCCTGTCTTCTTTTACACCACCAGGCTCTATAACAGTTTTTATTCCAAATTTTATGAGATCATCAGCAACTTCAAGATCTCTTATCGGACCGTCAAAGGCACAGATGGCATCTTTGATATCTGTTAATCTCCTTTGAGCCTGACGAACGGCCGCTTCAAGAGAATCGATCTGCTCTGGCTGACCGCTTCCAAGACCGATAAGTTCATAATCTTTGAAAATGCAGCATGACATCGATCTCGAAAGAGCCGCTATGACATTTGCAAAAATATATTGAGCATCTATTTCTTCTGAAAAAAACCTCATGTTTTCAAGATCATCTGGTGTCTGGATCAGAAAATTGCCATCGAGGAACCTGTATTCACGATCGGTATTTATAACAGGTATTTCCTTCAAATTCACGGAATGACGAGCTTTTACTTTTGATGTGTCAGGCAGAAGAATAACATCAAGATCATTGCCTTCAAGCGCTTTTAAAAGCCCTTCATTTACAAAATTTGCTGCAACGACTCCTCTAACATTTTTGAAATTGAAATTCTTTGTTTTAGCCTCAACTATTGTCCCATGATGAACCTGAACAACAAAATCGTTTCTAAGATATCTCAAAGCTGTCAATGCGACGTGCATATCCACGATGTTGTTATAGCTTAAGCCAATGAGCGCGTCTTCATTTACAAAATCAAAAAAAGCTTTATGCTTTGCTATCTTTGTAAGATAAGCTAACTGATGAGGGTTTTCTCCGTATTTCAAAGTGGTTATCTCCTCAAGTATCAAGGTCTCAAATTTTTCGGAAGCGAAAAGCTCGCTCATCTCTTTATGAACGGATGAAGTGAATCTCAAGAGCCTGTAAAGGGCTTTCAAAGAAAGCATTCTTCTATCCTGAAGTGTTACATCGCCACATTCGTCGAGTGATTCTATGATCCCATCGAAATCATCAGTATCAACTATGATAACAGAATTTCTGTAATTTTTCACACAGGAGTATATGGCAGACATCTTCCATGGTTCTATCGAATTGAGAATTGCACCTTCTTCAAGCTTCAAATGTTCATTCGGAATTTCAAGAGTGACAAGATCAAAGCCAGTAAAATCACTTCCCCCCGCTTTGAAGATCTCCTTATTGATGTCGAAAATATTTGTGAAATTCTCCGGAGTATAAATTTTTATCCCGAATTGTGAAAGCTTTTCTCTAAAAATTTCAAAGTATCCGGTTGATTTTTCCAAAAATGCGTTGTTTATATTCAAGAGATCACCTCACCATGCTCGAAAGCTGTGCAACTTCTTTTTCATTTAGAATTTTATCCACATCTAAAATGATTATCATCCTGCCATCCATATTTGATATCGCCCCTATGTATCTGTTCATTCCGGTAGAGATCTCGGATGGTGGTTCCTCTAAGGATTTTTGTGAAAGCGATAAGACTTCTCTGACTTCATCGACGAGTATGGCCACTTTTTTGTTTCCAACATTGACAATTATGGCACGCATTTCCTTACCAAATCCGCCATCAACAGAAAATTTTTTTCTCCCATTTATGACAGGAATAGCCGTTCCTCTGAAATCCATGAGCCCTTCAACCGAAATCGGAGAAGCCGGGATTTTCACAATCTTATCAACGGGAACAACACTATCGATCTTCATTATATCGATTGCATACTCTTCCTGACCTATCTTGAAATTTACAACCTTCAAATCGCTCATTTGAATCCCTTCCTTTCAGGAATCCTTACAATACCGTAAAAACTACCATGTATTTGAAAATTATCGATAACTTTACCTTCAAGATCGATCAAAAGACCATTTTCAAAATCTCCAACGAATTCATCCTTGCCAGCCACGAAAAAGACCAGACCATTTAAAAGTGTTTTCCCGTCAAAGATCACATAATCACCTTTCAGAATTGCAAAACGTTTTAAATCAGTGAGAGATCTGACGGCAAAAAGAGATCCATTTTTTGACGGTACAGGTATATTATATTTGTTAAATGTTGAGATTACCTTACCTTCGTCGAAAAAATCTCCTACAACCTCCGCAAAACTAATATCAAAAGGACTTTCGGCTATGATTCTTATACCTCTTGACGCATGGTCCCTTTCTATATATCCCTTCTTTTGAAGTGCCTCTATGTGCGATAGAGCTCCTGCTGGAGATGAAAATTTGAAATGATCCGAAATCTCCCTTATAGTTGGAGGATAACCATTCTGATTCAAAAAATATTTTATGAATTCATATATTTCTTTCTGACGTGTTGTTAAACTCTTTATACCTTTATCACCCCTCGCATAACATTTTAAAAATCATGAACAACGAATCCGCTCCTCAATTTAGGTTCGAACCATGTTGATTTAGGGGGCATTATAAGGTTAGCATCCGCAACATTAATGACATCTTCAACCTGTGTGGGATACATCAAAAAGGCAACCTTGCCTTCTCCGGAATCAACGGCTTTTTTAAGATCCATAGCCCCGTATGTTCCCCCTATGAAGGTCAGATCCGGATTGGTTCTTGGATCCTTTATATCAAAAACCGGTTCAAGGATCCGTCTTTGAAGTATCTGAACATCAAGCCTTTCTATAAGATCTGAATTGTCAACATCTTTAGCTTTAATTTTATACCATTTACCATCAAGGTACATTCCCATGACGTGGAGCGAAATTTCAGGAACTTCGTTATATGTACATTTTACATCAAAACCCGCACTTTTAACATTTATCAAGAATTTTTCCACACCAATTTTACCTAAAGTTTTCACGATCCTATGATTTCCCATTATTTGCAATTCGTCATGCGGAAAGATCGTCGCCATGAAATAATTCCATTCACCCTCTCCGCCGATCTTCTTTGCGGCTCTGACGGATGCAGCTGCCCTGTGATGCCCATCTGCTATGTAAAAAGCATTGAGCTCTGAAAAAGCCGAAACGATCTCGTCCATCAGCCTTTCGTCCTCAATCTTGTAAATTTTGTGTATAGTTTCAGGTGCTTTAGTTTTTACGTTGTAAAGAAGCTTTGCCATGTCGGTGTTCATGAGTTTTTTAATAGCCAGCTGGGATCTGTACATGAGAAAAACCTGGCCTGTATGGGCATGCGTTGCTAAAATATGATTCAACCTCTCATCTTCTTTTTCCTTTCTCGTAAGTTCATGTCTTTTTATCTTTTCAGGATACTCTTTCGATGAAACACAAGCGATAATGCCGGTCTGGGAGTGATTGCCCATCATTTGGGAATAGATGTAGAAAGCAGGCTTTTTGTTCTTCAAAAGCAGGCCATCATCGACGAACCTTTTCAATTCTTTTGACGCAATTTCATACACATCTTCACCGTTCCTCACTATCGCATCAGATCTCACAACTCTCATGAATGAGTGTGGATCCTTTGCAAAAGCTTTTGCCTCTTCCAGACTAACGACATCATACGGAGGACAGCTTATCCTTTCTACCTCCGAAGTATTTGCTTCCAGCCCACCAAATGGTTTTACAATCATTGAGATCTCTCCTTTATTCACTCAAGTTTTTTCATGACAGTTTCAATAGATTTTTCAAATTCAAGTCTCAATTCTCCTTCATTCCTCGTTAAAAACAATTTTGACATACCTGTTTCCTGACCTATTTCTTCGACGAGAGGAATTCTTCCAATGATTTCGATGCCAGTCTTCTTTGCAAGCACATCCGTACCTTGACCGAACAGAAAATGTTTCTTTCCACAGTAATGGCAAACATAATAGGACATGTTTTCCCATATACCAATTATAGGCACATTCATCTTTTTCAGAAAGTTTATAACTTTCTCAACATCACCAAGTGCAACTTTCTGTGGTGTCGTTACAACTATTGCTCCATCGACTTTGTTATTGAAAATGCTGAGTATCTCAAGAGGTTCATCACCGCTACCAGGCGGAAAATCCATCACCATGTAATCGAGGTCTCCCCATTCCGTATCCTTCACGAATTGATCTATGAGTTTCGCCTTAAGCGGGCCTCTCCATATTATGGCTTTATCCTCGCCCACTCCGGATGCAATCGTCATGAATTTCAAAGTTCCGATCTCCATTGGAATAAAACGGGTGCCATCCGTCATTATCTCGGGTTCAACACCAAGTATTATATGATCGGTTGGACCGTGAATGTCTATATCTATAAGGCCTACTCTGTAACCGCTCAGTGCCATATCAACGGCAAGATTAACTGCAACCGTCGATTTGCCTACACCGCCTTTTCCACTTGTAATCATCAATGTTTTCATGATAACTCCTCCAATCTTTGTGGTGCTATTCTTGAAAGGCCGTTAAGAGCCTCGAGCTTCATCTCGATAAACCTTTCAGATCTGAAAATTTCAACAAGTTCATCTGGTTCGATTTCGTCAAGAGAAACAAGCGTTTGAAAAGCCCGAATTCTGACTTTTAGATTTTGATGCGAGAGGCAATCTCTTATTCTTCCATCCTTAATCTTCAATTTTTTGAAAATTGTCAGAGCCTTCTCGATCATTTCATCATCATCACTATCGAGAAGATCGCCGATGAATTCGATTGCACTGCCAGTTGGATTGAATTCTATCAAAGGAATTACCGAAAGTTTCAGAGATCTATCATCGCTTTCAAGAAATTTTTCCATAATTCCTGGTACATTCTGACTGCCGATCAAAATCAAAGCCTTTAAAGATGCTATCTTAAGATCTTTAGATGGATGATCAGCATATTCGAGTGCAAGACGTTCGAATTCTGTTTTATCCCCACAGGAAATAGAAGCACTTTTGAGTGCGGATTTGATGATCTCCGGTGGAAGTGAACCATTTGAAAGGATCTGATAAAAAAGCTCCCAGTTTTCCTCGCATGAAAAATCTGAAAGCAAAGAGAGAGCTGTCTCACTTAATTTCGGATAAGGCGATCTGGCAAATATTTTGAGAACGTTCAAGGCATCATGGGAGTGAGATGCATAAAGTTTCAATGCAGGAGTTCTGATGCTGAATGGAAGCTTTGCATCATTGATCATCTTCAGGAGGATTTGATCGTTTAAATCTTCTCCAAGATAGATCAAAGCCTTTGCAGATTCAATTCTGACATTGAAATCCTGATCTTCAAGCAAAGTTTTAATTTTCTCAACAAGATCGGCACATTTAACCTTTGGAATCTTTCTGATAGCCTGTATTCTGACGGCAGAAGATCCATCCTCCAAAAGTAATTCTAAAAGTTCACGTGCCTGATCCGGGATCATGGTCGTTGCAAATTTTGTGATCTCTTTTTTTACTCTTTCTCCCCTTTTCATCAAAGGGCTGATATTTTCAATGGAAAGCGGGTAAGAACAGGACGCAAGGTATCTGATGGCTGAAATTACAACAACATCTTCTTCTCTTAATAATGCAACTTTTGCATCTTCGACGTGCCATCTATCCTTTAACCTTCTGAGGACATCAAAAGATATGGCAACTGTAAGTGCATTTTGCGAGCTGAGATCGGAAGAAATTTTTTTTATCTCATCTTCGATCACTTTCTCCTTCAGGGACAAAAAAATCTTCTTAGTTTCGTATTTCATCAGTTTTCTCCTCAAATTTTTCTTCTGCAACAGGTTTTTGGGCGTAAAAAGGCTTAATACTAACATGATCGTAGATATTCTCCGAGGCATCAAAATCTTCAATCACCTTTTCAAGAAGATCATAACCGGAGATTACAGGATTAAGAATAGAAAGAAAGTTCAACCCCTCGATTCGTTCTTCTGAAAAAGCGTGCTTCTCTCCGATAGCGTTAAACAGCTGATCCGAAGGAACAAGATCACACTGCCATACATTTCTATCGAAAGTTGATGTGTACCACCAATTTTTTCTTGCCTTTCTTATCAAAGTGACAGGTCCTTCTGTTTTGAATGGTTCGAAATATTTCATACCCACTATCGGGAGAGAAAGAGAAAAAGATATAGCCTTGGCAACGGCTATTCCGCTCCTCAATCCTGTGAAGTTCCCGGGACCTGTTATGCATCCTATGATTTGAAAATCAGATATAGAAACATCAAAAAACTTAACAATCTCATCTATTTCTTTCACAAGCACATCGGACTGTCTTTTTTCAGATCTCAATTGTGAAAATTTCATTTCATCTCCGATCTTCACGGCAACAGTAAGCCACGGGCCTGATGTATCAAAAGCTAAAATGTTCAAAAAAATCACCTCTGTAAAAGTATAACACAGGCAAATGAGAAAAGAGATTTAAAAAAGAGCCCGTCTCCGGGCATCCTTTTGTATCTTAAACCTTTTTCCACGCGCCACATCTTATATGCTACGAGCCGTCTTTTTTGCGTCTTTTGTTTTAACTTTTTCAAATTCGCAAACACCAGCAGGACATCTTTGAGCTCCTATATGAGCTTCGATCTCATCTTTGAAATTGTCAAGCAGTGTCATGATCGGCATATTTATGGATTGTCCGAGACCACAGAAAGAGGAATCGCTTACTTCTTTAGACATTTCATATATCCTCTGTATGTAATCTGGTTTGCCCCTTCCTTTAGATATTTCGTCAAGTAAATTGTAAATTTCTCTTGTACCTTCACGGCATGGGGTACATTTTCCACACGATTCGTACATATAAAATTTAGCCACTTTTTTTCCTATGTCCACCGCGCAATTCATATCATCTATTACAAGTACGGCTCCAGAACCTATTGATATTCCGTTTCTTGTCGATTCGTAATCGACTGGGATATCAAGCTTATCAGCTCTTATAAATGTGCCTGCTGTCCCGCCAGTCTGGACCATCTTCAATTCTCTCCCTTTTGCAATACCGCCTCCAAAACCATAAATTATCTCTCTCATGGTCGCTCCCATGGGCAATTCAACGACTCCTCTGTTCGCAATATTACCCATGAGTGAAAAAACTTTTGTGCCCTTAGATCTCTCTGTTCCATAAGCTTTGAAAGCATCGGCACCGTTGATAATTATCCATGGGACGTTCGCAAGTGTTTCAACGTTGTTTATCAGCGTGGGCTTCCCGTAAAGACCATACTCCGTCGGGTATGGTGGT
Source organism: Mesoaciditogaceae bacterium (assembly GCA_031962125.1). Classification (GTDB taxonomy): domain Bacteria; phylum Thermotogota; class Thermotogae; order Mesoaciditogales; family Mesoaciditogaceae; genus JAVRKU01. Next base: position 26,482 of record JAVRKU010000014.1, on the reverse strand, counting down.
TTCAATCTAGGGCGACCTACCTTTCCTTCAAGAGACTCCATAAGAGCCGTTTCATCACCGACAACATAGGCGCCGGCCCCGGGTCTTACGGTTATTTTGAAAGAAAAACCGCTTCCAAATATATTTGAGCCGAGTAAGCCAGATCGTTCAGCATCATCTATGGCCTTCTGGATCTTCTGAATAGAGTTGTAATACTCTCCACGTATGTAAATATAGCCTATCTGTGCGCCAACAGCGTAGCCTGCTATTGTCATAGCTTCTACTATTGAATGGGGATCACCTTCGAGGATCAATCTATCTTTGAAGGTCCCGGGTTCGCCTTCATCCGCATTACATAGGACATATTTTTTATCACTCTTAGATTTGAGGGTCATTTCCCATTTAAGGCCCGTTGGGAAGCCGGCTCCACCCCTTCCTCTGAGGCCCGAATCCTTTAAAATCGATACGATCTCTTCCGGACGCATCTTCAATGCCATTGCAAGAGCTCTGTATCCATCTTTAGCGATATATTCTTCTATACTGTCAGGATCAATAGTACCGATATTTTTCAAAACCAATTTTGTCTCTTTAAATTTTGAAATGTTTGCAGGGCCAAGCTTACTGCTCTCAACAAGAAGACGGCTAACAGTTCTACCTTTTAGAATATGTTCTTCAAAGATCTCTCTTATATCGCCGGTTGATTTAGCAACATAATAAAGATCATCCGGCAATATCTGAATTGGTACACCATTTTCATAAAATCCAAAACTTCCTGTTTCTATCACCTCTATGATTTCGAACATGTTGTGTTCTTTAACCAGAGATTTCATAAGATCTTCATACTCTTTTGCACCATTCAAAAGGCTATTTGAGTCAACAGAAAAAAGTACGGTCATAATTTTGCTCATTTTTCTCCCTCCCTGTAAGACTTTATTATCTCCTCAACCTTTTCGGGAGTTAAATTTCCGTAAGCCTCTCCGTCGATCATCATGACAGGACCAACGCCGCATATGCCAAGACATGAAGTGACTTCAAGGGTGAAAAGACCATCCTTCGTTGTCTCACCGAAATCGATCTTCAAATTTTCTTTCAATTTTTTAACAATTTCGGATCCACCTACAACATGACAGGGCAAACTTTCGCACAATCTTATAAGATGATTGCCTCTCGGTTTTGTCGAATACATGCTATAAAAAGTTGCCAGTTCGTAGATTCTCTCAACTTTGACTTCAAACTCATCTGCTATGATCTTTGCGGCTTCAATGGGAACGGAATTATCAAATAATTCCTGTGTTACATGAAGAGAACTTAAGATCATATCACCTTTTTCCATTTCTCCGGATTCTATGCCTTTTATTCTTTTCTTAAGATCCTCAACTTTGTCCATTTTTAACCCTCCTATTAGTGAATTTTTTAACATAAGAGCCTTGAAAAAATGGCGGAGGTGCTGGGACTCGAACCCAGAAGGCACGTAGTGCCACCGGTTTTCAAGACCGGCCCCTTAGCCGATTCGGGCACACCTCCGTCTTTTCAATGAATTTTAACACGTTTTATATGTCAATTACAACCTTTACTTCCCTGCAACAGGAGATCCATTCCCAATCTTCGCAGCCTTACTCTCATTTAAACCGTGTATCAACTTCTCTTTTGTCATTATAGCCTTTTGGGTTTGAGGATCGAAAGCTCTCATCATCGACATGTCAAAAACCAGATCCATTGATTGATCAACTTGTGCTTCTGTTTTAGGATCGACTGAGGCAACGATGAGATCATCGCCTACACTTACATGAAGCATTGTCTGATTTCCAAGTGGCTCTATTATATCGACTTTAACTTTAACAGTATTTTCAGGTGTAGCAGCAACAGCGAACATCTTATCATAAATGTCTTCAGGCCTTATTCCGAATATTATATCTTTATCTTTGTAATCACCGAGTTCTGGCTCGTAGATCTTTGGCACTTTCACGGTGGAATCATTAGAAAGTTTGATCCACATTGCATTGTCCTTCCACAGGACGCTTGCTTTCATGAAATTCATGGAAGGAGAGCCTATGAAGCCTGCAACGAAAGTGTTGTCAGGATAATGATAAATATCGAAAGGAGTTCCAACCTGCTGTACTACGCCGGTGCTCATGACGACTATCTTGTCAGCCATCGTCATGGCCTCAACCTGGTCATGAGTGACATAAACCATCGTGGCGTTAAGCCTCAGATGCAACTTTTTCAATTCACTTCTCATTTGAACTCTGAGCTTAGCGTCAAGATTGGAAAGAGGCTCATCAAAAAGAAAGACCTTCGGGTTTCTTACTATGGCACGTCCAACGGCGACACGCTGCCTTTGACCGCCTGACAGCTGTTTTGGCTTTCTGTCGAGAAATTCTTCGATACCAAGAATCTTCGCTGCTTCTTTGACTCTTCTATCGATCTCATCTTTCGGAAAATGGCGCAGCTTCAATCCAAAGGACATGTTCTGATAAACGTTCATGTGAGGATAAAGGGCGTAATTCTGAAAAACCATCGCTATATCCCTGTCTTTTGGCTCGACATCATTCACAACTTTATCTGCGATCTTGACCGTTCCTTTTGTTATTTCCTCAAGACCCGCAATCATTCTGAGTGTGGTGGTCTTTCCACATCCCGATGGACCGACCAGAACACAGAATTCTTTGTCAGCTATGTTCAGATTTGCATCTTTAACCGCTTCCACCTTTTTTTCGTAAACTTTCCACACATGATCAAGAATTACATCTGCCATCTCACACCTCCTGATTATCTTCCAACATCTTATCTACGGGATCTTCAGATTTACCAGATCCTACATCGAGGGTGTATAAATCTGCCACCTGCTCGAGAAAATCCATGATTTTGACGTACCTGTCATAATTCAAAAGGGCCGCTTCAGGCACCCCGTTTTTGGTTATCACAGTATCGTGATCTTTAAGTTCTGAAACAACTTTTGAAAGTTCTGCTTTAGTTTCGGCGACACTGTAAAATTTAAGTTTGTTAAGCATATTCCCTCCATGACTATAATTATAGTCATATTTTGAATTAAAGTCAAACTATCTTGAGTGATCCTCTTTTTTGTGATATACTATCGAAGTAAATGAAAAGCTTGGAGAGATGGCCGAGCGGTCGAAGGCGCTTGCCTGCTAAGCAAGTGTGGGATTTTCCCACCGTGGGTTCAAATCCCACTCTCTCCGCCATATGTGCCCGTAGCTCAGCTGGATAGAGCGATAGACTGCGGATCTATAGATCGGGAGTTCAAATCTCCCCGGGCACGCCAAGGTGCATAAAATATGTTGAAAATAAAACTTGAAACCTTAAGACATGAGTTAAAAACAAAAATAAGCGAATCATTGAAATGGAAAGATCTTGAATTAGAAGGCAATTTTTATCCTTACTCGAGGCCGATACAGGTTGAGGCTGAGGCTGAATTTTCAAACGGAAGAATATACGTTCATGGCACCGTTAAAACAGGCATAATTCATCCCTGTGATAGATGCTTGGAACCTGTTGATATATCCATAAATGGTAAGATTGAATTCTTTTACCTTCCAAAAGAAAGTAAAAGAAGTGAAGAGGATTTTTCCACTGATGCAGGAACGAGTTATTATGATCCACATGACGATTTTATAGATCTTGAGGATAATGTTCTCGGAACGATAGTCCTTGAAATTCCCATGAAAGTACTTTGCAAGCCTGATTGTAAGGGATTATGTCCTCATTGTGGTACAAATCTCAACGAGCACCCGGATCATGTTTGCAAAGACGAAGCAGATCAGAATGAAAAAAAGTCGCCTTTCTACATTTTGAAAGGTAAAGATATTTCTTGAACCGAAAGGAGAATAAAAATGGCAGTACCCAAGAAAAAACCTTCTTTGACAAGGACAAACAGGAGAAGGGCTGTTTATTACAGGGCCAAAAATGTTACGGTAACTAAATGTGCACATTGTGGAGAGCCCGTACTTCCTCATCATGTTTGCATGAAATGCGGATATTACAACGGTAAACAAGTCCTCGAAGTTAAAGAGTGATAGTATTGGCGCACATAGCGCTCGACGCATTTGGAGGAGATAACGCTCCCTACGAAGAAGTAAAGGGAGCGCTTTTGTTCGTTGAGAAAACTTCTCATAAAGTTGTACTTGTCGGCCAAAAGGAAAAGATCGAGCAACTCATTCCATCAAAAAATCAAAAAATAGAGATTGTTGATGCACCTGAAAGATTTGGAATGAGCGAAAAACCGACAGAAATCCTAAGATTACCGGATACTTCCATGAATATGGCTGCAACGCTTGTCAAAAATGGAAAAGCCGATGGCTTTGTAACTGCAGGCAATACGGGTGCCTTTCTTGTTCTTGGAACATTCGTACTCGGAAGGATCGTGGGTATAGAAAGGCCAGCAATTGCAACCGTAATGCCATCAAAGATCGGTGGAACCGTTCTTATAGATGCTGGTGCCAATCTCTATCTAAAACCACAGCATTACGTTCAGCTCGGTACTATGGGTCTTGCCTACGCTAATGGAATGCTGAAAAGAGAAAAGCCAAAAGTTGGTATTCTTAATGTGGGATCCGAGGCAGAAAAAGGGAATGATACCGTCAAAGAAGCTTATGATCTCATGAAGAAAAAGTTTGGAAATGATTTTTATGGGAATGCCGAAGGAAGGGATGTTTTCTACGGCGATGTTGATGTTGTCGTGTGTGATGGATTTAATGGAAATGTCGTTTTGAAATCGGCTGAAGGTCTTGGGCTTTTTATCTCTGAGATGTTAAAAAAATCCATAAAGGAATCAAATATTTTTCAAAAGTTAGGTGCTCTCATGATGAAGGGCACATTTCAAAATTTCAAAGAAAATCTTGATTACAGGAAGTACGGTGGGGCCTTTTTGCTTGGAGTGAACGGCATTGCTGTAAAAGCACATGGTTCGTCAGATTCAAAAGCGATCTTCAACGCTCTTTGCGTTGCGGCGAATGGAGTGGAAAGCGGGATCGTGAAGGCAATAGAAAAAGGGCGTGGTTAAAAATGTGTGGTATATATGGATTTATAGGCGATGGAAAAACTGAAGATCTCATTAACGGCTTAAGAAAGCTTGAATACAGGGGATATGATTCGGCCGGAATTGCCTTTGCAAAGGATGGCATGCTTTTCGTTGAAAAAAGAACAGGAAAGGTTGATGTACTGCGAGAAGTTCTCAAAGATCGCCTTGATGAGCAGATAAAATCAGGAATTGCCCATACAAGATGGGCAACTCATGGCGTGCCAAGTGATATCAACGCCCATCCTCAAACGGATTGCAAAAAGAAGATAGCCGTTGTTCATAACGGGATCATCGAAAATTTCTCATCTTTAAGAGATGAGCTCACAGCCGAAGGCCATATATTCGTTTCACAGACGGATACTGAAGTCGTGGCCCATCTTATAGAAAAATATTTCAGCGGAGATCTTCTAGAAGCCGTCAGAAGAGCCACACTTGATCTTGAGGGCACCTATGCAATAGGTGTTATCCACGCCGATGTTGAAGATGAGGTAATCTTTGCAAGAAAAAAGAGTCCGCTTGTTTTGACATCAAATGATCATGGAAGTTATTGCGCTTCAGATGTAACACCTCTTATAAATGTAAGCAGAGATGTACTTTTCCTTGAAGATGGTCAGGTAGTTAGACTGAAAAGAGGTAAGATCGAAATTTTTGAATCTTCAGGTAAACCTGCAGAAAAGAGATTTTACCACATCAACTGGGATGAAAAATCGGCTGAAAAGGGTGGATACAAACATTTCATGATCAAGGAGATATACGAAGAACCCCGCGTGATCTCGGATGCACTTGCCGGGAGGATCAAAAAGGACAAGATCATCCTGAACGAAATCGAAGGATGGGACGATTACATAAAAAATTTGAGAAAAATAAATGTTATAGCCTGCGGGACAAGCTATCATGCCGGACTCATTTTCAAATATTTTCTTGAAAGTCTGAGACCTTTTGATGTTGAGGTAGAGGTTTCATCCGAATACAGGTATAGAAATGTTTTGATAGATGATAGGGTTCTGAGCGTCGCAATAAGCCAGTCCGGAGAGACAGCCGACACGCTTGAAAGCATAAGACTCGTTAAATCTCTTGGGGGGCGGGTATTAGCCATCTCCAACGTGGTAGGATCAACTTTAACAAGAGAGGCCGATAGAACAATTTACATAAATGCTGGACCGGAGATAAGTGTTGCATCTACTAAAGCTTACATAGGACAGATGACCGTGCTCTACCTCTTAGCGCTTCACATAGATTCAACCCTTGGAGGAAAAAATTCAAATATCGTTAAAATTCTTTTGACGCTTCCAGAGATCGTTGACAATTTTATCTCTAAGAGTGCAGATCAGGTTAAAGTGATAGCCGACAAATATGTTGGCTATTCGAATTTCATGTACATAGGAAGAGGAATAAATTATCCATCAGCTTTAGAAGGTGCGCTTAAGTTGAAAGAAATAAGCTACACAAATGCCGTAGGGTATCAGGCCGGAGAATTGAAACACGGACCGATAGCTTTACTTGACGAGAAATTTCCGGTGATGGCTGTTGCTGTCGATGATAATCTAAAAGAAAAAATGTTTTCAAACATATTAGAGACAAAAGCAAGAAACGCACATGTGGTCGCTATCGTCAGTGATTCTGATGAAAAAATGACTGATGCCGTTAATGATACTTTGAGAGTACCTAAGGTTGAAAATTACCTTTACCCGTTTTTAGTTGGAATAATCTTTCAACTCTTCGCTTACCACATAGCGGACAATAGAGATCTCAACATAGACATGCCAAGAAATCTTGCGAAAAGTGTTACAGTCGAATAGGAGGTAAGTTCCTTTGTCAATACTCAAAAAAATTTGTGATGAGATATCTAAAGAAGAAGAACCAGATCTCGTCGTTTTGAAGATGAGAGGCCTGAGTTATTTGACAGATTACTTTGTCATAGCGACTGCCAACTCAAGTGTTAACATGGGATCGATAAGAGACAGGGTCTTAGAGATTCTTAAGGAGGCCCATCACACTGTTATCTTTTACGATAAGAGTGATGATCACAATTGGATGATCGTCGATGCTGGAGATATAGTCGTCCATATATTTACAAAAGCAGCAAGAGAATTTTACGATATAGAATCGCTCTGGTCAGACACAGAAAAGTTAGATCCTAAGGAGGACATCTGAATGTACGATCATGAGAGAATAGAATCTAAGTGGCAAAAAAAATGGGAAGAATCTGGAATTTTTCACACGTCGAACACTTCTGAAAAGCCCAAATATTATTCTTTGGTGATGTTTCCATACCCATCAGGTACGATCCACGTCGGACACGTGAAAAATTATACCATAGGTGATGTTGTCGCTCGTTATAAAAGGATGTGCGGATTCAATGTCATGAATCCATTTGGATATGACTCTTTCGGTCTTCCAGCCGAAAACGCAGCAATATCCCATGGCAACATTCACCCTGAGGACTGGACGAGATCTAATATAGCAACGATAAGAAATCAAATAAAGAAGCTTGGCTTCAGCTACGATTGGGACAGAGAAACAATTACCTGCGATGAAGATTATTACAAATGGACGCAGTGGATCTTCTTAAAGCTTTACGAAAAAGGTCTCGCTTACAAAAAAAGTGGCCCGGTTAATTGGTGCCCGTCTTGTAAAACCGTACTTGCAAATGAACAGGTCGTAGATGGAAAGTGTGAGAGATGCGGTACGCCGGTTATCATAAAGCAACTCGATCAATGGTATTTCAAGATAACTGACTACGCTGAAGAACTTGATGAATTCATCGATAAACTTACCGGATGGCCTGAAAACGTCAAAATTATGCAGAGAAACTGGATAGGTAAGAGCAAGGGTGCAGAAGTAGATTTCAGGATCAAAGAGAGCGGTAAAATTTTAAAGATATTTACGACACGGCCTGATACGTTGTGGGGCGTGACCTTCATGGCAGTATCGGTCGAATCTCCTCTCATTGATGAACTGACGATCGAGGAACAGAAAAAAGAGGTTAATGCATTCCTTTCAAGTATAAATACTTCAGACAACAGATTCGAAAGATTTTCGACTGATGCGCCAAAGGCTGGTGTCTTTCTCGGAACACACGCGATAAATCCAATAAACGGAGAAGAAATACCAATATATGTTGCCAATTACATACTTTACGAATACGGAACGGGCGCAATAATGGCAGTACCGGCTCATGACACGCGGGATTACGCATTCGCGATCAGATACAAACTCCCTGTAAGAGAAGTTGTTTCATCCGACAATTGTAAACTACCCTACACGGGAAACGGTATTTTGAAAAATTCAGGCCCCTTTTCTGGCATGGAAAATACGAAAGCAATGGATAAGATAGTTGAATATCTTGAAGAAAAAGGTATAGGCCGTGAGATTGTCAACTACAAATTGCGCGACTGGCTTATTTCGAGGCAGAGGTACTGGGGTGCACCGATACCTGTTGTTTATTGTGATAAATGCGGAATAGTTCCGGTACCTGAAAAGGATCTGCCGGTTAGACTGCCTGGGGATGTGAAATTCGATCCTACCGGAAAATCTCCTCTTTCTTATGATGAAAGATTTCTTCATACAACATGTCCAAAATGCGGTGGCCCTGCAATAAGAGAGAGTGACACGATGGATACCTTCGTCGATTCATCATGGTATTACATGAGGTATGTAAATCCACATGAAGAAGATAAACCTTTCATCAAAGAAGATGTCGATAAATGGCTTCCGGTCGATCAATACATAGGCGGGGTTGAGCACGCCATTCTTCATTTACTTTACTCGAGATTCATAACTAAAGTTCTAAGAGATGGAAGTTACGTTTCCTTCGATGAGCCATTTGAAGATCTCTTCACCCAGGGGATGATATACAAAGATGGTGCAAAGATGTCAAAATCGAAGGGCAATGTCGTTTCTCCTGATGAGATGGTTGAAAAGTACGGTGCGGATACGCTGAGACTTTACATACTTTTTATGGGACCACCGGATAAAGATTCGGAATGGCAGGAAGCAGGCATAGAAGGAGTTTATAGATTCGTACTCAGAATGTGGAGTCTTTTTGAAGATATCACTCCGGTAATCCGGCATACAGCATCCAAAATAGAAAATCTTACGGATGAAGAGTATGAGATAAGAAGAAAATTACATACTATTTTGAAGAAGATAACACAAGATATAGAAGGGGCCTTCAGATTTAACACAGTTGTTAGTGGTTTCATGGAACTTGTCAATATATTTACCGATTACATCAAATCAACACCATCAGACAGATTGAATGCCGGCCTCCTGAGCGAGTTCGGTCATAAATTCATACCGGTTCTTTCTCCCTTTGCCCCTCATATAGCGGAGGAAATGTGGGAGATGATCGGTGAAAAACCATTCGTGACAAATGTCCGATGGCCCGCTTACGATGAAGAGGCACTCAAAGCCAGGAAATTTGAGATAGCAATTATGATCAATGGAAAAGTAAGATCGAGAATTACAGTTGATCATGGCTTATCTGAAGAGAAATTGACTGAAATAGCACTGGATGACGAGAAGATAAAAGTTCTGTTAAATGACAAATCGCCAAAAAAGATCTTTTTTTCGAGTAGCGTGATTAACATTGTGATGTAAAGGGGGAATCAAAGTGAAAGTACCCGGCCCGGTGGCAAAAAGACTTGCACTGTATCATCGATGTGTTGTAACGATGCTTTCAGACGGAAAAGAAATCATTTCTTCTAAAGAACTAGGAGAAAGGTTAGCCTTGAAACCAAGCCAGATAAGGAAAGATCTTTCTTACTTCGGCGAATTTGGTAAACGTGGAACGGGATACAATTTGACCAATTTGAGAGGATCTCTTGAGAATGTTCTAAGTATAAATAAAGTATGGAAGATTTGCATCGTAGGTGCTGGTAACATAGGTATGGCACTTGCCAATCATCGTGAATTTTTCAAAGAAGGATACAAAATAGTTGCTTTTTTCGACAGAAATCCTGAAAAAATCGGAAAGAAGATCGGTGAAAGAAATATTCCGGTATATTCAACCAAAGATATGTGTGAAATAATCAAAAAAATGTCAATAGAGATAGGTGTCATAGCCGTGCCGGCAAGTGAAGCAAGAGATGTAGCGGAAATGCTTTCAAAGTGTGGAGTAAAAGGCATACTTAATTTTGCACCGGCCAAGATACATATGGAAGATGTTGAGATTGAAGATGTGGATCTATCTATTTCATTTAAATCCCTTACCTTTAAGATAGGAGAGAAGATGCTTGGAAGATCGAGAAAGACTGATAAAAAGAATAGTTGAAGAAAAGGGAGAAAAGGCAATTCCCATCCTCATCGATCTACTCTTCGAAGAAGATTCCGGGATAACGGATCTTGCATCGGATGCTCTGATGGAGCTGGATTGCTGTAAGGGCTTGATTCAAAGATTCGATCTTGAGATAAGATCCGGTGAAAAAAAGACTGGAATCTTTTATATTGCAGATTTACTCGGAGAAAAAGGATGTGCCGGCTCGATCGATCGGCTTAAAAAGCTTCTCAATCTCGTAGAAGATGAAAAAGAATTGTTGATAGTCCATGGGGCACTTCTGAAACTTGGTTTCAAAGATTCCGAGAATTATCTGCTCTACGAACTTGAAGAGGATCCTTATATGGAAGAATTTATATTGGATATTGCCATTGCACTTTCGCACTCTGATGATCCTAAAATTATAAAAACCATCATAAAGAAAGCACAGGATCATGAAGAAATAATTGATGTCCTTCAATCGATGTGCGAAAGAAACCCTTCTCTTTATCAGTTAATTCCAGAAGAGATGAAAAGCAGATTTACAGATAATTAGCCCATGGAAGGGGCACAGTGCAGCGTCGTCGATTTTCAATTTTTTAGTATTTATGAACTTTGTTCAAGTGCTTTATCTATGGCATGCCAGGCCAACGTTGCACATTTGACGCGCATGGGATATTTGACAACTCCCTCAAAGGCATGCGCCTCTTTTAGATCCATCGACGGCTTTTTGCCATCCCTTACCATTTCTATGAAGGCCTTTGAAAGCGCTTTTGCATCTTTCGTGTTTAAATTCTTCACAAGTTCTGTCATAACAGAAGCAGAGGCCATGCTTATCGCACAGCCCATCCCATGGAACTTTATGTCGGAAATTTTTTCTCCATCAAATTTTACCTGAACATAAATTTCATCACCGCAGGACGAATTCGTCATATGAATCTCTTTATCAAAATCTTTCAATTCGCCAAAATTTCTCGGATTCCTTTGGTGATCCATTATTACATCAGCATAAAGACTGGAAAGATCCTCCATCAAAACCTCCTCTTAACATCTTCTATGGCATCACAGAGTGCATCGATATCTGACTCCGAATTGTAGATATAAAAGCTTGCCCTTGCTGTGGCGTTAAACTGAACTTTAAGCGATCTGAGAATTGGCTGGGCACAATGATGACCGCTCCTTATTGCAATTCCAAATGAATCTAAAACGGCAGAAACATCGTGAGGGTGTACGCCTTTGATGTTGAAAGTAAGAACTCCGGCACGTTTGGTAAAATCTTTTGGCCCGTAAAGGATCAGACGATCTTCTTTTTCGAGTTTCGAATAAGAATACCCTAAAAGATTTCTTTCGTGATCGAGTATATTTTCCATCCCTATATCATTCAAATAATCGATCGCTGTGGCAAGTCCGATCGCACCTTCAACGTTTGGTGTACCTGCTTCATATCTGTCCGGTGCGCATGCAAAAGTTGTATACTCATTTTTTACTTCGTCTATCATTCCACCGCCTGTAAGAAAAGGGTTAAATTTCTCAAGTTTGTCTTTTGAAATGTAAAGAACACCTATACCCATAGGCCCTAACATCTTATGACCGGAAAAAGCCAGAAAATCTGCACCCATCTTTTTAACATCTGTTGAAATGGAAGGCACGGATTGAGCTCCATCGACGACAAAAATTGCACCCTTTGAATGTGCTATTTCTGATATTTGTTCAACGGGATTGATAACCCCAAAAGAGTTCGTCACGTGAGCACATGCCACAATCTTCGTTTTCGATGTTACGGCCTTCATAACCTCATCTATATTTATTGTTCCATCGTCTTTTACCGGAACAACTTTGAAAAGAGCATGTTTTCTGATGGCAAGCTGTTGCCACGGAACAAAATCGCTGTGATGTTCGCCGGTCATCACAACAAGTTCATCACCTTCTGAAACGTATGATTCCCATCCGTAAGATACCATATTTAATGCTTCAGTGGATCCTGACGTGAAGACGATCTCATCTTCTGAAGCATTTATAAATTTTGCAACTTTCTTCCTTGCATCCGCGTAAGCGACAGTTGTTTTCTCTCCAAGATAATGTGCACTTCTTGCGACGTTAGCATTTTCGTGTATATAAAAATCATATATTCTTTTTATCACTGACAGAGGCTTCTGTGTTGTTGCTGCATTATCAAGATAAACAAGCTGTTTACCGTTGGGAAGCACCGTCGAAAGAATAGGAAAATCCTTTTTGAAATCAGATCCTAACTGATAGGGCATTTTCTATCTCCTTTTTAAGATTTTCATCAGGGATCTCATCTATCACAGGTCTGAAAATTCCTTCAACTATAAGTTTGATTGCGGATCTCTCATCGAGACCCCTTGACATCAGATAGTATAACTTATCTTCATCTATGTTTTCAACAGATGATCCATGTCTTGCCGTGACTGTACTGTTATCGACGAAAAGACTTGGAATAGAATCAGCCCTCGAGTTAGGTGAGAGATTCAAAATGGCATTTTTTTCCTCTGAATCTGCCTCATAAGCATCTTTCTTTATATCTATATTTCCACGAAAGACAGAATAGGCCTCATCCGCCAGAATCCCGTTTCCTTCTGTTCTTCCGTATGTTTTTGATGCAAGATGATTAAGACTGTATCTGAGATCAACCCTTTCTTTTCCTCTTCCAAAATAAACAGATCTTATTTTTGCTTTAGAATTTATCCCTTCGAGATCAATGGTGCGATCTATAGCCATCTTCTGGGCACCGAAAATTACATCGTATATCTCAAGATCGGCACCTTCAGCGAGAAGATAAAGATTGGAATCAACAAAGAGAGATGTTTTAGAGGCAATGAAAACGTTGAAAAGTTTCAATCTTGCTCCTTGCCTGAGAACAAATTTCAATGTTGAATTTGAAAGGCGCCCTGACCCAGATATTTTCCGGATCATCGTTGCCTCCGATCCGTTCTCAATAATTGCCACAGAGTTTTCTATAACAACAGGATTTTTATTCAAATCATATCTTACATGAATGTCGCCGTGACCCGAAACAAGAGATGAAAAGCCAGTATTGAAAAAAGCTGAAGATAGGAGCGTGAATTTAGGGTGAACACCGTAAAAATATCTCCCGAGAAGATCTCTAAAAATTTTTTCATCCAAAGCTTTCTCAGAATTTTCAAGTATTTTAGACTTACCATCTAAAAAGTCGCCGTTGTATTTTTCAATCTTCTCTTTAACGAATTCAGAAAATCCTAAACGTTTCCATACCGGGAATTTTTCTTGAGAGTATTTCAGTGCCTGCTGGGCTCTGAACTCACTTTCATCCGGAAGATCCTGCATCGTGTAATCCTGCAACGATTCAAAAGTTTTAACTATCGGTTCTACTTTTGTAAACATTCCAATCACCCTATCTTTGAGTTAAAATTCATGTTTATCATCCTGTTAAACTCAACGGCATATTCAAAAGGTAGCTGCTTTATGAAAGGATCAAGAAACCCCCGAACTATAAGAGCTTTGGCATCATCTTCCGTGAGACCCCTGCTCATCAGATAATATATCTGATCCTCGCTTATCTTTCCAATATAAGCTTCGTGCCCTATTTCTGATTCATTGTTCATAACTTCGATTATCGGTAGAGTATCTGATTTAGATATATCATCAACCATAAGGGCGGAACATTCAACTGAAGATCTTGAATGTATGGCTGATTGAGATACTTTCAGAAGTCCCCTGTAAAAAGAATAACCTCCTCCAAAACTTATACTTCTCGAATCGACCTTTGAAGAAGTGTACGGTGCGAAATGAAAGACTTTTGTGCCGGTGTCTAAATGCTGGCCCGGTCCTGCGTATGCTATCGTGGTGTACTCCGTTCGCGCACCTTTTCCTTTGAGAATGCTCGAAGGGTAGAGCATAGTCTTCGCCGATCCCATTGTTCCGGAAATCCACAAAATCGTTCCATCTTTGTCAACGGATGCTCTCTTCGTGTTCAGATTATAAGTGTTCTTGGCCCAGTTCTCTATCGTTGAAAATTTCACAGTTGCACCCTCATTAACATATATTTCAACAGCTCCTGCATGAAGATTGCTTACAGAATAATTCTGACCGGAACACCCTTCTATGAATTCAAAGTGCGCTCCTTTATCGACGATTATCAAAGTATGCTCGAACTGACCCATTCCAGGAGATCCCATGAGATAATAAGACTGTATTGGCATCGGAACGCTAACATTCTCCGGAACGTAAATGAAGGTTCCACCACTCCAGACGGCTCCGTGAAGGGCGGCAAATTTGTGATCGTTAGGGGGAATAAGGTGCATGAAATATTTCTTCACGAGATCCGGATACTCTTTTACTGCAGTATCCATATCAACGAAGATGACACCGAGTTTAGATAAATAATCTTTCATATTATGATAAACGATCTCCGAATCATACTGGGCACCGACCCCTGCAAGTGCTTTTCTTTCAGCTTCAGGAATTCCTAACTTTTCAAAATTTTCTCTTATATCTTCGGGAACATCTTCCCATGAATTTTGCCTTTTAGAATTTGGCCGTACATAATTCACTATTATGTCTAAATCGAGCTTTGATATATCAACACCGAAGGTTGGATTGGGTCTCTGAATAAAATACTCGAGTGATTTGAGCCTTAACTCTCTCATCCAATCAGGCTCACTTTTGGCATAAGATATCTCTTCAATTACCTTTCTACTGAGTCCGGGTTCTGTTCTTTTAAGATTTATATCCTTCAAAATCACACGCTCTTTTTCAATCATAACCTCGCCTCCTCAACTGACTCGTAACCGTTCTTTTCAAGTTCTTCAGCGATTTCAAAGCCACCCGTTTTTATTATCCTTCCATCGATAAAAACATGGACGAACTGTGGCCGTACGTAATCCAAAATACGTCTGTAATGCGTGACGAGAAGTACGGAAATACCAGAATTCACCGCACGGTTTATACCTTCAGATACTATTCTCAAAGCATCTATATCAAGACCGGAATCAGTTTCATCTAAGAGTGCCACTCTGGGCTTCAAGACGCTCAACTGGAGTATCTCGGCCTTTTTTCTTTCACCACCTGAAAAACCTAAATTAACATATCTTTTAAGAAAATCTCTGTCAATTTTCAAAAAATCGGCCGTCTTTAACAACATGTCTCCGAACTCAAGAACACCCATTTTTTCATCTGGATGAATTTTCTCATGTGCGAGCCTTAAAAAATTGATAAAGGTTACGCCTGATATCTCTTCAGGATATTGGAATGACTGAAAGATGCCAAGTCTTGCCCTTTCATCGACGGTCATTTTCAATATGCTTTTACCCTCAAAGAGAACATCACCGGATGTAACATTATATTTTGGATTTCCCATTATCACATTTATCAAAGTTGTCTTACCGGCACCATTAGGGCCCATTACCGCATGCACTTCATTTTCGTTGACTGTAAGATTAACACCTTTTAAAACTTCCTTTTCTCCAATTGACGCATGTAAATCAACAATTTTAATGAATTCCATATCATTTGCCTCCTAATTACTACCATTTATGTCTTAATTGATTTTACCATCTTTTTCTTCACATTGCAAATTTCAAAAAAATAATTGACTTTTCATCATATATATGATAAAATCATGTAGTTAAAATAATTCTTAGGAAGCAACCGCAGCGCAGCGGGGATCAGATTCCGAGGTGAGGCAACTGCCGAAGCCTAAATGATCAGAAATTTAAAACAGATCAGTATATGAAAGGAAGTGCGAAGACGTTTAAACTGAACTGGCTCAATCGAAACCTTTCACTTTTAATGCTTGGCCGTTTTTTACGGAGTATGGCCCAAGGCTTCTTGATAATAATAGTTGCAATTTATCTCTCGCGAATAGGTTTTTCGGCTGTTCAGATAGGGCTTATCTTTACTGTTACCACCATAGCAGGCATGCTCTTTTCGATCTGGGTAGGTTTTTTTGCCGATAAATATGGAAGAAAGTTTGTCATAATTTTGCTGACAGCTATAAGTGCCGTAAGCGCACTTGGTTTTCTCTTTACGACAAATTATTACATTTTGATGACGCTCATCGCAGTTGGAACCATAGGCCGTGGGGGTGGTGCGGGAAGCGGAGGGGCATTTGGACCTTTTTACCCGGCAGAGCAGGCCTTAATAACCGACAGCGTTAAACCAGCTTTCAGAAATAATGCCTTCAGTTTTCTTTCGATCTTCGGAACTGTTGGAAGTGCTATCGGATCAATTCTGGCTCTAATTCCCTCTCATTTTACAGATCTTTTTGGAATGGGATGGCGTGGAAGTTATCTGTTTTTGATGGTTTTAGCTTCTATAATCTATTTCGTCATGATAATCGCAACTATACCGATACGTGAAAACAAAGAAAGGCCAAAGCGTCAGAGAGCCTTCCAGCTTTCATGGAAACTTCTTGGAAAACTTTCAATTACAAATGCTATAAATGGTTTGGGAATAGGGTTTTTAGGTCCAATACTTGTTTACTGGTTCTTCATAAGATACGGTGCTGGTACGGATTCGATAGGAATTTTATACACCATCGTGAACATCATAGCCATTCTTCCATTTCTTATAGCTGCACCTCTTGCAAAAATTTTTGGATCAATTAAAACGATAGTTGCCACAAGGATGTTCGGCGTTGCAGCTTTGATTCTAATGGCTTTCATGCCAACTTTTTTACTTGCAAGTATTTTTTTCGCCATCAGAATGATAGTCATAGCGATTGGAAATCCGTTACGTCAATCATTTGTTATGGGACAAGCAAAAAGTGAGGAAAGGTCTTCAGTTGCTGCAATTAGCAATCTTCCCCAGCAGATCACATCATCTGTTGGCCCTGCCGTAAGTGGTTATCTTATAGACTACTCGATGGTCGAAATGCCCATTTTGATCGCGGCCGGTTTTCAATTTGTAAATGCAATAGTTTACTGGTATTTCTTCAAAAATTCCGAATCCAAAGAAGCAGATCAAGAGTAGCAAAAAATAGAAGAGCGAGCTTTTCTTAAGCTCGCTCCCAGTTAATTAAGGGGGATAGGGGGGTATTTCATAATTTTAGACGGATCAATTTTTGAATGGTTCAAAATCAAATTTTACACTTCCAGTTTGAAAGTCTTTCTCAACTTTTTTGCGATAAAAAAAGCAAACGAAATCTTCAAAAGATCGATCCAGATAAAAGGTAGGAAACCTATTCTTATAGCATTTGCGAGTCCACCGGTAAAAATGGAAAGCCATAGAAGACCCGGCATGTAAACTGATAACAGCGCGAGTCCAAGAAAAAACAGGCGGAAGATACTATCTTTTTTCCATGCGATCGAAGATACGAAAGCTGCAGGAACAAAACCCCAGATGTATCCGCCTGCTGGTCCAAATAAAATCGCTGGTCCTCCTGCACCTGCAAAAACCGGGAATCCAATGAAACCGATCAGAAGATATCCGGCAGTAACGGTGGTAGATTCTAACGGTTCAAGAAAAGCAGCCATAAGAAATATTGCAAAAATTTGTAAAGTTACTGGCACAGGACCTATCGGAATTGAAAACGTTGAGAATACCGAAACGATTGTGAGCCAGAACCCAATTTGAACGATCTTCCGATGCAACAAAATCACCTCACCGACATTATATACTGATTCAACTTTAAAAGCCGAATGCCCATTTATCTTGCAGCTCCAGCATGCAGTATTTATTTGCACTCCACCATAAATAAATATTTAGATTTTAAAGCATTAAGTATATCATTGATTGTTTTTGCAGATAGAAGTATAATCAGAATGATGTACGCATAAATTCAAAGAATGGAGTTTTCAAATTGAAACTTATAGCCATTACAGGTGGAATAGCAACAGGGAAAAGTGTCGTTTCAAGATATTTAAGAAACCTTGAATATCCTGTGATAGATGCAGATGAAATAGGCCATAAAGTACTGGACCTGGATAACGTCAAAAAAAAGATAATTGCCGAATTTGGGGATCTTCTGAATAAAGATGGAAAAATAGACAGAAAAAAGCTTGGTACGATCGTCTTTTCTGACAGGAATAAACTTCAAATACTAGATTCAATCACCCATCCCAAGATAGTCAAAATGATAGAAGATGAAGCGAAAAAACTCGGGAAAATGAATGATGAGGTCTTCGTCGAGGCAGCAGTTCTCTTTGAGATGGGTATGGATAAGCGGGTCGATTTTATAATTGTTACCTATTGTCCAGACGAATTGAGAATTCAAAGAATGATCTCAAGAGATCATCTTACTTACGAAGAGGCTATGAAAAGATTAAAGGCCCAGCTTCCGGCATCTGAATATTTAAAAAGGGCCGATCTTGTAATAGACACATCGAATAAAGTTGAGAAAACTTTAGAACAGATCTTTGACATCTTGAAGAAGAAACCATGGAGTGATAAAATATAGGACTGGCATAGATAATGCCAAATTGCAAAGGAGGGATCTGAATGAAGCGTGTTCTTGCGGTTCTACTGGCGATATCTTTGCTTTTCGTCGGTATGACATTTTCCAAGACGGTTGTAACTTTATGGGAATCGATGGGTGGCGATCTTGGAAAGACATTGAGCCAGATCGTTGATAATTTCAATTCCCAGCACGCGAACATAGAGGTCAAGGCCGTATACGTTGGAAGTTATGCAACACTTCAAGAAAAACTGCTTGCGAGTGCAGTCGGTGGTGGACTGCCAACCATGAGTCAGGTTTACTCAAACTGGACAGCTGCTTTGATGACATCCAACGTTATTCAACCCATGCAAACTTTCATAGATAACCCGCAGATAGGTCTGTCTAAAAGTCAGGTTGACGACATCTGGGCCCCATTCTTGAAAGCTAACACATGGAATGGAAAGATCTACACGCTCCCGTTTAACAAATCGACATATATTCTTTTCGTCAATCAAGATGCCCTTGCACTGGCCGGTGTAAGTATACCTAAAACTGTTCCAGAACTTATCAAAGACCTACCACTTCTGACGATAAAAGATTCATCTGGCAAGGTTATACAGTACGCACTCGGTTTAAGAACAACTGTTGATACTTACGAAATCTTTTTACGGCAGAATGGTGCTGATTTTATAAGCTCAAATTACAAAACAGCAACACTCGATACGCCTGTCGCTATTGAAACACTCCAAACGCTTGTCGACATGATGAAGAGCGGAGATGTCTTAGGACAGGGTGGATATCTTGACGGACCATTTGGAAACGGTCAGATAGCGATGTATATAGACACGTCTGCAGGCCTTTCTTACACGGCAAATAGCGTTGGTGGAAAATTCTCCTGGACGATTGCTCCTGTTCCTTCATGGAAGACACAGGCTCCTCCTTTTGCAGGAACCGATCTTGCGATATTCAACACAGCATCGCCTGCAGAACAGGAAGCGGCATGGGAATTCACTAAATATCTTTTACAGCCAGAAGTTCAAGCTTTCTGGGCGATAAAAACTGGATATCTTCCTGTTACCAAAAGTGCAATAGAGACACAGGCGTGGAAATCTTACGTCGCATCAAATCCAATGATAAATATTCTCGTCTCTCAGATTCCAGTAGGATCATCCGATCCCGGCATAGCCGTATGGAGCCAGATAAGAAATGATGTAGGAACACTCGTTTCAGATGCCATGTTCTTCAAGAAAACACCGCAGGAAGCTCTCCAGATTGCACAGCAGGAAGTAACGCAGCTTCTTCAGGGTAAACAATAATCCAATCAAAAAAGCCCCCTTTCGGGGGCTTTTTTCATCTCTTTGCTTTTATCTTTTTGCAAGAGTTTTTCTACGTCTTGCAAGCCATCCTATGAGTACGGGACTTGCTATGTATATAGTTGAGTATGTACCCGTTATAACTCCAAAACTCATACCAAAAGCGAAAGGTCTCAGAGCAGAACTTGCGAAGAGGAAGAGCACAAAGACGACTATGAATGTCGTTAAAGATGTGTTTATCGTTCTCGATAGCGTCTCATTTATGGACACGTTTACGATCTCTTCTATTGGTTTCCCGTGCATCTTCTTGAGATTTTCTCTTATTCTTGAATAAACGACTATCGTATCGTTAAGAGAATATCCCAGCAATGTTAACAGTGCCGCTACGACAGTACTGTCAAAGCTTATCCAGAACATTGAATAAAGTCCTGCCGTTATTATCAGATCGTGTGCAAGCGATGCGACGGCTCCAACTCCAAAGATGAATTGATACCTTATAGCTATGTAGATTAGCAAAAGGATCAGAACAACTATCGAAGCCCATATCGCTGATTGTCTTAATCCTGCTGCAGCATATCCACTTACGGTCTGAAAGGATTCAAATTTTGTCGTCAACCCCTCAGCGCCGGCAACCTTCTGAACATTCGAGTTGAGATTTGCTCTACTTTCGGCGTTATAGAATTGTTTGACAGTAAGATCGAAAAGAGATCTTTGCGCAGTTGTACCCGCACCTGTAATCGATGAAAGCTTAACTATACTCGCATTTGTGAAAGCCGAATCGGCTGTCGAGAAGATATGCCGGACATCCGAAACATTAAGATCCGGTTTGTTGAAGGAAGCAGTTATCATCGTACCTCCCGCAAAATCAACTCCCAGATTGAACCCACGCACGAAGATGAAGATCAAAGAAAGTGCTATCACTGAAAGTGATATGGCAATAAATATATAACGTGGCCCTACAAAATCTATCATTTTTTTCATCGAGATTTACCTCCCTTTGAATTTTGATTTTTGGAGGATGAGAGATTACTTTTTACGTTATCCACCGATACATTATTTGCCATCTCCGGGAAGTACTTGTTCCTAACCACAGGTGAGACAAGTTCCATCATAACCCTCGAGAAGACAAGAGCCGTAAATATCGTCCCGATTATACCTATCGTTAAGGTTACAGCAAATCCTTTTATAGCACCCGTACCAAAATAATAAAGTACTAAGGCAACTATCAAAGTGGAAATGTTGGCATCAAGTATAACAGCCGTTGATCTTGTAAAACCTGCCGTTATTGATGCTTTGGAACTCTTGCCGGTTCTCATTTCTTCTTTTATTCTTTCAAATATTATGACGTTGCCATCAACGGTTGTACCTATTGTCAATATGATACCTGCAATTCCAGGGAGCGTTAAAATTCCGTGAGTGAGGGCAAGCATTCCGAGGACGAAAAATGCGTTGTAAATGAGTGCAAGATCAGCAACGGCTCCCATGATCGGACCATAGTAAAGCAACATGTACGCAAGCACTATTGCCATGCCTATCAAACCAACAAATATACTCGTTCTCACGACATCAGCTCCGAGTGTCGGACCCAGTGTTTGTTCTTCACTTAATTTAAGGCTTACAGGCAGGTTCCCGCTTCTTATCAAAGCGGCAAGATCCTGGGCCTGACTGAATGTGAAATTACCCGTTATCTGAGCATGACCACCCTGTATGGCTTGATTTACAATTGGAGCACTCAAAATGTAATTATCCATGACTATTGCCAGAGGTTTCCCGACTAAAGCCTGGGTTATCTGGTAAAAATCCTGAGAACCCTTTGCATTGAAAGAAAGATCTATTTCCCATCCACCACTGGATGTGTTAACAGCCGCAACGGCATTTGAAACTTCCCCGCCATTCAATTGAACTGTCCCCGCACCGACCTGAACATTTTTGTTAACAAGATACCATGTATCTGGTGGAACGCTTGGATCTTTAGACTGTAACCATTCGGCACCGGCATACTGCAAACCTATCTTTGGGGCCGGTTTAACTGATGATTGAACCTGATCGAGAACCTGGGCAAAATAGAGTTCGGCTCTCTGTCCTATCAAAGCCTCTGCTTTTTGCGGATTATCTATCCCTGGAATCTCAACTCTAATACCATTGTCTCCAAGTGCAGAAACGTTGGCCTCCGTGAAATTTGCATCATCAAGTCTTCTCCTAAGAATGGTTATAACCTGACTTGCCGTTTCAGGAGTTGAATTACCAACAAACTGGTATTCAAGCAAAGATCCTCCCTTTATATCAAGCCCAAGCGGGATATTTCCGAAAACTCCCCCCATAAAACCACCGTTGGATGAGCCCATCGGATAGAAGAGGAAAAAGAGGACTACGAACAAAACAACAAGAACTACAACTGCTCTTATATTATTAGTTCGCATTTAACAGGCCTCAGCCATTCACCTCCATGCTCATTTGTCATCCAATTTATCATCTGTCGATTCTTTATCATCTGAAGAATCTGAAGAGTCTGATGAACTGTCACTTCTTACGACCGACGATATGGCACGCTTTGTAACTTCCATCTCGGTACTTCCGCTTCTCAACTTGATCGTGTTGTTTTTGATATCTACGACCTTCCCGATAACCCCTCCGACTGTTAAAACTGTGTCTCCTTTTTTGAGATTATTCATCATTTTATCAAAGGTTTTGCTCTGCCTTCTCTGGGGAAAGATGAGAAGAAAGTAAAAGATGGCAACGATGACAACGAGCCATATTATCATCGTGAATATGCCGCTATCTCCACCGCTAAATAAACCACCCCCGCCGGCTGGCGCTGGAGTTGTCGATGGAGCAGAAGAAACAGGAGCTGCAGCCATTATGATTTTTCCAAACACTTAAGACATACCTCCTTTCGAATTGAAAAACTAAGAGTTTATACCAAGAATTTTTCTCGACTCTTGTGGTGTCGCAATTTCACGACCAACTTCCTTCGCCATTCTCACAACCTTTTCGACCAATTCTGCATTTGATCTCGCAAGCGTACCTTTTGACAGATATATATTATCCTCAAGGCCTACTCTCACGTGTCCTCCCATAGGAATTGCAAAAGATGCCATATCGAATTCATGCCTTCCCACACCTGCAACTGTCCATGTTGAATCAGCAGGAATTGAATCGACCATACGAATTAAATTTCTAACATCCGCCGGACATGCCCCGGCAACACCAAGAACAAAATCAAAGTGAAGATGCCCTTTTATAAGACCTTCTTTAACCACCTTCAAAGCATTTGAAATGTGGCCGACATCGAAACACTCGAATTCAGGTACGATATGCTTTTTAGACATCTCGGATGCAAAATGACGGATCATCGGCATATCGTTAACAAATATATCATCACCGAAATTCGTCGTTCCGACGTCTAAAGTTGCCATTTCGACTCCGGCGTTTATCGATTGCACTCTTTCTTCAGCCGTCATCCCAACAGCTCCCCCTGTCGAAACCTGAATTATGAGATCAGGGCACTTAGACTTTATCAATTCTACTACTTTTTTGAAAACTTTTACATCCTGGGTTGGATTGCCCGTTTCATCCCTGACATGAATGTGAACTATCGATGCGCCAGCCTTATATGATGCGCAGGCTTCATTGGCAATTTCTTCAGGTGTCAGAGGTATATAAGGAGTCTGCTTTCTCGTAACTTCCGCCCCGCAGACAGCGGCAGTGATGATCAATTTCTCCATGAGATCACCTTCACAATTTTTGATTTTTGTATCTCTGATTTTGAAGCGGAACAACACACGTTCCTTCCGCTCTCGCAACGAGTACCGGTTCTTTTAATACATCACATGCACCTGGTGCATCACCATCGGCCGGTGCTATGATTTTGTACGCTTCAAAATACATTTTTCTTGAAGTTTTACCTAAATCTGTTATCTTTCCGTAGACTTCTATGTAATCTCCGGCATGAACCGGTGCAAGAAATTCAACCATATCATAGGCACGAAAGAGCCCCTCATCTCCATCCGATCTTATGAGCAATTCAGTTGCAACATCACCAAAGAATTGCATAACTTTCGCTCCATCGACAAGACCTCCTGCATAATGGACATCCGACTCAGAAATTCTCACCCTTATCAATGGCTTACTATCCCAATCTTTGTAGTCCATTTCAACCTCCGTAAATGGAACTTTGGTGTCTTTCTTTTATTTCTTTCATGACAGACGGGATAAGATCAGCTATCTTTATCTCACCGAGATCTTTCTCGCTTCTCAATCTGACAGCGACAGAGCCATTTTCCATCTCTTTATCACCGATGATCAACATGTAAGGAATTTTTTGAAGCTGGGCTTCTCTTATCTTGTAATTTATCTTTCGTGGTTTATCATCCATTTCAGCCCTGATACCTGCCTCATCTAAATTTTTCAAAATATTTTTTGCATACTCGAGATGTTTGTCAGATATCGGTAAAAGGATTACCTGAACTGGCGCTATCCATGTCGGGAAAGCTCCAGCATAATGTTCTATCAAAATTCCTATGAATCTTTCCAGAGACCCATATATAACCCTGTGGATCATAACTGGTCTGTGTCCGAGATTATCCGGACCGATGTAAGAGATATCAAACCGTTCAGGCATAAGAAAATCGAGCTGAATTGTCGCACATTGCCATGTCCTTCCTATCGAATCCTTCACGTGAAAGTCTATTTTCGGTCCGTAAAAAGCGCCATCTCCTTCATTTACCTGATAATCAAGTCCGATATGATCGAGGGCTCTCTTAAGGGCGCCCGTCGAAATCTCCCAGACCTCATCCGAGCCCATAGAATTTTCAGGTCTCGTTGAAAGCTCAACTTTGTACGGAAAACCGAAAAGTTTGTAAGTTTTATCAACAAGAGATATAACGCCCTTTATTTCGGCTTCTATCTGATCAGGGGTACAGAAGATATGAGCATCATCCTGGGTAAAGGCCCTCGTTCTGAAAAGACCATGAACAACACCACTTCTTTCGTAACGATGCACGGTACCGAGCTCACACATTCTCAAAGGTAGATCTTTATAACTTCTTGTTTGAGTTTTATATATCATAATATGACCCGGGCAGTTCATCGGCTTTATCGCGTACATTTGATCCTCTTTTTCGGTGAAGTACATATTCTCACGGTAATGATCCCAGTGGCCTGATTGTCTCCATAAGGCTTCATTCATAACCATCGGCGTTATGACTTCAACATAATCGGCCTTTTTGTGTTCTTCCCTCCAATATTTCTCGAGCTCTCTTCTTATTGCTGTGCCCTTTGGATGGAAAAAAACCATACCCGGTGCGACATCTGGATGGATGGAGAAGAGATCAAGCTGTGGGCCGAGCTTTCTGTGATCTCTTTTTGCCGATTCTTCAAGCATCTTCAAATGTGCATCAAGATCTTCTTTTTTATAAAAGGCCGTTCCGTAAATTCTCTGAAGCATTTTGTTTTTTTCATCCCCGCGCCAGTAAGCTCCAGAAACATTTAACAGCTTAAAATATTTGACCATCCCCGTCGATGGCATATGAGGGCCGCGGCAAAGATCCGTAAATTCTCCCTGTCTGTAAAGGGTCACCGATTCTCCTCCAAGATCCCTTATTATTTCAACCTTGTATGGCTGACCTTCTTTATCAAAATATCTTATGGCTTCATCCGAATTCATTGTGAGTCTTTCGAGTGGCAAATTTTCCTTCACTATCTTTTTCATCTCTTCTTCGATCTTTTTGAGATCCTCATCGTTCAAAGATACCGGAAGGTCAATATCATAATAGAAGCCATTTTCTATCGTTGGCCCTATCGCAAATTTTGCATCTTTGTAAAGCCTTTTGATCGCCTGTGCCATTATATGGCTCATCGTGTGTCTGTAAAGTTCAGCGGCATGCGGATCTTCAACGGTAAAGAGCGTAATTGTTTCTCCCTCACCTACATCATGAAAAAGATCGACAAATTCTTTTCCTACCACTCCACCCACTATTTTTGAATTGATACCAGCCTCTTTGATGAGATCTTTCAAAGCTCCAGAATGAACATCGTAGCTCTTTCCCTCAAAAAGCAATTTCGCCAAAGAATTCACCTTCTTACGTTTTTCGATATTATATCATATTCAAGACTCAAGATCTTTCTTAATTCTTTCGTATTCTTCTTTTGATATCTCCCCACGTGCATATCTCATTCTCAGAATCTCAAATGCTTCTTCTCTATCATCATATCCACGATAATACCTGTGATAACGGTAGTAACGATACGGGCGCCGTCCGAAAGCACCTCTGAAAATCATCCTGAAGATCCAGAAAAATATGGCGAGAAAGATGAAAAGACCAATTATACTGCCGATCAATCCGAATCCCCAGCCCCATCCATAATAACCCAAATAGGGTCCTCCATACCACCACATCATCGATTCACCCCCATAATCAAAACCTTCCTGATAGCATTATAACATTTCAATTGAAAATTGAAAATGTACAATGTACAATACGGCTTGCGGCTCGCTGCCCGCTGCGCGCAGTTTCTCTGAT